>CACNUO010000005.1 GCA_902623585.1 uncultured Alphaproteobacteria bacterium | reverse complement strand
AATCGCTTAAGTTTGCTTACAAATTTTGTAAAAAAAAAATTTGTATTGGAGTAATAACTCTCCCTATTAGGAAAGATATAATAAAACAAAAAATTGATAAAAATTTTATAGGACACACTGAATATTTTCAAAATATTGATAATAAAGAATATTCTAACATGATATTATATCATGAAAAAATAATTATTTCACCATTAACTACCCATATAGCAGTAAATAATATTTCTAAAATAATATCAAATAAAAAATTACTATATAATCAAATAAAAAACTTAACAAAAACGTTAAAAATTGATTTTAATATCAAGAAACCAAAATTAATTATTTCAGGTTTAAATCCTCATGCGGGTGAGAATGGTAATATTGGCAAAGAAGAAATAGATTTTATTGCACCAGTAATTAAAAAATTAAGAAAAATAAAAATTTTAATTGATGGACCTAAGTCTCCAGATAGTATGTTAATTAATAATAATTTAAAAGAATATGATTGTTTTATTTTTATGTACCATGATCAAGCTTTAATACCTTTTAAATATATAAGTCAATTTTCTGGTATTAATTATACTGGAAATTTAAGTATTATTAGAGTTTCGCCAGATCATGGAACAGCCTATAATTTAGTAGGGTCTAAAAAAATTTCTGATCTATCATTATTAAATTGTTACAATTTGATTAAGAAGATTGACAAAAATAAAAAGATTAATGATAAAAGCAAAAAAGTCTCTTAGTCAAAATTTTTTAAAAGATAAAAATATTTCAAAAAAAATTACCAATCTAACTCAATTAAAAAACATGATTGTATTAGAAATTGGCCCAGGTTATGGATTTATGACTGATAACATTTTAGAGAATGAACCAAAAAAATTATATATTATTGAAAAAGATAAATCTTTAATTACTCTTTTACAAAAAAAATATTCGGATAATAAAAAAGTAACAATTATAGAAGGTGATATTCTTAAGTTTAATTTAAATAAATTTGAAAATTTAATTATTATTTCTAATTTACCATACAATATTAGTACTAAAATAATTTTATATCTATTTACCTATAATAAAAATATTTTAGAAATGGTATTTATGATACAAAAAGAGGTTGCTGAAAAATTTGACTATAATATAAAAAAAATGAATAAATATAAATTTTTAACAAAAATTATGGCATTTTATTTTAGATATTTTGAAGTATCACCAAAAGTTTTTGTTCCTCAACCTAAAGTAAAATCTACCGTTGTAAAATTTAAATTTAAAAAAGAAAATATTGATATTAAAAAAGCTCTTTTTTTTTCAGATTTAATATTTAAAAATGTTAGAAAGAAAATTTATAAAAATCTCAATTTAGAAAAAACTGATAACTACATTCTTAATAAAAGAGTCAATCAATTAACAATAGAAGAATTACTATGGATTTATAATTTTATTTAATTTGGATTTAAGTATATTTTTTTTCTCACTTATTAAATCATTATATTCTATAATTCTTTTAATGTCATTGACCGTATTTTTTACATTATCGTTAATTAGAACATATTTATATTCTTTATAATGTTTCATTTCATTAATTGCATAAGATAGTCTAAGATTAATTTCCTCATTATTGTCTCTTCCTCTTTTTTTTAATCTTCTTTTAAGTTCTGATTTTGATGGAGGAAGTATAAAGAAATCTAAAATATTTTCTTTATTATAATTTCTTCTGATCTTTCTTGCGCCTTTCCAATCTATGTCAAATAAAATATGATGATTTTTTTTAATAGATTTATTTATATTTTTAAGAGGAGATCCATATAAATTATTAAAATTTTTAGCAGTTTCAATAAAAAAATTCTGTTTTTTTAAAGACTCAAATTTTTTTCTAGATACAAAAAAATAATCTTTCCCATTAATTTCATTTAATCTTTTACTTCTAGATGTATAGGAAATTGAAAGATTAATATTCTTCATTTTTTTTATCAATAGTTTACAAAGTGTTGTTTTTCCTGCACCTGATGGGGAAGAAATAATTATTAATTTATTTTTTATTCCTATAATCATTTAATTTTTTTCTATGTTCTTCATATGTTTTTGAAAATATGTGTCTATTTAAAGATTTATTAAAAAAATAAAACAAAAAATCAGTTTTATAATTTTCAAATATTATATCCAATGTTTCCTTACCCACATACGAAATAGGTTTTGGTGGTAATCCATTATAAATATATGTATTGTATGGATGATCTATTTTTAAGTCTTTTAAAAGTAATTTTCTTTTCATATTATATTCACCTTTAGTTAGTGCATAAATTACAGTTGCATCAATTTGAAGTTTCATTTTTTTATTTAGTCTATTAAAAATTACTGAAGATATTTTCTTTTTATCTTCAATATCTAATCCTTCCTTCTCTAATAATGAACCAATCGTCATTATTTCATTTTCTGTAAATTTTTTATAAACAATATTATCTTTAAAATTATTCATATATTTTGATTTTATTGTAATTAAATTTTTATTAAAATTTTTAAAGTCAGAATTTTTTTCTAAAAAATAAGTATCTGCTATTATATCTTCATAAGCAATATCTTTAGTTTTTTTAAAAAACTTTGATAACTCAAAGTTCAGTTGTTTATTCGTCCATCCTTCAACAATAGTAATTCTATTAATAACATTACTTGGATTGGAAATAATTTCTAATAACTTTAATGCAGATATATCTTGTTCAATATAAAACTCTCCAAAATGGATAAATTTATTTAATAGTACATTAGATGTTTTATAATAAATTTTTAAAATAAGTAATTCTAATCTTAAAAGATTATTAATATTTTGATTTAAAAAACTTTCAATTCTTTCACCTTTTTTTATAGTAATTAATTTATCTGAGATATCAAGATTTCTATTTAAAACATAGAAAGCATATAAAAAAGTTATAATTAGGGAGGTAACTATTATTAAACTAAATACTTTTAAATAATAATGCAGTATTTGTCCCCCCAAAACCAAAAGAATTGCTCAATGCATAATTAATTTTTTTTTCCAATGGTGTAATTGGAATTAAATTTACATTGCTAGTTTCAATTGGATTCTGTAAATTTAAAGTAGCTGGTAAAATTTTTTTATTTATAGACATAATTGAAAAAATTGATTCGACACTTCCAGCTGCTCCCAAAAGATGGCCTATCGATGATTTAGTTGAGCTTACAAAAATATTGTGTTTAAATAATTTTTGTATTGCATTTAGCTCAATTTCGTCACCTTTTTTGGTAGATGTTCCATGTGCGTTGATATAATTTACATGTTCAGAAGGGATTTTAGCCATAGTTAAAGCTTCTTTCATAGCTCTAAAACCTCCATCACCATCCTCAGATGGTGAGGTGATATGATGGGCGTCACCTGACATACCATATCCTACTAATTCTGCATAAATATTTGCACCTCTTCTTTTTGCATGTTCCATTTCTTCTAAAACAATTATTCCTGATCCTTCACCCATAACAAAACCATCCCTATCCTTGTCCCAAGGTCTTGATGCTTCATTGGGCCTATCATTGTAAGATGTACTTAAACTTCTTGCTGCACAAAAACCTGCAATACCCAATTTACAAACAGCGGCCTCAGAACCTCCTGCAATCATAACATCTGCTGCACCTCTTTTAATAAATTCACCAGAGTCTCCAATAGAATGGGCACCTGTTGCGCAAGCGGTAACAACTGAATGATTTGGACCTTTATAACCATATTTGATAGAAATTTGCCCTGATAAAAGATTTACTAAAGAAGAAGGAATAAAAAATGGAGATAGTTTTTTATTTTCTTTACTATTTATAGTTAAGGATCCATTATAAATAGTTTCAAGGCCGCCAATACCTGAGCCAACTGAAACTCCTACTCTTAGTTTTTCTTCATCAGTTAAATTTATTAATCCTGCATCCTCTATCGCCATTTTTGCAGCTAAAAGTCCGTATTGTATAAATCTATCGTTCCTCTTAAGATCTTTAGGTTCCAAAAATAATGATTTATTAAAATAATTTTCATCATCAGGATTATTGTTAATATAACCAGCAATTTTGGAAGGTAACTCTGAAACATCAAAATGACTAATTTGCTTAATTCCAGATTTACAATTAATTAAATTATTCCATGAAATTTCTAAATTATTCCCTAGAGTAGTAAGTAAACCCATTCCAGTTACTGCAACTCTTCTCATAATTTTAATTATTGAGTTTTATTTTTTATTTTCTATGTAGTCTATTGCGTTTTGAACTGTTTGAATAGTTTCAGCAGCATCATCAGGTATTTCAATACCAAATTTTTCTTCAAATGCCATAACCAGTTCAACAGTATCTAGGCTATCCGCACCTAAATCATCTATAAATTTTGCTTCAGGAACAACTTTTGATTCATCAATTCCCAAATGATCTACAACAATTTTTTTTACCTGATCTTGAATATCACTCATATTTTTCTCCTTATAGTTGCTTTTAGATTATTATTTCAATGTATGTCAACCAATTAAACCATCAACATTCCACCATTAACGTGAAAGTTTTGACCTGTTATATACGATGAATCATCTGTAGCTAAAAAATATACCAAATTAGCAATATCTTCTGGCTTACCAAATCTAGACATTGGTATTCTGGAAAGGTAACTTTCTTTTTGTTCACTACTTAAATTTTCAGTCATAGCAGTGGAAATAAATCCTGGTGAAATAATGTTTACATTTATATTTCTTTTTGCAACTTCAGAAGCAATTGATTTATATAGGCCAATCATACCTGATTTTGAAGCAACATAGTTTGCTTGTCCTGGATTGCCAGTAGAACCAACAATTGATGATATGCCGATTATCTTTCCATATTTTTTAGATAACATATTAGGCAATAAAGATTTAATTATTTGATAATTAGAATTGAGATTTGTTTGAATAACTTTATTCCATTGCTCATTTTTCATTCTAAATATCAAATTATCTTCTGTTACACCGGCATTATTAACAATAACAGATATATCTTTATGATTTTTTGCAACTTCTTTTAAGCAAGTGTCGAGAATTTCGGAGTCAGCTAAGTTAATTTTATAATAAAAATTATTATCACCATAAATATCTTTTAATTTTTCAACTTTTTCATCTGATGAAGCTGTTAAAACTAGAGTAAAATTTTTGTCTATAAATTTTTTACAAATTGCTGAACCAATACCCCCTGAAGCACCTGTGATAAATATTTTTTTTATTTCATTCATTTTTATAAATCCTCAATTGTATTAATTGATTTAATATAAAAATTTTTTGATATTCTATTTATTAAACCACCTAGTACTTTACCTGGGCCAAATTCTAAGATATCTTTTTCTCCAATTTCTTCTAATTTTTTTATACTTTCAGTCCATCTTACTCTATTTGCCATTTGTAACTGTAAATTTTTTTTTATTGATACTATATCATTATAGATATTTGCATCATAATTTGAAATAATACTAATTTTGTTTTCAACAAAATTTAATAAATTAATAGGTTCACTTAACTTTTCCTGCGCATGATTCATAAACCTACTATGAAAAGCCGCAGAAACATTTAATACTACAAATTTTTTTATACCCATATTTAAAAATAAATCTTTGCTTTTATTCAATTCTTTTTTTTCACCTGATATAACAATTTGAAATGGAGAATTGTCATTAGCTATTTCAATATCTAAATTATTATCATTAATAATTTTTTGAATATAATTTGAATCTTTGCCAATCAATGCAGCCATTCCAGTATCAACGTCTATAACTGCATTATTCATTAATTCACCTCTTATTTTAAGAATCATAGAGCACTCCTTAAGGCTAATTTTATTACTACAAGCTAAAGCCGTATATTCTCCAAGAGAGTGTCCCATCATAATATTAATATTATTTAATTTAAGATCCGTTTCACTTAAATAAGTTTTGAAAATCACATATGAAGTTGCAAAAATACATATTTGTGTAAACTGAGTTAAATCTAATTTCTTTCCTTCATTTTCAAATATTATTTTTCTTAAATTGATTTGACTATGATCCTCTATCTCCTCATATGCTAATTTGGCAATTTCAAAATTATCATTAAAATCCCTACCCATGCCTACATTTTGGCTTCCTTGTCCTGGAAATACAATAGTTGTCATTTAAGCTTGATTTATTTTAAAATTTTAATATATGCAAGTTCAACTTCTCTTATAATAACAATTATAAGATAAACCGTGGAGTTATATGAATAAGTTTGAAGTAGTTTTAATATTTAATCCTGAGCTATCTACAAGTAATCTAAAAACAGAAATAGACAATTTTAAAGCAAAACTTATATCTCAATCTGCAGAAATCATTAATGAGGAAAATTGGGGTTTAAGGGATTTAAGTTACAATATTAACAAATTCAAAAAAGCTTTTTATAATTTTTTTCAGATTGAAGCTTCTGGCAAAATTTTAAAAGATTTAAATAAAGAATTAAATCAATCTGAAAATTTATTACGATATATATTTATAAAAGTAAACGAACATCAAGAACTTCCAACTAAATTAAATTATGAAAAAAAATAAATTTAAAGCAAAAAGAGAAGAAAAATCAAATTCTCCATTTGAAAATAAGAAAAAGTTTTGTCCTTTTAGTCAGCCAGGATCACCTAAAATTGATTATAAAGATATTAGACTCATTTCTCGATACATTACTGAGAAAGGTAAAATTATACCAAGCAGAATAACAGGTGTATCGAAAAAAAAACAGAAAGAATTATCAAAAGCAATTAAAAGAGCACGTTTTTTATCACTAATTTCATATACAAATAAATCATATTCACAATGAAAGTCATACTAACAACAACTATAAAAAAATTAGGAAAGATAGGAGATACTGTATCTGTAAAACCTGGTTTTGCTAGAAATTATCTTTTTCCAAATAATATGGCACTTAGAGAAAACAAAAAGAATACTGAGTATTATGAAAGAATAAAAGATGAAATAAAGAAAAACGAAGAAACTAAATTAATAGAAGCAAAAAAGCTAGTTGAAGACATAAAAAAAATAAAGTTACTTTTCAATAGAGAAGCAGATGAAAAAGGTCAACTTTATGGCTCAATCTCAAAAAAAGAGATAGTTGATTATTTATCAGAAAATAAACTTAAGGTTAAATCAGACGATATTATTATTAGAAATCAAATAAAATCGATAGGTGAACACACAATAGAAATTAATCCCTATGAGGATATTAGCGAAGAATTTTTAATTATAGTAGGCAAAAACTAATTTATTCACACTATTAATATCTTATTAACTATATTTTTTCTCTTACAGTTGTTGATTATTTCTAGATAGTTTAATTAGTATTAATGTCAGTTGAGCTAATAAATACTAATCAAAATAAGGGAAATGATGATAATAATTTTTCAAATACTGAAGCTGAGCTAGCTCTTATTGGCTGTATATTATGGGATAATAGAAATTATGAAAGAGTATCAGATTTTGTTAATGAAAACCAATTTGTAGACGAAACAAATAAAGTCATTTTTTCAACTATCAAAAGCTTACTGGATAGAAATATTCTAGTTTCGCCCATAACTTTAAAAAATTATCTTCCAGAAGACAATAATAACATTAATAAAGTTAACTTTTTAAATCAAATCAAAGATAGTGCACCTTCTACACAAAATGCATACAACTATGGAAAAATTATCTATGACCTATATGTCAAAAGAAATTTAGTTGGAATAGCTAGAAACATTATTAATGAAACAAGTTCAAATAATGACAAATTAGCTGAAAATCTTATAGAAAATGCTGAGAATGATCTTTACAATTTGTCTCAAACTGGAAATTCTGAAAGGTCATTTATAAATTTTAGCAATGCATTACAAGGCGCTGTTGACATAATTAGTGAAGCTTATAAAAGAGATGGCAAAATAGCAGGCGTCCCAACAGGTTTTAAAGATTTAGATAATAAATTAGGTGGCTTGCACAAATCAGATTTAATAATTATTGCTGGAAGGCCTTCAATGGGCAAAACTGCATTAGGTACAAATATAGCCTTTAACTGTGCTATCAAATATCAAGAAGAAAAAGATGAATTTGAAAATAAAAAAATTATCGATGGAGGAAAAGTAGCATTTTTTTCTTTAGAAATGTCTTCTGAGCAATTAGCAACTAGAATTTTAGCTGAACAAACAAAAATTTCTGGAGACAAAATGCGAAAAGCAGAATTGAATAAAAATGATTTTAATAAAATTGCAAAAACTTCAACTGAGTTAGAAAATTTAAATTTAATTATTGATGATAATCCTGTACTTACTATTCCAATATTAAGATCAAGGGCGAGAAGATTAAAAAGATTGCACGATATTAATTTAATTATTATCGATTATTTACAACTAATGTCTTCATCGTCTAACAACAAAAACGATGGCAGAGTTCAAGAAATATCTGAAATTACAAGAGGCTTAAAATCTATAGCAAAAGAATTGAATATTCCTATTATTGCTTTATCTCAACTTTCAAGACAAGTTGAGCAGAGAGAAGATAAAAGGCCACAATTATCTGATTTAAGAGAAAGTGGAACTATAGAGCAAGACTCAGATGTTGTAATGTTCATTTATAGAGAGAGTTATTATCTTGAGAGATTAGAACCAATAAGAAAATCTGAAGAGGATGATTTAAAATATAATGAGAGAGTATCTAGATGGCAGCAGTTAACTAATGATAATTACAATAAAGCTGAAATTATTATTGCAAAGCAAAGACATGGTCCGATTGGCTCAATAAAGATGCATTTTGACGCAAATTATACAAAATTCAGTGACTTAACTACGAAAGATTATGATAATATTATTGAGTGATTAATGAAACTGGTATCCTAAACATAAATACAAAAAACTTAATTTATAATTATAATTTTTTTAAAAAACTCAAAAAGAACCTTATTGTAGCTCCAACAATAAAAGCTAATGCTTATGGGTTAGGAGATAAGAGAATTTATAATCTTTTATTAAATCAAGGTTGTAAACATTTTTTTGTTGCTACATTAAGTGAAGGATTAAAATTAAATAATAAAAATAAATTAATAAAAATATATGTTCTTAATGGATTACAAAATTATAAATTGCATAAATTTACAAATGCAAATTTAATACCTGTAGTAAATACTATTGATGAATATAATAGAATAAAGAATACTAAAATAGATTACGCTATTCATATAGATACGGGCATAAATAGACTAGGCATTTCATTTAAAGATGTAAAAAAGTTAGATCTAAAAAATCATAATATTAAACTAATAATTAGTCATTTGTCGAGTTCTGATGAATATAAAATAAAATACAACATTAAACAAAAAAAACTTTTTAGTACTTTTGCTAATCAAAAAAATAAAGGTGTTAAATTTAGTTTAGCTAATGCTCATGGCTCAATTCTGAATAAAACATATTTATACGATATGATTAGGCCTGGTATTGGTATTTATGGTTGTTATGAAAATAAACAATTAGAAAAAAAAATTAAAAATGTAATCAATTTAAAAGGCAAGATAATCCAAATCAAAGATTTACAAAAAAATCAATATATTGGATATAATCGTACATTCAAAACAAAAACTAAAACAAAAGTTGCAACAATTGGTATTGGTTACGAGGATGGAATTCCTAGATCACTTAGCAATAAAGGTTTTGTTTATTTTAAAAAAGATAGATTTAAGATTATTGGAAGAATTTCAATGGATTCATTTACAATAGATATATCAAAATGTAGTCATGATTTGAAAGTAGGAATGTACGTAGATATTATTAATGATGAACACAAAGTAGATAAATTTGCTAAAAAATGTAAAACTATATCATACGAAGTTTTGACTTCTATTGGTAATAGAGTGTATAGAAACTATGAGTAAAAAATTAAAATTTATTTTATTTATTTTTATTATCCTATCTTTATTTTTTTCCAGTTTTTATATTAAAGATTTTAGAATAGATGCTTCCTCTGATAGTCTAGTATCACAAGGAGATATAGATTTTAAATATTTTTCTTATTATCAAGATTTATTTCCTACAAAAAATAGTCTTGTAATAGCTATAAAAGGTAATGATAAAATAGATAAATTATTTTTAACTGAAATAGAAAAGATAAGCAAAGAATTATCGGCATTACCAGAGATTTATTCTGTTTTTAATATTAATAAAGCCCCTATTCTGCTTTTAAATAATACTAACCTTTTAGATTTAGCAAATGATAATTATGAAACTATAATGGATACCAATTTAGAAATTAAAGATGTTTTAAATGAGTTTGCAAAAAGTCCTATCTATAGTGATCAAATTATTAATGAGAATAAAAATATAAGTTCTATTGTAATTTTCCTTAATGAAAACAATAAAGCGCTTGATCTTAAAGAAAACAAAAACTTATACCTATCTCAAGGAAAATATTACAGCATAAAAACAGAAATAGACAAAGAGAGAAATGAATTAATTAAAAAAATAAGAAATATTATTGCTAATAGCAATCAAGATTTTACCTACTATTTAGGTGGGGTAGAAATGATATCAAGCGATGTTATTTCTTATGTAAAAAATGATATTTTAATATTCAGCATAATAGTTCTTTTAATTATAATTTTAATTCTTTTCATAATTCTTAGAAGAGTCAAATGGGTATTTGCTATTTTATTTACGTCAATTAGTGCAGTTTATTTGTCAATAGGATTAGCTGGATTTATTAATTTTGAAATTACAGCAGTTTCAGCAAACTTCTTATCTTTAATGTTTGTTTTATCTATTTCTATGAATGTTCATATAATGAATAATTATTTACAAAGGGATATAAATATTATTGAAAATTTTAGAATGATGTTTTGGCCATGTTTTTATACCTTTTTAACTACAATTGTTGCTTTTGTATCATTAGTAATATCAGATATTAAACCTGTAATTGATTTTGGAATTATAATGATAATAGCATTATTAATAATTTTAATTTCATCATTTGTAATTTTACCTTTAATTGTTTCTTTCTTTTCAAAGGAGGAAAAAAGCTATTCTCTAAATTTGAATTTTTTAAAATCTTTTTATCCTTTTGCATATAAGAATAGTAAATATATTCTTGGATTAAATATTATAATATTTTTCATATCGATATATGGAATTACCAATCTGAATGTTGAAAACTCATTTATAAAATATTTTAAAAAAAATACAGAAATTTATAAAGGAATGTTTCTTATAGATAATGAATTAGGCGGAACTACACCATTAGATATTATTCTTAAATTCAAAAATGATGACCAAATAATTGATACAACAATAAAAGCTGAACAAGAAGATGATTTAGAAATTGAAGATGATTTTTTTTCAGAAGATCTATTTGGAGAAGAAAATAATATTTGGTTCACAAATGAAAAAATTGAAACAATCAAATTTGTTCATCAATATTTAGAAAGTAGAATAGAAATTGGGAAAGTTAATTCAATTTATTCACTTATAGACACTGCAAATCAAATAAACAAAAGTGATTTGTCAATGTTTGAATTATCAGTATTATATAATGAAATACCTATTGATTATAAAACTGATTTAATTGATCCTTATCTAAATGTTGAAAAAAACATGATAAAAATTTCTACAAGAGTCAAAGATTCGAGTGATATTAAAAGAAATGATCTTATTAATGACATTAATTCTTTTTTAATGAATGAATTTGATAACTTGGAAGAATTTAAAGTTAACGGCCTATTAGTATTGTATAATAACATGTTAAAATCTTTATTTAACTCACAAATAAAATCCTTAGGGTTTGTAATTTTAGCTATTTTTATAATGTTTATAATATTATTTAGATCTTTAAAATTAAGTATAATTGGAATAATTCCGAATATTTTTGCCGCAACTTATATTCTAGGTTTAATTGGTTTACTTAAAATACCACTTGATATAATGACAATTACAATTGCAGCAATATCAATTGGTATAGCCGTTGATAACACAATACATTATATCTATCGTTACAAGGAAAATCTAAAGTTGGGTAGAAATCATAGTGAAACAATTGAAAAAACACATTTAACTGTAGGTAATGCGGTTTTAATTACATCTATTGCAATAACTGCAGGGTTCCTCACTCTTTGTGTATCAAACTTTGTTCCTACAGTTTATTTTGGTCTATTTACTAGTTTAGCAATGATATTTGCTATGATAGGAGTACTAATTACTTTACCATCAATATTGAAATATCAAAAATGACTTTTTTAAACTTTGAATTAATATTTTTTGATTATGTAGTATTAATTTTAACTGCAGTAATTGTTATTTTTAGTTTCTGGAAAGGATTTATTAATTCTATATTAGGGCTATTAACATGGGTTGGTTCTGTATTTGTAACCATATATAGCTATCAATATCTTTCAGATTTTTTAAGTGAACAACTTTTAAATATTAATTTTTTACAAAGATTTGAACAGTTTGTAAGCGTTATTAGTATAATTATTTCAATACCAATAATTTTCTTAATTAGTTTATTTATATTAAAAAGAATAAGAAAATTTTTAAATAGTGACTTAGATAAACAAATTTTAGGAGTGATATTTGATAAATTTTTTGGGATCTTATATGGCATACTATTTTCATATATAACTTACAGTAGTATATTGTATTTAACTGATAATAATGATGTTGAGATATTGAAAAATTTTCATTTATTTTTTGTAGAAAATTCAAATATTCTCATGCAAATTTCTGAATATAATAATAATATTATTGAGAGTTATACGAGTACAAATCAATAATTGCTAATCATAAGGGTTCTTAGATTTAGAAAATAAAATTTTTAAATTTCTACTTTTAATTTTAAAGAAATTATAAAAATGATTAAGTAAATATCTTCTATATGAATTAGATATTTCTTTAGAAAAATTTGAAAAAATTTTTATTGTTAAAGGATTGTTTGATACCTGAGTGCCATATTTAAATTTAACTTCCTTTCCATTTATTCTTGGGTGAGAATTATTTTCAACAACATGATTTAACCACTTATTAATTTGTGAAGTTGATATATTTTTATTTATTTCTAAAATAAGTTCACGAATCTTATTTTTTAAAAATAAAATATCTTTTTTATTTAGTGTTGAGATTGGTAAAATAATTATATTTTTAGATTGAGAAAATTCATAATTAATATCCTTAATTAAATCATTAATTACTTTCTTTTTATTTTTTTTAACTAAATCAGTTTTATTAATTATAAATAATAAAATATTAGATTTTTGATAAATTAAATTAAATATTTTTTTTGATTGAGTATCAAAGCCTTGTTCAATATCAATAAGGAAAATATTTAAATTAATTTCATTAATAATTGATAAGGTTTTTTTACTGACATAAAAATCAAGACTATTTTTATCAATTTTATTTTTTTTTATTAAACCTGCAGTATCTTTAATTGAATAAATATTACCTTTAAAATTATATGAAGAAGAAACAATATCAGTTGTAGTTTTTGGTTGATTACTAACAATTGATCGCTCAAATCCTACTAATTTGTTTAAGAGAGTACTTTTCCCTACATTCGTTTTTCCAAATAACCCTAAAGAAAAATCGTAATTTATTAGCTTATTATCTTTAACATCATATTCTGATAAAAAATCTAAAAAGCCTTGAATGCCTATATTATGTGAACATGAGATAAAATAAACATTCTTTATTCCAAGGTTGTCAATTTTTTTATCCTGTTTAAAATTATCATCTTTATTGATAATAACTAGTATTTCCTTATTAAATTTTCTTAATTCATTAATCAATTCTTTATCTATAAAATAATTCTCAGCTTTGTAGTCAATAACATAAACAAAAATATCTATTTTCCTTATTATATTATTGACACTCTTTGTTACTAAACTTTTTTGATTAATTATTCCTGGTGTATCATATACATCAATATTTCTATTTGATTTAAGAGGTGATACGTGCCAATCTCTTGTTGTACCAATGGTATCATGAATTATATTATTATTTTTTTTTGTAATTAAATTATAAAGTGATGTTTTGCCTACATTTGGCATGCCTAAAATTAATATATTCATTTTAATAAATGTAAGTAATACCTTTTTCAGTACTTATAAAAATTTTATTTTGATAATTATAAACTTTATTAATGTTTTTAATTTTAAGATTAACCGTTTCTTGAATTTCAAGATTTTGATCAAAAATTATTATTTCACCATTGTCTGTAAATAAATGCAAATTTTTATTTATTATTAAAGAATTTATTATTTTTGATTTTTTATTTAGTATTTTATTAATATTAATTCTTGAGAATAAATTTCCGTTCTGAATATTATAAAATTCAACAAAATTTTCATTTTTAGAAATAAGTGAATTATTAAACAATATAGCTGAAGATGATTTTTTTATTCTAAAATCACTTAATACAAACTTACTTTTATTTATGTCGTAAGTATGAATAATATTTCCATTATCAAAATAAACTAGAAAATTTTTGTAAAGATGTATTTGATCCTTTAAATTATTTAGTGAGGTATTAAGCTCAAAATTATCAAAATTTAAATTATGTTCCTCAAATAAATACGTATCTAAAGAATTAAATTCACTATTTGGGAGTATAAAGAAAGCAATATTAAAATAATTCTCGATCTTACCTCCAGATGATTGAATTATATTACTTGATTTAAAAACTTTCTCATAAATTATTTCTCCACTTAAAATTGATAAGAAGACTATTTTTTCTGGATATAATATTATTATATTATCATCAAATATTTTGACTGGAGTATTCAAAAAATTTTGATTTTCAAACAACCAGATAACTTGGCCTAATTTATTAATTCTAATTACATCTCCTGACGTAAAAGCAATAATAAAATCATTTTTATAAAGAGAAAAAGAAATAGGTACTTTCTTTTCTTGATCTAAATTAAAATTAATTTTTTCAATTAGCTTTCCATTATTTGAATCAAACTTCAGAAGCTCCCCATTTTTATTGATAGAATATAGACTTTCTTCAAGATATATTACATTTATTGGGTGAATATTGTTGTATTTTGCTTCATGATTGTTAACTTTTAAAACAGCTAGATCTTTATTTAAAAAATTATAATCAGATGCTACATATGTATAATTATCAATTACATCATCTTCATACTGTTCAAAAAAACTAAAATCTAAATATTCTTCTGTTTCTAATTTAAATATGTAATCAACAGAATCTATATTTTCATTATTTCTTAATGATGAAATTGTATCCTGACATGAAAAAATAAATATGAAAGATAAATATATCGATATTCTACTTATAAAGCTGAAACTCATGAATCTTTTTCACTCTTTCTTTTGTAGAGGCAGAAATCAAACTTGAATTAAATATTTCATTATATTTATTCAAAGCTTTTGAATTACTATATTCTAATTTATAAAGATCAATTTCTGTAACGATTAATAAATATTCTAATTCTTTTTTAATAGAAAAATAACTATCCAACTCATCGTTAATATTATTTAGATAAATTAATATATCATTTAAATAATTATTAGTATTGTCTTCATAAGATGCATTAATCATTGTGTATGAAGCATTTGCAGCAATAGCCGATTTATACAGATCATCTAAATTTGATGAAGCTAGTAATTCTTTATACAATTCATTAGAGTAGCTAAAGTTTTTATTTTTATTATTTTGCTGAATTAATTTTAATTTTGATAAAATAGAAAAAATATTATCATCGTCAATTAAGTTTTCTAAACTACTTAAATCATTTTGATTTTCTTGGATAATATCAAAAAAACTTATACTAGACTTTTTAATATCTTGAATTTTAAAATAATTATAAGTTTGCAAACCAATAAATATAATTAGCAAAATTACTAATGAAATTATTAATTGTATATAGTTTTTAAAAATAAAATTTTGTATTTTTTTAAATAAATTTTGATTTTTATTCTCTTGATTCATACTATTTCCATTTTATCGAACAACCAATACTATTCATTTGATTAGTTGGCCCTACTCCCTCATTTTTGATTTTAATCATTGCATTAAAAAGATCTCTTTCAATATTTGAATTTTGATTTGCATTCATTGCACCTGAGTCTATTCTACCTCTATATTTTAATTTAAGATCTTTATCAAAACCGAAAAAATCTGGAGTACAAACAGCATTATAATTTTTTGCCACTTCTTGTGTTTCATCATAAAGATATGGAAAATTAAATTTATATTTTTCAGAGAAAATTTTCATATTATCAAATGAATCATCAGGATAGTTAATTACATCATTAGACATAATGGCAATTGTATTTATTGAGTGCTCTAGTAACTCATCAGCATCTTTTTTTAATCTGCTTGCAATTGCTTTAACATATGGACAATGATTACAGATAAAAGCAATAACAGTACCATTTAATCCTTTTGCATTATCTAAAAATACCATTTCATCATCAATATTTTTAAGATTAAATGATGGTGCTAGTACATCTAAATTATCATTTGGAGCATTTACAGGCATAAAAATTTGTTATATTCTTAATTTATGGGCTTAGTA
The DNA here is from genome assembly GCA_902623585.1 of uncultured Alphaproteobacteria bacterium. Taxonomy (GTDB): domain Bacteria; phylum Pseudomonadota; class Alphaproteobacteria; order HIMB59; genus CACPNW01. The sequence goes on along the minus strand of CACNUO010000005.1, from coordinate 52,688 downwards.
ACATCTAGTGCTTCAACTAACAATCACAATCTCTACTTTTCCAAAGATGAACTAGCCAAAATCCTAAATCTTTATTCTAAGGGAGTTTCTAATGGAGAATGGAAAGACTATGCTATTGATTTTAATAAAAATAATGCATTTTTTTATATATTTAAACATAGTCTAGCAGCTCCAGAATGCATACTAAATAAATCACTAGAGAGAAAAAAAAGAAAAATTTTTTATAATTTAAAATCAAAAAATCAAAACAAGAAATTTGAAAGTTTAGATGCACTGATATCATCTTTAAATCGAAATATTTTTAAGTTAGTAAATTAAATTTAAAAAATTTAATTAACAATTTATATAATTAAACTTTATCTTTCTAAACTTTATTTTCTAATGGCCCAACCAGCAAAAATATTTTCAAGATAAACTACAATATAATATAAAAATATTCCCATAACAGCCAAGGTGATCAATACTGCAAACATTAATGGATAATCTGCACTAATTTTGCCACTATCAAACAAATGTCCTAATCCTTTTCCATGTGGCTCAATAATCTCCATCAAATTAGTTCCAATAAAGGCGAGTGTTGTTGATACTTTTAAAGCTCCAAAAAATTCTGGTAATGTTTTTGGTAAAGCAATTTTATAAAAAATCTCAAATTTATTTGCACCTAAAGATAATAGTATGTCTTCATATTCTTTTTCCAAAGTTGACAATCCAATCGAAATTGAAACACAGATGGGGAAAAATGAAATAAGAATTACAATTATAATTGTATTCATATTGTGCATACCGACAAATATTAATGCAATTACTGGGACTACTGTTGCTTTAGGAATAGCATTAAAACCAACAAGGATTGGATATAAGCCTATTCTTATAGTTTTTGAAAACCCCATCAAAATACCTAAAATTAATCCTACTAAAACTGATAATATTAATCCTAAAACGGTTCTCCAAAAAGTTTCCCAACCGTAGATTAAAAAGAGATGTTTAAATTTCCAAAATGCTGGCCATAAATCTGAAGGGGAAGCCATTTTATAATTTGGCCAATTATTATACCAAACCAACAACTCCCATAACAAACAAAAAATTATAAGGCTAAATAAAGGTATAATAAAATTATTGATTCTAATCATTTTTATTCTGAGCTATTTCGATTTGATTTCTAAGTGTTGCAAGTAATTGTGAAACTTCTGATGAATATAAATCAGAGATTTTTTTTTCTTCATTAAAATTAGTTTTGACATCGTATTGTAATGAAGCTGGTCTTCCGGATAAAACAATTACTTGATCAGCTAAATAAACAGCTTCTCTTAAATCATGAGTTATTAAAATACATGTGAAGTCTCTTTCTTTTTTTAATTTGTGCATAACGTCCCACAAATCTTCTTTTGTAAATGCATCTAGAGCTGCAAAAGGTTCATCTAAAATTAATACTTCTGGATTATGAACTAGAGATCTACAAAGTGAAACTCTTTGTTTCATCCCACCAGATAATTCAGATGGTAAATTATTTTCAAATTCTTCTAGTCCCACTAATTTAAGTAGATCTAATGCATTCAATCTCTTTTGATTATAAGTCATATTTTTTGATACTATCTCAAGTGGAAGAATTATATTTTTAATTACATTTCTCCATTCTAACAAAACTGGATTTTGAAAGGCCATTCCTACAGTAGAAAGTGGGGATGTAATTTTTTTATTTGAAATAAAAATACTACCTTGAGTTGGTTTAATTAATCCACTGACTAATCTAGTTATTGTAGATTTTCCACAACCTGAAGGTCCAACTATAGCAGTAAAACCTTTTCTTTTAATTGATAGGGAAAGATCCTTTAAAACAGGAAGCATACCTTGTTTAGTTTCATATTGATGAGAAACCTTTTCAATATTGATATGCATAAATTATGATTAGTATATGGGGTAGAAATAGTCTACCCCATAAAAAAATATTAAGGTAAATATTTATCAGTAAAAAATGATGAAATCTTTGGATCAGATGAGAATTCGTATGTTTCTGCTAACTGTCCTAAAGCTTTTTCCATTCTTGCTATGTCAATATTACCCATACCGTTTTCTTTTACATAATCAGTATTAACATTTCCTTCTATTGCTAGTACCAATCTTCTTGTTTCTAAAGCTAAATCAGCAGCTGGATTTCTTTCAACCATACTCTTCACCGCGTCTTCAGGATTTTTCATAGCATCAGCCCATCCTTTAGATACAGCTTTTAAAAAACCTTTTACTATTTCAGGATTTGCATCTGCGTAATCAGTGTTAACTATTATGGCATTACCATATAATTCTAATCCATAGTTTGCCATCAACATAATTGATATATCATCCTCAGGAACACCAAGACGAACTAAATTTAAAAACATTGAAAATGAAAACCCTGTTATAGCATCAACGTTTTTTTCAGCTAACATCGGTTCTCTTGTTGGGAAACCTACCGGCTCCACTGTTATATTATCAACATTGATATTATTTGCAGAAGCAAATGGCGGGAATTGTGCCCATGCACCATCAGGTGGTGGCGCACCAAGAATTTTTCCCTCTAAATCAGATGGAGTTGTAACACCAAGACTTTTTCTTCCAGCAATTGCAAATGGAGGTTTATCATAAACCATCATAACTGCCATAACTGGCGCTCCAGGATTTTGATCTAAGAATTTGATTAAACTGTTTATATCTGCAAAGCCAATAGGAAAAGCTCCCGTAGCTACCTTTGGAATTGCATCTAAGGATCCTTTACCCGCAGATATTTCAACTTCTAAATGTTCTTCACCAAAATATCCTTTATCTATTGCGTAGAAATAAGGTGCACTTGGTCCTTCAAATTTCCAATCTAAAGCAAAAGATATTTTAGTATTTGCAAAACTATTGAAAGATAAGAGAACTGAAGTAATAAATATTAAAAATATTTTCATTTGATTATACCTCCTAATTTAAATCTGAGGTTAGTTTAAAAGTGTTGTTTTAATAATACGATATCGGCAATTTAGTAATTCTTAAAATGCATACATAAATCTTAAATTTAAAAATATAACAAAATCAATTATTTATATTATTCCCACTCAATGGTTCCAGGAGGTTTAGATGTAAAGTCATATAATACTCTGTTAATACCTTTAACATTATTAATTATACGAGATGATATTTCTTTTAATTGATTATTTGTAAACATATAAAAATCCGCTGTCATTCCATCCACTGAAGTAATAGCTCTAAGTGAAACAGAGTAATTATATGTTCTTTCATCCCCCATAACACCTACTGATTTTACTGGTAAAAGAACAACAAAAGCTTGCCAAATTTTATTATAAAGATTTTTCTCTTTTAGATACTCTATAAAAATATGATCTGCCTCTTGAAGAATTAAGATCTTTTTTTTATCAATTACCCCAGGTATGCGGATTGCTAAACCTGGACCTGGGAAAGGATGTCTTAAAAGTAAATGTTTATCTATTTTTAGTTGCCTTCCAACATTTCTTACCTCATCTTTAAATAATTCTCTTAATGGCTCCACAATTTTTAATTTCATTTTTTTTGGTAAACCCCCAACATTATGGTGACTTTTGATTTTAGCTGTTGGACCACCAAAAAATGGAATACTTTCTATAATATCTGGATAAAGAGTCCCCTGCCCTAAATAATCTACATTTGATATTTTTTTAGCTGCTTTATCAAAAACTTCTATAAATGTATTGCCAATAATTTTTCTTTTTTTCTCTGGATCAGAAACATTTTTTAAATTTTTTAAAAAAATATTAGAAGCATTTATTTTAGTAAAGTTTTTGCCAAATTTTTTGGAAAATATTTTTGACACTTCGTTAGCTTCATTTTTTCTTAGAAGACCGTGATCAACAAAAATACAATAAACATTTTTGTTAACGGCTTTACTTAATAAATATGCAGTCACTGTGGAATCTACACCTCCAGATAAACCACAGATTATTTTTTTATTCTTAATTTCATTTTTTAATTCTGATACTTTATTTTCAATAAATTTTTGAATTTTGAATTTATTTTTTATATTTACAATATTTAAAATAAAATTATTAATTATTTTTGAACCAAAATCTGTATGATAGACCTCAGGATGAAATTGAAGGCAATAAATTTTATTTTTATTATTTTCAATTGATGAAATAATTTTATTGTTTGATAAAGATGTTATTGAAAAAAGTTTTGGTATTTTATTGATATTATCTCCATGAGACATCCATACTTTGATTTTTCGTTTGTTTATTCCTTTAAATAAAAGTGATTTTTTCTTAATATTTATAATAGTGTGACCATACTCTCTATGCTTAGAACGTTTTACTACACCTTTCAAATTTTTAGTTACTAATTGCATACCATAGCAAATTGCTAAAACTGGTTTTTTCATTTTTAAAATTTCTTGATTTAATTTTGGGGCATTTTTGTCGAGTACTGATCTAGGTCCTCCAGATAATATAAATGCCGATGGTTTGATTTCATTTAAAATTTTTTTCGTAATTTTATTAAAAGGATAGACAAGACAAAAGACTTCTAACTCTCTTATTCTTCTAGCTATTAATTGTGTGTATTGAGATCCATAATCTACAATTAAAATAGTTTCTAATTTACTCTTCATGCAATCTAAATCCTCTTGATATTATAAATATTTCACTTGATTCTTGTCTTGATGATTTTGGCTTAAAATACTCAACTTTATCAAAAATTTTTTTAAGCATCTTTATAATTTCCTTTTCTTCCTCTCCCTTCCAAATTTTGAATATAAATGATCCTTGTTTTTTTAATATTATTTCTAATCTGTCTATAACTTCATATATTAATTGACTTATCCTGAGATGATCTGTTGATTGATGACCAGTTGTATTAGGAGCTACATCTGATAAAACCAAATCAAATTTATTTTTTAAATTAGTAAAATTAAATTTTAAAAAATCCTCTCTATAGAAAGCTATACGTTGATTATTCATTTTCATATCTAATAAATCAAAACAGGTTATACTAGTTTTTGAATTGTAATTTAAGATGACCTGAGTCCAACCTCCTGGAGAAGATCCAAGTTCTAGTATTTCTTTAGAATGTTCAATTATTTTATATTTTTGCTCAATCTCTTCTAGTTTAAACGCAGCTCGATTTATATACCCTAACTGTTTAGCTTTCTTTACAAACTGATCATTTTTTTGTCTATTAACCCAGTTTTTTGATTTCATAAAAGATAATAAAGCTAACAAAAAATTGTTTTTTAGTAACTTTAATATATATGACATGTACGGTATTTAATGAAAAGATCAATATTTATAGCCTTCATAATACTTGCCGCTGTTGTTGGGTGGATCGGTTCTGGTCAATTTACAAATAATGTTGTTGCGCAAGATGATAATACAGAAACTAGCACTGAAACAGAAACTTCAAATTCACAAGATACAAAAAATAATGATAATGAAGAATTTACATTTTCTGTTGAAACAAAGGTATTTACTTCCAGTTTAATTGATCAATCTATTGAATTACAAGGTCAAACTATTCATAATAAAAAAATTGATGTTAAATCTGAAACATCTGGCAACATAGATAATATTGAATTTGCAAGAGGAGATAGAGTATCTCAAAATGCTAAAATGATTACAATCTCACTAGAGGATAGAAATGAAAAACTTTCTAGTGCAAAAAAAGATTTAGAAAGACTTAATAAAGAACTAATTTTAAATGAAAAAAATAGAGATAATCTTCTTAGACAAAATGTTGAGCGAATTGAATTGTATGAAATTGAGTATGCATCTGCAAAACAACTTATCGATAAAGGTTTAAGTTCAAAATCAAAATTAAGTTTAGCATCTTTTAATCTTGCCAATGCTCAAGCGGATAGAGAAGATATTAAAATAAAATTTGAATCTACCTTAGCAAACCTTGAGGCTCAAATTTCAAATGTAAAATCAATTTTAAAGAATATAAAACTAGATATAGAAAAAACTACTATCAAAGCACCATTTGATGGAATTATTTCAGAAAAGATGGTTGAGGAAACTGAATTTATCTCAATTGGTACTCCCCTATTTACTATAATTGATTTAGACCCTATCAAGATTGAAGGTTATTTATCTGAATTTGATGTAAATAAAGTGAGTGTTGGTACTAAAGCTTTAATTGAAGATAGTAATGGTATTAAAAAAAATGGAATAATATCTTTTATTTCTCCATCAGCCGAAACTAGTACTAGAACATTCGAAATTACGATTGAAGCTGATAACAAAGATCTCTCTTATAAAAGTGGAATAACAACTAAAATTATTATCAAAGGTTCAGAACTTAAAGCTCACAAAATACCACCTTCTATACTAACTTTATTAGACGATGGGACCGTAGGTGTTAAAGCTGTAGATAATGATAATAAGGTTACATTCTATCCAACCAAAACAATTAAGGATACAATAGACGGCATGTGGGTTTCTGGATTACCCGAGAAAGTAAATTTAATTGTAAGTGGTCAAGAATATATAAGTATTGGTGAAATAATAAACTAATCTAAATGAAAATAAATATTATAGACTATGCAATTAGCCATTCCCGAGTTTTCATGGGAATACTTATTTTTATAATTTTTTCAGGCTCATCTACTTATATCACAATGCCTAAAGAATCATCTCCTGATGTAAGCATACCAATAGTTTATATTTCACTAAGTCAAAATGGTATTTCTGCACAAGACTCTGAAAGGCTTTTAGTTAAACCAATTGAAGACGAAGTTAAAACTGTTGAAGGAGTAAGAGAAGTAAGATCAACAGCTTATTCAGGCGGAGGCAATGTTTTATTAGAATTTGATGCTGGTTTTGACTCTGATCAAGCTATGGTTGATATTAGGGATAAAGTTGATAGAGCCAAGGGTGATCTACCTAGTGAAGCAGATGAACCAACAGTTAACGAAGTAAATATAAGTACGTTTCCTATCCTTTCTATTTCTTTAAGTGGGGATGTGCCTAATAGAACACTTCAAGATTTAGCTGATATTTTGCAAGATGATATAGAAACAATTCCTAGTGTTTTAGAAGCTAAAATAGGCGGTAAAAGAAATGAACAAGTTGACATACTAATTAATCCAACTGCAGTTGATAGCTATGGTATCAATCTTGAGAGTCTTATTAATATTGTTAGAGAAAATAATAAAATGGTATCTGCTGGTGGTCAAGACACTGGTGACGGAAGTTTTGATATTAAAGTTCCAGGTTTATACGAAACTATTGAAGATGTATTAAATACTCCTGTTAAAACTAACGGAGATTCAGTTATTACTTTCAGGGATATTGCTGAAGTTAAAAGAACATTTGAAGATAGGCAATCTTATGCAAATGTAAATGGATCTAATTCAATAACTATTGATGTTTCTAAAAGAATTGGAGAAAATATTATTAATACTATTGAAGAAGTAAAAAGAATAACTGCAATTACTGCTAAAAGTTTTCCTGAAAATGTTGAAATTTCTTTTGGCAATGATCAATCAAAAGGAATTAAAACTATGTTAAATAGTCTGCAAAACAATGTCATAGCAGCAATAATCCTTGTTTTAATTATTATTTTAGGAGCATTAGGAGTTAGGTCTGGTTTATTAGTTGGTGTATCTATTCCAGGATCGTTTTTATCAGGTTTATTAGCTCTTTCTGTAATGGGTTTTACTATTAATATTGTTGTATTATTTGCTCTAATTTTATCTGTAGGACTATTAGTCGATGGAGCAATTGTTGTTGTTGAATATGCAGATAGAAAAATGAAAGAAGGACTTGGTGTAAAAGATGCTTTCGCAAATGCATCAAAAAAAATGTCACTACCAATTATATCATCGACTGCAACTACCCTGGCAGCTTTTCTACCTTTAATATTCTGGCCTGGTATAGCTGGTGAATTTATGAAATATTTACCAATAACACTTATATGTGTTCTTATTTCTTCTTTGTTTATGGCACTACTGTTTGTCCCAGTTTTAGGATCTATTTTAAATACTGTTTCAAGAATACTTCTCCAATTTATTGTACCATTACTAATATCATTAATTTTTTACAATATATTATCTTATGGATTTGGATTATTAAATCTTGAAAGATTTAGTTTATTTATAACAATAGGAAAATATTTACTGAGCTTCGCTTTATTTATATTTGTATTTATAAGAATTATACCAAGAGTTTATAAAATTTCAGAAAATGTAAATTCTACAGATAAATTAGTTTCTAAAAATGCAAAAATCTTATCTTCAGAATCAAATGAACCTGTTTTAAACGTAACTGGTTTTGTTGGATTTTATGCAAAAGTATTAAACTTCTTATTATTTCATCCTTTAAAGGTGATGATTAGTGCTTTAGTAATATTAGTTGCTGTAAACTACACCTATACTAAAGTTGGAGAAGGTGTAGAATTTTTCCCAGATGTTGAGCCAGATCTTGCAAAAATCGTAGTCTTTGCAAGAGGTAATCTCTCAGTTGAAGAAAAAAAAGATTATGTATCAAGAGTTGAGAATATTATTTTAAAGCTTCAATCGGAAAGACAAGAATTTAAAAATATTTATTCTTTAAGTGGAAATGTAAGTGAACAATCAGAGGCATCAGAAGACTTTATTGGATCAATAAGTTTGGAATATACAGATTGGGATAAAAGAAGAAAATCAAAAGTAATTCTTGCAGAAATTTTGGAAGCCACAAAAAGCATCAATGGGATTAAAGTAGAGTCAAGAGAACAACAAGGTGGTCCTGGTGAAGGTAAACCAATTAACATTAAATTAACCAGTGATAATAAGCAACTTTTAATAGCTGAAGGAATTAAGCTTAAAAAATTCATGGATAGTTATCCAAAGTTAATGAATGTAGAAGATAATTTACCAGCACCTGGGATAGAATGGGAAATTAATGTAGATAGAAAACAAGCTTCTAAGTTTGGAGCTAACATTACATCAATTGGTAATGTAATTAAACTTGCAACAAACGGTCTTAAACTTGGTGAATATAGACCTGATGATAGTAATGAAAGTATACCACTTTATCTTCGTTATCCAAACGAAGGAAGAACATTGGATAGAATTGATAACTTAAGAGTAACTACTTCAAATGGTTTAGTTCCAATATCCAATTTTGTAGAAATTGTTCCAAATAGCAGAACAGGAAATATAATTAGAGTAGATTCAAAAAATGCTATAAATATTCAGGCAGATGTAGAGCCTGGAACTTATCCTGACGGAAAAGTAAAAGAACTTGAGTACGTATTAGGAATTTCAGATACTGCTCCGTCTTGGAGAGGAAGAACTTTAGATTTACCTCGTTATGAATTAGATAACAAAGTAAGGGCTGAACTTATTGGAGAAAATGAAGATCAAAAAGAAGCTCAAGAATTTTTAACAGGAGCTTTTGGTGTAGCTTTATTTTTAATGCTAATGATACTTCTATTGCAGTTTAATAGTTTTTATAGTGCATTCTTAATTCTTTTTGCAGTAGTAATGTCCACAGCTGGTGTTTTTATAGGTCTAATGGTAACAGCACAGCCATTTGGTATTGTTATGTCAGGAGTTGGGGTAATTGCTCTTGCTGGAATAGTTGTAAATAATAATATTATATTAATTGATACATTTGATTTTTTAAAGACTAAAACATCTAGTATTAGAGAAGCCATTATCAAAACAGGGGCACAGAGACTGAGACCAGTTTTACTTACAACAACTACAACAGTACTAGGATTATTACCAATGGTTACAATGACAAATGTTGACTTCATATCTAGAGAAATAACCAGAGGTTCGCCAGATACCCAGTGGTGGGTTCAATTATCAACAGCTATAGTGTTTGGACTACTTTTTGCTACATTTCTGACATTAGTAGTAACACCATCAGCATTAATGTTTAGAGAAAACATTAAGAATTGGTATAAGAATAAAATTTCTAGTTAAATTTTTTCTAATAAACATTAAATTTATGACTATTAAATCTATTACTGTCTATTGCTCATCTTCAGATAAATTAAGTAATAAATATTATCAAGATGCAGAAGAAATTAGCAAATTAATATCATCATTTAAAATAAATATTGTCTACGGTGGGGCAAAAGTTGGTATTATGGGTGTGGTTGCTAAGACAGCAAAAAAATATAAAAATATAGTTACGGGAGTTATTCCAAATTTTTTATCTGAGAGAGAAATAATTTTTGAAAATATAGATGAATTAAAAATAGTGGATAATATGTCTGAAAGAAAAAAGTTACTATTTGAGTTAGGTGATGCGTATTTAGCATTACCTGGAGGAACAGGTACTTTAGAAGAAATAGTAGAAGTTGTATCTTGGAAAGTAATGGGGATTCATAATAAGCCAATAATATTTTTTAATAAAAATAATTTCTGGGATAATCTATTTCAGCAATTTAAATTTTTTGAAGATGAAAATTTTTCAAATAAAAATTTACAAAACAGTTTTCACATTATAGATACGGTTGATCAATTAAAAAATATATTAATTAAATGGCAAAAATAAAAGTTAAAAACCCTGTAGTTGAAATGGATGGAGATGAAATGACCAGAATCATCTGGGAGTACATCAAAGAACAATTAATTTTGCCATATATTGATATAGACATCAAATATTTTGATCTTGGAGTGATTAAAAGAGATGAGACAAATGATCAAATCACAATAGATGCTGCCGAGGCGGTGAAAAAATATGGTGTAGGAATAAAATGTGCAACAATTACTCCTGATGAAAATCGAGTAGAGGAATTCAAATTAAAACAAATGTGGCGTTCTCCCAATGGAACAATAAGAAATATACTGGGAGGAACAATATTTAGACAGCCAATTATATGCAAAAATGTTCCAAGAATAATTACGAACTGGAATCATCCAATTGTAGTTGCTAGACATGCCTTTGGTGATCAATATAGAGCGACTGACACATTAATTAATAAACCAGGAACTCTTAAAATGGTTTTTGAACCTAAAGATGGATCTGAAGGATTTACAAAAGATGTATATGAATTTGAAAAACCTGGTGTGGCCCTATCAATGTATAATTTAGATAATTCAATTAAAGACTTTGCTAGAGCTTGTTTTAATTATGGACTTAACCTTGGTTGGCCAGTTTACCTTTCTACTAAAAATACTATTTTAAAAGTCTACGATGGAAGATTTAAAGATTTATTTCAGGATGTATTTGATACTGAATTTAAAAATAAGTTTAAAGAAAAAGACATAGTTTATGAGCATAGATTAATCGATGATATGGTGGCCTCAGCTTTAAAATGGGAAGGTAATTTTATTTGGGCTTGTAAAAATTATGATGGAGATGTTCAATCAGATTCTGTTGCTCAAGGATTTGGATCACTAGGTTTAATGACAAGTGTGTTAATGACCCCAGATGGTAAAACAGTAGAAGCTGAAGCAGCACATGGAACTGTTACAAGACATTATAGAAATCATCAGAAAGGTATAGAAACTTCAACTAATCCTATTGCATCAATCTTTGCTTGGACAAGAGGTTTAAGTTTTAGAGGAGAATTTGATGGTAATAATGAATTAATAAATTTTGCTAAAAAATTAGAAGAAACGTGTATCAAAACTGTAGAAAGTGGTGAAATGACAAAAGATCTGGCAATATTAATTAACAAAGATCAGAAATGGTTAAACACTCAAGATTTTTTAAGCGCAATAAAAAACAATTTTCAAATTAACTAATAGAGTTTAATTTATCTTCTACGTATTTTACACTTTCATTAATTTGACTAACATCTGATCCTCCTCCTTGAGCAAGATCTTTTCTACCACCCCCACCCTTGCCACCTAGAATAATCGAAATTTCTCTTATTTCTTTTGAAGCATCAAAAAGGTCTGTAATATCTTCAGTAACTCCTAGCACTATAGATAGTTTGTTATTATTATTTGAAATTATTAACGAAACACTATTTTTGTTATATTGTTTTTTTTGCTCATCAATAAATGTTTTCAAAGATTTATTAGGGTAGTCTTCAGCAATCAAGTATATGAAATTTAATTCTTTGATTTTTTTTACAACAATATTATCAATATTTTTTGATATAGACATATTTTGTTTTAATTTTTCGTGTATCTGAATTAATTCTTTAATTAACAAACCTTTGTCTTCAGATTGATTTTTAAAATTATAATCAGCATTAATCTTTTTAATTTTATTCTTTAAATCTTCAATTTGATTATCTTGGTTTTTATTTTTTTCAAATAAATTTCTTTCTATTTCTTTAATATATTTGTCTACTGCAACATTAGATACAGCCTCTATTCTTCTTATTCCAGACGCAACACTAGATTGATTAGTTATTTTAAATTTACTTATTTCCCCTAATTTAACTACATGAGTTCCTCCGCATAATTCTTTTGAAAAGAATGATTCATTTTCTTGACCCATTGTTACTACTCTTACTTCATCGCTATATTTTTCTCCAAACAATGCCATCGCACCTTCTTCAATAGCTTTTTTTTGATCCACAATTTTAATTTCAACAATTCCATTTTTTTGAATTTGATCATTTACAATTTCTTCAATATTCATGAGTTGATCTTTTTCAATTGGATTATTATGACTAAAATCAAATCTAAGTTTTTCTGAATTTACAAGTGAGCCCTTCTGCGTGACATGCTTGCCCAGTATTTTTCTTAGTGCAGCATGTAATAAATGAGTAGAAGAATGATTATATTTAATAAATTCTCTATTCACCGTATTAATGCTTGCTTTAATGGTATCTTCAATTTTGCATTCACCATTAATTACTTTACCTTTGTGAAGAAAATAGTTTCCAAATATTTTTGTAGTATTCATAATTTCAAACTTAAAGTTATCATTTTCAAAAAAACCCTGATCACCCACCTGACCACCACTTTCTCCATAAAAAGGTGTTTGATTTAATATAATAATTGCTTCTTGATCTTTTTTAATTTTATCTACTGACTTACTATCTGATATGATTGAAATAATTTTACAATCAGCTTCCATATCAGAATATCCTAAAAATTCTGTTGGCTCTATTTTAGAAGTTATTTCAAACCAAATGCCTTCATCCTCTATGTCTCCTGTACCTTTCCAGCTTTGTCTCGCTCTTTCCTTTTGATCTAACATTTTTTGTTCAAATGTTTTAATATCGACTTCAATATTTTTACTTTTCAAATAATCTTGTGTTAAATCTAAGGGAAATCCATAGGTGTCGTATAATTTAAATGCTACCTCTCCATTAAATATATTTGTTGAGTTAGAAATTTCCTCATCTAATATTTTTATTCCTTTTTCAACAGTTTCCTTAAATTTAGTTTCTTCATTCATTAGCGTATTAGTAATGAGTTCTTTTGCTCTATCTAATTCAGGATATGAATTTTTAATTCCATCTAAAAAAATAGGAAATAGCTTATGAAATACAGGCTCTTTATTACCTAAAGAATGAGCGTGTCGCATTCCCCTTCTCATTATTCTTCGTAAGACGTATCCTCTACCTTCATTTGAAGGCATTACTCCATCAGCAATTAAAAAAGAGGAAGATTTTAAGTGATCTGCAATTACTCTGTGGCTAGGATTTGTTATTGAACTTTCATCACCACATAGTTTTGTTGATTCATTTATAATTGGTTGAAATAAATCTGTTGAATAATTATCATTAGAACCATCTAGTAGAGCTGTCATTCTCTCTAATCCCATTCCAGTATCTATTGAGGGTTTTGGTAGGTTTATTCTCTCAGATTTAGATATTTGCTCATATTGCATAAATACTAAATTCCATATTTCTATAAATCTATCACCATCTTCGTTTGGAGAACCTGGAGGACCTCCTTCGTATTTATCACCATGATCATAAAATATTTCAGAACATGGACCGCAGGGACCAGTTTCACCCATTGACCAAAAATTATCAGAAGTACTTATTTTAATTATTTTATTTTCAGACAATCCAGCTATTTTTTTCCATAAATCAAAAGCTTCCTGATCATCAGAATAAACAGTTACTAATAATCTATCTTTATTTATTGCATATTCTTTAGTAATTAGATTCCATGCTAGTTCTATGGCAAACTCTTTAAAATAATCTCCAAAAGAGAAATTACCTAACATTTCAAAAAAAGTATGGTGTCTTGTCGTGTATCCTACATTTTCTAAATCATTATGCTTACCACCTGCTCTTACACATTTCTGAGCAGTAGTCGCTCTTTTATAATCTCTTGTCTCTTTACCTGTAAAAATATTTTTAAATTGTACCATTCCAGAGTTAGCAAACATTAGAGTAGGATCATTATCTGGCACTAGAGAGCTAGAATGAATAACCTCATGTCCATTTTTTTTAAAATAATTGAGAAATGTTGACCTAATCTGATTTGAATTCATGAAAAGGTATTATAACTTGAAAACTCTATTGTCTAAATAAAAAAGCGCCTATTTTGAAATAGGCGCTAAACAAAAATAATATTTACTATTCTTTTATTTCTTCAGCTTCTTTTTCTTTTTCTTTTTCTTTATTCTCTACTTTTCCTTCCATCATAGCTTTTTCAACTATTCCAGCATTTTGGAGAATTTGATTTTCAATTTCTTTAGCTATAGTTGGATTGTCGTTAAGAAAGTTTTTAACGTTTTCTCTACCTTGTCCTATTTTAGTATTTTTGTATGCAAACCATGATCCAGATTTATCAATAATTTCTGCTTTAACACCTAAATCAACTAATTCGCCTAATTTAGATATACCCTCTCCGTACATTATATCAAATTCAACAACTTTGAATGGAGGCGCAACTTTATTTTTAACTATCTTTACTCTAGTTTGATTTCCAATGATTTCATCTTTATCTTTAATTGCTCCAATTCTTCTAATGTCCATTCTTACGGAAGAATAAAATTTTAAAGCATTACCGCCTGTAGTTGTCTCAGGACTACCAAACATAACGCCAATTTTCATTCTAAGTTGATTTATGAATACAACTAGAGTGTTTGATTGAGCGATAGAACTTGTGAGTTTTCTTAAAGCCTGACTCATCAATCTTGCTTGCAAGCCAGGTAATGAATCTCCCATATCGCCTTCTAATTCAGCTCTTGGTACAAGTGCCGCAACTGAATCAATAATTAGCACATCAATACCTCCAGATTTAATCAAAGAATCAGCAATTTCTAAACCTTGTTCTCCTGTATCAGGCTGAGAAATTAATAATTCTTCCAAATTTACACCTAATTTCTTTGCATATGCTGGGTCTAAAGCATGCTCTGCATCTATAAATGCGCAATTACCGCCTTGTTTTTGTGACTCTGCAACAATATGAGTAGCTAAAGTAGTTTTACCAGAGCTTTCAGGCCCATAAATTTCAATAATTCTACCCTTTGGAACTCCTCCAATACCAAGAGCTATATCAAGCCCTAATGAACCGGTAGATATTGCTTCAATATCTACGTTTGTTTTAGAACCCAATTTCATTATTGAGCCTTTTCCATAATTTTTCTCTATTAGGCTTACAGCGGCTTCTAGAGATTTACTTCTGTTTTCTTTATCCATTGAATTTTCGTTATTTACTACTTTTAATTTAGCTTGAGACATTACATTTCTCCATTAATTTCCTATGTTTTTATTAAGATTCTTGCAAATCATGTTTACTTGTACACGTTTTGTTCTATTTTTAAAAGTTCTATTTTTGTTCTTTTATAAAAGATTAATTAACTTATTGATAAATAATAATTATTTTTAAATAATAAAATTTCATTATATCTTGAATAAATAAAATCATTTGATAAATCAGCAACGTTTTAAAATTATGACTAAATTACCCAAAAATTACAAACCAACTCAGAAAGAAAAATTCATGAATGCCAAAATGAAAGAATATTTTAGGCAAAAATTAGTAAGTTGGAAAAAAGATTTACTCAAGGAGTCATCTCAAACTTTAAATAATCTTCAGAATGAGAATGAAGCAAAACCCGACATAACTGATAGAGCATCTGAAGAAATAGATAGATCTTTCGAACTTAGAACTAGAGATAGAGAAAGAAAGCTAATTAATAAAATTGATGCCGCCCTTCAAAGAATTGAAGATGGTTCATATGGTTATTGTGATGAAACAGGTGATCCAATTAGTATCAAAAGATTAGAAGCAAGACCAGTTGCAACATTGAGTTTAGAAGCTCAAGAAATGCATGAAAAAGCAGAAAAAAGAATTAGTTAATTTTTTTAAATGTCAGATTTTTATATAGGTGATCTTACACCAGGTACTTTTGTTGTAAATGTCAGTAAAGAAAAAGAATGGGGAATTGGTCAAGTACAATCATGTATTAATAATATCGTTACAATTAATTTTGAAAATGTTGGAAAAAAAACTATTAACCCTAGAGAAGTTGAATTAAAAATAATTAATATAAATGCAACTAATTGATCAGTATTTAAGAAAAGTAAATTATCTAAGAGTATCTGTTACAGATAGATGTGATCTGAGATGTGTTTATTGTATGAAAGAAAAAATGCAATTTCTCCCTCGAAAAGACATACTCACTTTAGAAGAAATTGAAAGATTATGTGACAACTTTATAGAACTCGGAGTTGAAAAAATTAGATTAACTGGGGGTGAGCCTTTGGTAAGAAATGATATTATAAAATTAATTGCAAAACTTAATACGAAAAAAGAAAAAACAAATCTAAAGGAAATAACACTGACTACAAATGGTACATTATTAAAAAAATATGCAAAACTACTGAAGCTAAATGGTATTAATAGGATTAATGTTTCTATAGATACAATTAATCCTGAAAAATATAATAAAATAACAAGATTTGGAAATATTGAAAAAGTTTTTGATGGAATTAATGAAGCACTTGATAACAACATAAAAATTAAAATTAATACTGTAGTAATTAAAGATTTTAATGAAAATGAAATTGAAGAATTAATAAATTGGACTAGTGATAAAAAAATTGATCTTACATTTATCGAAGTAATGCCAATGGAAGAAACAGATATATCAAGAGAATATCAGTTTATCTCATTATCTGATACTTTTTCAAAACTAGACAAAATATATAATTTTTGTAAAATTGATTATAGTACTGGAGGTCCAGCAAGATTTTATACTAGTGATTTAGTTTCTAATAAAATTGGGTTTATAAGTCCTTTAACAAATAATTTTTGTGCCTCTTGCAATAGAGTAAGAATATCGAGCACTGGTAAACTTTTCATGTGCCTTGGTCAGAATGACTTTGTTGATTTTAGAGAAATAATGAGAAAAGATTATAGTGATGATTATATAAAAGAAAAGATTAAGTTTGCTCTTAATATCAAACCAAAACAACATGATTTTATGATTGGAAAAAAAATTAATAAATATATGAAAAGACATATGAACGTAACAGGTGGATAATGAAATTTCATTTTTTATCATCAAACAATCCTGATGCAAAAAATACAGAAAAAAAACTAATAGAATTATTTGGACAAAATTCTGTGGAAGATGCCGATTACATTATTCCAATTGGAGGCGATGGATTACTTTTAAAATCACTTCATAATTTTAATAAACTAAACAAACCATTTTTTGGAATAAACTTTGGTTCAATTGGTTTTTTAATGAATAATCTTAGTAATGAAAATTTAAATGACATGATTACCAATGCTAAAAAATCTACTTTTAAACCATTAAAAATGACTGCACAAAGTGTTAATAATGAAATCTTTGAGGCATATGCATATAATGAAGTTTCTCTTATGAGGCAGACTCATTTGGCATCAAAAATTAAAATCAAAATAAATGAGAAAGTAAAAATGGAAGAATTGATATGTGATGGCGTTTTGTTATCTACATCAGCTGGAAGTACAGCTTATAATCTATCCGCACATGGTAGCATTCTACCTTTAGACTCAAACATACTTGCATTAACTCCAATCAGTGCCTTTAGACCAAGGAGATGGAGAGGTGCTCTGTTATCTGAAATTAGTAAAATTGATTTTGAAGTGTTAAATAATGATGAACGCTCGTCTAGCGTAACTGCAGACAATGTTGAGTTTAGAGATATAAGTAGAGTCAATATTATATCTTCAGATGAAAATAAATGCACTGTATTGTTCGATAGTAAACACTCTATTGAAGATAAAATTTTGAATGAACAATTTAATTTTTAAGATCAAATTTTTTTAAAAATACAAATCTTGTTGCCATCTAAATCCCTTAAATATGCATAATAATCTTTACCATGTCTGGGCCCAGGCATTCCTTCATCTTTTGCTCCAATACTAATTCCAATTTTATAAAATTCATTAACAGTTTTTTTAGAATTAGCTTTAAAAGTAATCATTGTACCATTTCCTATGGTTGCTTTTTTTTTGTTATGAGGTCTAATCAAGTATAATTCTATTTTTTTAGGAGTTTCTTTTTTAGCATAACCATAATATCGATTATGAGATAAAACTTTTTTAATTTTTAGAGGTTTTAAAATTTTATTATAAAATGCAGATGATTTTTTTAAATTATTTGTCCCAATAGTAATAAAAGCAAACATAATTTAGAGATTGGTAGCCTCGGCCGGACTTGAACCGGCACTCCCAAAAGGGCAAGGATTTTAAGTCCTTTGTGTCTACCATTCCACCACGAGGCCTAATTTTGACTAATATCAAACTATAGAACTTTTTCCACCATTTAATTCAATCATCTTAGTTATATCATCAACTATTGGTTGGATAGATTTCATATCCCATGATGAAACAACTATGTTAACACCGCCTGTTTTAGCTGCAAGATTAAAAAATGGGTAACTACCGATTGATGCATTTGCATAATTTTTTTGAATATTTTTTAAATTTTTTGCAATTTTACTTTCGTATAAATTAGTATTAATTGTTGTAACAAGTTTTGGTTTACCTTTTTTAATTTTTTTCAATAATTCCTCAAACATAACTTGCATTATTTCTGGCACACCTGGTAAAACATAAATATTTTTTACAATAAATCCTGGTGCAGCAGTCATTGGATTTAAAATAAGCTCAGAACCAAATGGCATTTTGGCCATTCTTTGCCTACTTTCATTAAATTCACCTTTTGGATAATAATTTTCAAGAATTTCAAATGCCATTTTATTTGTTTCATATTGTACATTAAAGGCTTCAGATATACTTTCTGAAGTTATATCATCATGAGTTGGTCCAATTCCTCCAGTAGTAAAAACATAAGAATATTTTGAGCTATATTTTAAAACATTTTCTATTATTGTTTTTTTCTCATCCTGAATAACAATAACTTCTTCTAACTTAATACCAGCTTCTAATAATTTTTTTGCAATATAATTTGAGTTTGTATCTTGAGTTCTGCCAGAAAGTATTTCATCACCAATAACAATAACTCCTGCAGTAAAAGAACTCATATGATTAATTGATATTTTCTATATATTATTTATTAATCGTAAGTAATTATTTTTTAAATGAGAAACAACAATATCCCAATACATACGAAAAAAGATTTTGAGGGCATGAGGGAGGCTGGTTCTTTAGCTGCTGATGTTCTAGATTCTTTAAGTGAAAAGATTGTTCCAGGAATAAGTACTCAAGAAATAAATGACATATGCCATGATCAAATTATTCAAAATAAAGCAATACCTGCTCCTTTAAATTATAAAGGTTTCCCAAAATCAGTTTGTACATCTGTAAATCATGTTGTTTGTCATGGAATACCTTCTGAAAGGAAAATTCTATCTGATGGTGATATAGTAAATGTAGATGTAACAGTTATTCTAAATGGTTGGCATGGTGATAGTTCGAGAATGTTTGTTGCAGGCAAGACAAATAAAAAAAATTATGAATTTTTGAAAATAACTTATGAATCTTTATTAATTGGTATTAGTGAAGCTAAACCTGGAAAGCATATTGGTGATATAGGAAATAAAATTCAGAAACTTGCAGAAGGAAAAGGTTATTCTGTGGTAAGAGATTTTTGTGGTCATGGAATTGGAAAAGAATTTCATACACCACCTAGTGTTTTACACTTTGGAGAACCAGGTGAGGGACCAATGTTAGAACCTGGAATGTTTTTAACTATTGAACCAATGATTAATTTAGGTGGATGGCAAACAAAAATATTAAATGATGGATGGACAGCTGTAACAAAAGATAAATCTTTATCTGCTCAATTCGAGCATACAATTGGAATAACAGATGAAGGAAATGAAGTATTTACATTATCTAAAAATAATACAGCTTTTCCAATAAAGGATGTATAAGTAGAAAAAAATGATACCTAGATATAATAGACCTAAAATTGAAAAGATTTGGTCATTAGAAAATAAATTTACAATTTGGACAGAAATTGAGTGTTTGATTGCAGAAAAACAAGCAATGCTCGGCGTTATTCCAAAAAAAGCAGCAAAAGAAATAAGAAATAAAGCAAAATTTAATATTAAAGAAATAGAAAAAATTGAAAAAGAAACAAAACATGATGTTGTTGCTTATATTAATAATGTAAGCAAATATATTGGCGAATCATCAAAGTATTTTCATTTTGGTGTAACATCAAGTGATATTATTGATACTTCATTTTCTGTACAACTTAAGCAAACCTCTGAAATAATAAGAAAAAGTTTAGTAGAATGTATTCAAAGTTTAAAAATCAAATCTAAAAAATATAAAAACACATTAATGATTGGAAGAAGTCATGGGATACATGCTGAACCTATTACTTTTGGATTAAAATTATCTTCCTTTTATTTTGAGTTTAAAAGAAATTTAGAAAGACTTGATCAGGCGATCAACGAAATATCTGTTTGTGCTATTTCTGGACCTGTTGGAACATTTAATTCTATAGACCCACGAGTTCAAGATTATGTAGCAAAAAAACTTCAACTAAATTCTGAAGATGTATCAACTCAAATAATTCCAAGAGATAGGCATGCGTATTTTTTCTCTGTACTAGGAATTTTAGCATCTTCAATTGAGAGGTTTGCAGTTGAAATTCGAAATTTACAAAAAACAGAGGTATTAGAAGTTGAAGAAAGTTTTTCTACTAAGCAAAAGGGTTCTTCTGCAATGCCTCACAAACGTAATCCAGTATTAAGTGAGAACTTAACAGGTATCTCACGTTATATTAGAAGTGGTGTAATACCTTCACTAGAAAATATTGTTCTTTGGCACGAGAGAGATATTAGCCATTCTAGTGTTGAAAGAATTACGACTCCAGATATTACAATTGCAACTGATTTTGCACTGAGTCGTTTAAATGGCATTATAAAGAATTTAAAAGTCTATCCAAAAAATATGTTGAAAAATTTGAATATGCTTGGAGGTTTACATAGAACTCACAATATTATGTTAAAACTAATTGAAAAAGGATTGAAAAGACAAGAAGCCTATAAAATTGTTCAAGAAAGTGCCATGGAAACATGGAATAATAATAAGAATTTTTCTCGAGTTTTACAAAAAAATAAAGAATTAAACAAAAAATTAAATTCAGAAGAAATCAAAAAAATCATTAAAGATGATAACGATCTAAAGAAAATAGATTGGATTTTTAAAAATAAAATTAAATAGTCTTTATTTTTTTTAATATCTGAACTATTTTATAACTATGCCAATGACTGTTGAACAAATTGAACAATTTATTAAAGAAGCTATACCAGATGCAACTGTTGAAATTGAAGATCTTAAAGGAGACGGTGATCATTACAGTGCTACAGTGAGGTCAAAATCCTTTTCTGGAAAAACAAGAGTAGAACAACATAAGATGGTTTATGATGCTTTTAATGGTAAAATGGGTAGTGATTTGCACGCACTTAAGCTAAAAACTGTATCGGAGTAATAATGAATAATAACGACCATGTATCTCAAAATATAGAAAATGAAATTAACTCAAATGATGTTATGCTTTTCATGAAGGGCACTCCTGTATTTCCAATGTGTGGATTTTCTGCAAGAGTAGTTGAAATATTAAATAAAGTAGGTGTTAAATTTGGAAGTGTGAATGTGTTAGAGAGTGACGAAATGAGAGAAGGTATTAAAATATATTCTAATTGGCCAACCATACCACAGCTTTATGTTAAGAAAGAATTTATAGGTGGGTGTGATATCATAACTGAAATGTTTGAAAGTGGTGAATTATTAGAATTATTCAATACAAATGGAATAGACGTAAACCCGTCCTAGTTTGTTAAATAATAAATTTTCTAAAGGTGTAATATTTTCCTGTATTGCAGCAATTTTTTGGGGGCTTCCACAACCCCTTTTTTTTAATGAATTAAATCACGTTGAGACTATAGAAGTTGTAGCTCATAGAGGTTTTTGGTCATTCATCTTTTTATTTTTATTATTAATTTTAAATTCAAACATAAGTGATTTTATTGAAATATTTAAATCTAGAAAAAGAATTTTTATTTTAACAATTACAGCTTTTCTTATTACTGGTAACTGGGCAGGTTTTATTTATTCTGTAGGACAAGAAAGAGTTCAGGATGCATCAATGGGTTACTTTATTACTCCAATGATAAGTATTGTTCTTGGTTATTTTTTTTTAAATGAGAAAATAAATAAGCCTAAATTTGTATCTGTATGTCTCATGTTGTCAGGTATATTATTCTTATTTATTAATTTAAATCAATTTCCATTACTAATAATTTGGATTGGAACCTCATGGGCAATATATGGATTATTAAGAAAACAAGTTAATGTTAATCCTTCAATTGGTTTACTATATGAGACTTTCATAATATCTTTAATATCTATCCCATATTTAGTTTATTTATTTTGGCAAAATGAAAATAGTATCTTTAGTATTGATTTGAAGACATCATTATTTTTAATTTTAACTGGAGCTGTAACGATTTTTCCATTATTTTTTTTTAATTTGGGTTTAAAATTTATTCAATTAGGTCTTGCTGGAGTTTTATTTTACTTAGCACCAACATTTCATTTTATAACTTCAGTATTTATTCTTAATGAAGAAATTTTACAAATTAAATTAATATCATTCATAATTATTTGGATAGGAATAATAATTTATATTTATGATAGTTATAAAAAAGAAATTATCTTGAATAATACTCAATAACTAAATTAGGCTCCATAGTCACAGGATAAGGGACATCATGAATTAGAGGTGCTCTTAAAAAACGACCTTTCAACTCTTTTACATCAACTTCTAAGTATTCTGGAATTTCTCTTTCTTGAGAACTAACTGATTCTACAATTAAATTAATTTCTTTACTTTTATCTCTTATTGAGATTTCATCTCCATCATTAACACTATAAGATGGAATGTTAACTCTTTTTCCATTGACCTTTACATGACCATGATTAACTAGCTGTCTTGCAGAAAAAATTGTAGGTACAAATTTCATTCTATAGACTGTAGCATCTAATCTTCTTTCTAAAAGTTCAATTAAAATCTGACTTGTATCACCTTTAATATTAGAAGCTTTTTTGAAAATATTCCTAAATTGTCTTTCAGTTAAATCACCGTAATAAAATTTAAGTTTTTGCTTAGCAAATAACTGATTTCCATAATCTGATAATTTCTTTCTTTGTCCCTGTACACCGTGCTGACCAGGTTTTGAGTTTCTTCTATTAAAAGGGCTTTTAGGTCTCCCCCATAAGTTCACACCTAACCTTCTATCGATTTTGTATTTAGCGTTATGTCTTTTTGTCATTATTATCAGGCGTATATAGTGATTTAAAGTACTATGTCAAATTTAATATACTCAATTTTTGGCTTATTTATTAAGTTTTTTAGTAATTCCCCATAATGTCTGCAATTCTTTCTTTGTGAGAGGGATTTTTGTGAAAATACTATAAATATTATTTTTCATACTTTCTTTTTTTTCATTTGGAGTAAAAAATTTTTTATTTTCAAGTTTCTCAATCACATAATTTAAGAATTTAGATAATTGATATTTACTAATATTATCTTTTTCAATTGAAATAGAATTAGTAATTTTTAAATTATTCAATTCAAATAATTTATGACTTAAAACAGTAACTGCATGAGAAAGGTTTAATGAATTACTTTTACTACTTGTTTCAATAGTAAAAATAATATCAGATAATCTCAAATCCTCATTTGAAAGTCCTGAATTTTCAGGACCAAAAAGTATTGCTGTTTTTTTATTAACAATAATTTTTCTTTTAATGAATTTAAAATCGTTAGTAGAATTTTTTTCCAAATATCTTCTTCTATTCGTTGTGGCCACAACATAAGAAAATTTAGAAAGTGCAATTTCTAAATCGTCATAAACTTTAATATTGTTAATAATTTTCGTTGCTTTTTTTGCTGCATTTATTGATTTATTGTTTAACCATTTATCTCTTGGCGAAACAATAATTAGATCTTTTAAACCAAAGTTGTGCATAACACGAGCAACCATTCCAATGTTTTCAGGAAGTTGGGGTCTAACTAAAATTATACTTGGATTTTTTGGAGTCAATTTTTATTCTTTAAATCATTTAATAACTTAAAAGTAATGCTATCAAAAATAGCACTATAAGATGCATCAATAATATTTGGAGATACGCCAATAGTTGTCCAATGTGTATTAGTAGAATCAGATGATTCAATTAAAACTCTTGTGATAGCACCAGTACCTTTTTCTGATGAAAGAATCATAACTTTGTAATCAGTTAACTTTAAATCTTTGAGATTAGGATAATAATCAATTAAAGCTTTTCTTAATGCACTATCAATAGCATTCACTGGACCATTTCCAGTGCCCACTGTCATCATATTTGAATCTTTAACTTTTAAAAAAACTGTAGCCTCTGCTTCAGTAACAATTTCACCTTTAGCATTCCATCTTCTTTCATCTGTGACTCTAAATTTTTCTAAATTATAAAAATCCTCAAAATGACCAAGATGACGTCTTACTAATAGTTCAAAACTAGCTAAAGCAGTATCAAATGAATATCCTTCTGATTCTTTTTCCTTGATAATCTCTAAGATATTATTGATTTCATTTTTAGGTAGATCAATATTAATCTTATTTAATTGATTTAATATATTAGATCTTCCTGCCTGATTAGAAATTACGACGTTTCTAGAATTACCAACTATTTCTGGTTCAATATGTTCATAAGTTGAAGAATTTTTTTCTATTGCGGATGCATGCAATCCACCTTTATGAGAAAAAGCATGATCTCCAACATATGGAGCATTTTTTCTTGAAGGCATGTTAAGAATATCATTCAAGGTTCTGGAAATGTGAATTAAATTTTTTAATTTATCTTTTGAAATGTTAGTTTGATATTTTGTTTTTAAAACCAAAGATGGAATTAAGGAGATTAAATTAGTATTTCCACATCTTTCTCCTAAACCGTTAATCGTTCCCTGTATCTGTCTTGCTCCAGCATTAATAGCTGCTAATGCATTTGCAACTGCATTATCAGTATCATTGTGAGCATGTATACCAACATTTTGACCTGGTATAACTTTTACTACTTCTGAAACAATATTGTAAATTTCATCTGGAAGAGTTCCCCCATTTGTATCACAAAGAACAACCCATCTTGCACCAGCCTCATACGCTGCTTTAATACAATTCAATGCAAACTCTTTATTTTCTTTAAAGCCATCAAAAAAATGTTCTGCATCAAAAATTGACTCTTTGTTTTTATTTTTTATTGATTGAATACTATCACTGATCATTTTTAAATTTTCATCTTCAGATATTTCTAAAGCATTTTTTACGTGAAATGATGATGATTTACCGACAATACAAACACAACTTGCGCTTGAATTAATAAGTGCATTTAGTCCTGGATCGTTATCTGCACTTCTCCCTGGTCTTCTTGTCATACCAAAGGCAGTTAATTTACTTTTTGAAAATTTTGTATTTCTTGAAAAAAAATCATTATCGGTAGGATTTGCTCCCGGCCATCCACCTTCAATGTAATCTATTCCTAAATCATCAAGATGTTGAGATATATTCATTTTGTCACTAACAGAAAAATTAACTCCTGTTGTTTGCTGACCATCTCTAAGTGTGGTATCAAATAAATATACTTTATCTTCCATAATTACTAGATCGCTAATAGAGTATAAATTTAAATTTACTAGATTTTTCCAAGTTTTTGCAAGATTTCGTCTCTATTAAATAATGGTAGTAGATATTTTAATTCGGGTCCATGAGATTTTCCTGTCAAAATCAACCTCAAAGGCATAAATAAATCTTTTCCTTTAAGCCCAGTTTTTTTGTTAATTTTTGATGTCCAATGATCCCATGTTGTTTCATCAAAAGGATCCTCGGGTAATTCATCAACTGCCGTATTAATAAAATTATCATCAATATTTAAATCTTTAGCATTATTTATTTTTGTAATTACTTCTTCCCATTCTTTAGCTTGCTTAATAAATGAAATATTATTTTTAATAAAACGCCAAAAACTCTCTTTTTGAAAATTTGATTTTATATTTTTTAACTTATGACTAATCTCATTATAACTAAATAATTTAATGGTATTTTCATTAAGATTTCTTAAGGATTCAATTGAAAATTTAGCAGAAGATCTAGATAAGCTTTGAATATCAAATTTTTTTACTATTTCATTTAAATCTTTGATTGGATCAATATTACTGCTCGAACCAATAAAAAGAAAATAATTAAGTAACGATATATTTTCATATCCTTCGTCTCTAAAATTTTCAATTGAAAGACTTCCAAGTCTTTTGCTAAAACCCTTACCAGTTTCATCAACTAAGAATGGATGATGAGCAAATGATGGAATAGAAGATTCAAGAGCCTTAAAAATTTGAATATGATAGGCAGTATTAGCTATGTGATCCTCCCCTCTAATAATATGTGTAATTTTTTCTTCAATATCATCAATGACTGAAGGTAAATGGTATAACAAGGTTCCATCAGCTCTAATTAAAACAGGATCACTCAAATTTTTTGCATCAAATGAAACATCTCCTTTAATAATATCTTTCCAACTAATATTTTCATGATCTAATTTGAATCTCCAATGGGGTTGGATTCCTGATTCTATTTTTTTTTCTACTTCTTCATCACTTAGATTTAATGATGATCTATCATAAATAGGTGGTTTCCCAGATGATAACAAAGATTTTTTCTTTAAAGCTAATTCCTCTTCTGTTTCAAAACATGGATAAAGTCTTTTCTTTTGTTTTAGAATTTGGATTTTCTCATTGTAAATATGTTGTCTAGAGGACTGATTAAAAGTGTAACTCCAATTTAATCCAAGCCATTTAAGATCATCTTTGATACTTGTCTCAAATTCTTTAGAACTCCTATTGGCATCAGTATCATCAATTCTTAATACAAACTCACCTTGATTTTTTTGACAAAAAATCCAATTCAAAATTGCTGATCTAGCATTACCGATATGTATTTTTCCTGTAGGACTAGGAGCGAACCTACACTTCATATTATTCTTTAGGAATTTCGCAAACGGGAATAGGCTTCATCTTATGAAGATTTGGCTTTCTAATTTCTTCGTATCTACTGTAATATACACTAGACTTATTATCCATTGCTTCTTCTAATTGCTTATATGAAAGACCAAGCTGGCTTTCATCATTTCTACTATCATCCCATAAACCATCTGTCGGTGCTGCGCTAATAATATCTTTTATAACCCCAATTTCTTCGGCTAATTCCCACACCTCAGTTTTAGTACAATCTGCTATTGGCGATATATCTACGCCTCCATCACCATATTTTGTATAAAATCCAACACCAAAATCTTCAACTTTATTTCCAGTACCAACAACTATACCATTATTACTTTGAGCTATTTGGTATAGAGTTACCATTCTTAGTCTAGATCTTGAATTTGCAAAAGCTAACTCACTATCAAAATTTTGCATCGTATTTTGAAATGTTTTAAAAACATTATCTAGCTCGATTATTTTTGTTTCTACATTTGGGTAATTTTGCTCTAAAAATTCTAAATGTCTTAAACTTAAATCATGTTGTGATGAATTTTGCTTAATAGGCATTGAAACAGCTATAGTTTTTAAACCAGTTTGAGCACATAAGGTGCTAGTAAGAGCTGAGTCAACTCCTCCTGACACTCCTATTACTAGTGTAGTTGGATTATTATTTATAGTTTTAGCGTAATCTTTAATCCAATTGGTAATGTATACGATTTTATCTTTTGAATTCATAAGTAATATATAAATATAAATTTATAAATTTGAAGATTGCTTTGAGAGCATTTTTTCTTCTTTTAAAAAATCTGATAATAAAAAAGCCAATTCTAGAGACTGCGAGGCATTTAGTCTCGGATCACAATATGTGTGATATCTATTTTTTAAATCTTCATCTGTTATTTCTTGAAGACCTCCCATACATTCTGTAACATCTTGACCAGTCATTTCTAAATGGACGCCACCTGGATATGTTCCTTCGCTTCTGTGAATTTGAAAAAATTGCTGAATTTCAGAAATTATATCTTTTAATGGCCTAGTTTTAAAACCCGTGTTAGATTTGATAGTATTTCCATGCATGGGGTCACAAGTCCAAACAACATTTTTACCAGCTGAATTAACTGATCTAATTATTTTTGGAAGTATTCCACTAACTTTTTCATGACCCATTCTACATATCAGCGTTATTTTTCCAGCTTCATTATTTGGATTCAACACATCTAATATCTTTAATAATTCTTCTGTCTTTGTGCTTGGACCCACTTTAATACCTATAGGGTTCTCAATACCTCTCAAAAATTCAATATGTGCTCCATCAAGTTGTCGTGTTCTGTCACCTACCCACAACATGTGAGCTGAAACATCGTACCACTTACCTGAAGTACTATCTATTCTTGTTAATGCTTCCTCATATTGAAGAAGTAAAGCTTCATGACTTGTAAAGAAGTCTGTTTCATTTAATTGTCTTACACTGTTTCCATTTATTCCACATGCCTCCATAAAAGATAAGCATTCGTCAATTCTAGAAGATATCTCTCTAAATTTAGCAGCATTCTCACCTTTAACAAAATTTAGGTTCCATTGATGTATTTTATTTAAATTGGCAAAACCGCCCTGAGAAAAAGCTCTTAAAAGATTAAGTGTAGATGCAGACTGATTGTAGGCCTGAATTAATCTATCTGGATTAGGATCTCTGTCTTTTTGATTGAAGTCTATCCCATTAATTATGTCGCCTTTATAAGACTCAAGTTCTAAATCATTAATAACTTCTGTGGCAGATGATCTTGGCTTTGCAAACTGTCCAGCAATTCTTCCTACTTTAACAATTGGACAAGAAGCGCCAAACGTTAATACAACAGCCATTTGTAAAATAACTTTAAATGTATCTCTAATATTATCTGGATGAAAATCTGCAAAACTTTCTGCACAATCTCCACCTTGTAATAAAAAAGCATTCCCGTTTGAAACTTCTCCAAGTTTCTTTTTTAATAGTCTCGCTTCTCCAGCAAAAACTAAAGGTGGATATTTGGAAATTTCATTTAGAGTTTGATTTAGATGATCTTCATTCTGATAGTTAGGCATATGAAGAGCATTTTTATTTCTCCAACTATTTGGTGACCATTTATCGCTCATAATTTGAAAAGGCTCTTAAACCCTAATATATCTTGAAACAAGGGTTATTATTTAGATCTTTTATTTCTTAGAATTTTTAAGGCTGATCTTTCAATAGCAAGTGAATTTTTGGGAATATTTTTAGTGATAACACTACCTGCACCAATTCTAGATTTAGACTCAATTACAACTGGAGCAATGAGTGATGTGTTTGAACCTATAAATACATTATCTTTTATTATCGTTTTGTGTTTTTTCTTTCCATCATAGTTACAAGTTATTGTGCCAGCACCTATATTCACATTATTTCCTATTTCTGAATCTCCAACATATGAAAGATGAGCAATAGAAACATTATTTCCAATTATAGAATTTTTTATTTCAACAAAGTTACCAATCTTTGATTTTTTTCCGATTTTTGTTTTTGGTCTTAATCTAGCACTTGGACCAATTTGTGAATTTTCATCTATTGTAACTTCTTCTAAGTATGAATTACTTTTAATTATTGAGCCTTTTTTTATAATTGTTTTTTCCTTTATTGTAACATTGCTTTCAATTGTAACATTAGGTTCAATTTTGGTGTCATAGCTTAAATAACAAGTATTGGGTTTTAAAAAATTGACTCCATTTTTTATAAAATTTTTTACGTATTTTTTTTGCAAGATATTTTGTACAACATTAAAATCATCCAATGTATTTATGCCCAACATTGTTTCTTTGTTGCACTCAATATAATTGATAGGAATATTTTTTTTTGAAAAAATTTTACATATATCAGGAAGATATCTTTCTTTTTTAATTTTATTTTCTTTAATATTTTTTAAATTATCAAATAATAATTTAGTATTTGCTATCAAAATACCAGAATTACATAAATTGATTTTTTTTTGTTCAGGTTTTAAATTGATTTGCTCAATTATTTGTTCAACGTAGTTGTTATTTAATAATAACCTACCATAACCATGTGGCTCTGAAGTATTAAATGCAATTAATGAAGCTTTCGCTTTACTTTTTTTAAATTTACTTACTAGTTTTCTTATATCTTTAATTTCAACTAAAGGTGTATCACCAAATAAAATTAAAATATTTTTTGACTTAACATATTTTTTAACTTGCTCAATTGCATCAGCGGTTCCTTTTTGTTTTTTTTGAACAACTAACTTTGAGGTATTTAATATTAATTTTAATTCTTCTTTATTTTTTTCATTAGATACAACTAATATATTTTTACCAGATATTTTTTTTGCAATATTAAAAATATGTGAAACAATTGGTAACCCGCATAATGGATAAACAAGCTTTGATTTACTTGCTTTAAATCTCGTACTATTACCTGCAGCAAGTATAACAGTTGTAATATCAGACATTAAGTTAGAAATTTCTTAAAATTTCGTTTCCAACATTAATTATTTCTTTTGAAGCATCTGATGTAACACTTATATCTACTACACCCCTTCCAACTGAGAATGTTTCTGCAAATAATACTTTGCTAGACAGTCGGGAGCGAGCAATTTTAGCTCCAGCATATCTTAAACGCAAAATCATTGCGTCAGTTAATTTTGCTCTCGGCATCACTCTATTAAGAATAATTATTGGATTTTTTCTTTCTTGTTTTGCAATTTTTAAAAAAGGAAGTGTAGCCATTAAGTCTACTGGACTTGGTTGTACTGGAACAAATACCCTATCAGAAGCTTTTACAACCTGCATTGTTTCAAAAGTTATAGATGGAGGGCTATCAATTATTATAAAGTCGTACTTTCTTTTTATGGCTTTAATTTCGTCTATTAAATTCCTTATATCAAAATTTAATTGAGTTATTCCAATATCATCTTCACCATAATAAGATTTTCTTGCTTCAAGCCAATATGATAGACTTTTTTGTGCATCAGCATCTATAACAGCTACTTTGTAACCACTATTGCTCCACAAAACTGATAAATTTGCTGAAAGAGTCGATTTACCTGAACCACCTTTTTGATTCGAAAATGCTATAACTTTTCCCATATACAAGTATTGATAATAACTATTTTAAAGATAGATGGAAACATTTTATAAAAAAATATGAAAAAAAATAAGTTAGATATTGCAAAAAATTTATTAAGCAGTGGAGAACTTGTAATATTTCCCACAGAAACAGTATTTGGTCTTGGAGCAGATGCAACAAATGATGAGGCTGTAAAATCTATTTTTAAAGTAAAAAAAAGACCACGAAGTAATCCAATTATCTGTCACTTTAAAAGTATTAAACAAATACAAAAATATTTTATTTTAAATAAATTTGAAAAAAAATTAGGTTCAAAATTCTGGCCTGGTCCCTTGACGATAATATTAAAAAAAAAGAAAAATTCTAAAATATCAAAATTAGTCTCTAACAACTCAACTTTAGTTGGCTGCAGAATTCCTGGTAATAAATTGGCTAAAAAATTAATTACTTTATTTGACCTACCTATTGCAGCCCCTAGTGCTAATCTGTCAGAAAGAACTTCCGTAACCAATATTATGGATATCGATCCTATTCTAGTAAAAAAAATATTTGTTTTAAAAGATAAACAGTCTTCTCATGGATTAGAGTCCACAGTAATTAGAATTGATACCAATAATCAAATTGAAGTATTAAGATATGGTAGCATAACTGTTGAAGAGCTAAATAGATATGCAAAAGTAAAAATTAAAAAGAAATCATCTATTTCTCCTGGTAATTTAAAAAAACATTACTCAACTTTAAAGCCAATAAGAATGAATGCTAAGAGAATACTAAAAAATGAAGGTTTATTAAATTTTGGCAATAATAAATTAAAGTCTAAAATAATTAATTTAAATTTGAGTAATAAAAAAAATTTAAATGAAGCAGCAAAAAATTTTTATCATTATCTTCATAAATTAGATCAAAGTAGATGCAAAAAAATTGCTGTAGTAGAAATACCTGATAAAGGGCTTGGCAAAACTATAAATGACAGATTAAGAAGAGCAATTAAGTAATTACAATCTATTTAAATAATCCATTAACCTATAATAAATAATTGCTGAAGAATACAATGGTCTTCTAAACATATTGCCACCTGGAATTTTAAAATGATTAATTTGCTCAAACTTATCAAAATTATTTGATTTATTTAAAATTTTTTCAGCTACCATTTTTCCTCCCATAATACTCATAGCCAAACCATGCCCAGAGTAAGCATGAGCATAATATAACTTTTGACTCATTATAGTTCCAAAAATAGGCAATCTATTAATCGATATTGCTAAGGTACCTCCCCAAGAAAATTCAATTTTAAATTTTTTTAATTCAGGAAAAACTTTATACATTCGTTTGGAGACAAAACTCTTTGCATCTTTTACAAAATGAGATGTAATTGTTTCAGGTCCTCCAAAAAGAAGTCTGTAGTCTTCTGAAAATCTATAATAATCAATCATAAATCTAGAATCTATTACGCCACAATTTCTTTTAATTAATTTACTTGCCAGATCTTTTCCAAGAG
Source organism: uncultured Alphaproteobacteria bacterium (assembly GCA_902623585.1). Lineage (GTDB taxonomy): Bacteria > Pseudomonadota > Alphaproteobacteria > HIMB59 > CACPNW01. The sequence goes on along the minus strand of CACNUO010000005.1, from coordinate 19,744 downwards.
GTTCTGTTGCAATAATATAATTATTTATAGGCATAAAATAATTTCTCTTTGATCCTAAAAGATTATCAAGATAGCCATTGCAACCAATAATTACTTTCTTTGCTTTAATAATATTTTTTCCAGAGTGAATTATAACTTCTTTTTGATTATCAACAATTTTATCAGCTGGAGAATTTTCATATATATTTATACCATTTACTAAACACTGTTCTGCTAAACCATATGTCAGTTTTAATGGGTTTAAATGATAAGAATCCTTTAAAAGCATTCCAGAAAAATATCTGTCACTATTAACTTCATCTCTTATTGAATTGTGGTCAAAGAATTCATAATTATTATAATTATAATTCTTCTGCATATGCTCAATTTCATCTTGAAAATATTTATAATCTTTTTTTGTGTTGCCTACATGAAGAACACCTTGTCTAAGCGCACAGTCAATTTTGTATTTTTCAATTAAATTAACCACATTTGAAACAGCATCTAATCCAACTTTCCAAAAAAATTTTGCTTTTTCAATACCAAATTTTTTTTCTAAGTAGAATTGATCTTTTCTCATTCCAATTCCTAGTTGACCGCCATTCCTACCAGAAGCACCAGATCCAACTTTATTTGCTTCCAAAATCGTTATTGATAAACCTTGATTAGATAAATTTAATGCTGAAGAAATACCTGTTAAACCACCTCCAATAATACATACATCAGTTGTAATATTCTCATTTAATTTAATTTGATTAGGAAAATTAGGTGCTGAAAATTTATAAAAACTCTCTTTTTCATTATCATGTTGATTAAAGGTCCTTTTTTTTGTAGTAAACATTAACTTATCTTTAATGGTTTAATAATAATTAGTAAACAAACACCCTCAATATGATTGAAAAATTTCAAAATTGGTTTCATGAAAACTCTATTACAGAAGTTGAATGTTTAGTTCCAGATCTTGGAGGTATAGCAAGGGGAAAAATTTTACCAACAAATAAATTTTTAAAAGGACTGGAAGATGAAAGTCACAGATTGCCACAGTCAACTTTTATTCAAACCATATCAGGAGATTATGCAACTGAGGACTCTGCTGGTGCCTTGCCACGAAGTGTTTACAATCCAACTGACATTGATGTAATTTTAAAACCAGATTTTGATACAATGAGAGTAGTGCCATGGTACGACGACCCTACTGCACAAATTATCTGCGATGCAATAAATCTTAACGGAGATGATGTTATAAATTCTAGCAGGAATGCTCTAAAAAATATTCTTAAACTTTATAAAAAAGATAAATTAACTCCAATTGTCTCACCAGAGTTAGAATTTTATTTAGTGAAACCTAATGCTGACTCGGATTATCCTCTTGAAGTGCCAGTTGGTCAATCAGGTAGACAAGAAACAGGTAAGCAAGCCTTGGGTATAGATGCTGTTAACGAATTTGATCATCTTTTTGAGGATGTATATAATTATTGTGAAGCTCAAAATATTGAAATTGATACTATTAATCATGAATCTGGCTCAGCTCAAATGGAAATTAATTTTCAGCATGGTGATCCTTTAGATCTAGCAGACCAGGTATTTTTATTTAAACGAACTCTAAGACAGTCGGCATTGAAACATAAACTTCATGCTACATTTATGGCAAAACCTATGGAGAACCAACCTGGTAGTGCAATGCACATACATCAATCGATATATAACGAAAAAAATAAAAATATTTTTTTTAATCAATCATCTAAAATTTCAAAAAAAATGAAAAACTATTTAGGTGGTTTGGAAAAATATACTCCATTATTAATGCCTATATACGCTCCAAATATAAATTCATTTAGACGGTTGTTTGCAACTTGGGGTGCTCCTAAAAATGTTAAATGGGGAATAGGTAATAGAAGTTGTGGTTTTAGAATTCCATCAATTGAGGAAAGGAATATACGTATTGAAAATCGAATTCCTGGATCTGATACAAATCCATATCTAGTTTTTGCAGCTAATTTAGCTTCAGGATATTTAGGAATGAAAAATAATTTAAAACCAAATCCAGAAACCAAAGATAGTGCATTTAAAGATAAAAATTCTAATCTGCCTAAAAATATGGATGAATCATTAACTCTCTTTGAAAATGATGAAGATATAAAATCCATATTTAATGAAAAATTTGTAAGGTCGATTGCTGCGATAAGAAGAGTTGAGTATCAAGCTTATTTATCAGTAATAAGTTCTTGGGAGCGAGAATATTTATTACTTAATGTTTAAATTTTTTATTAAAATAAAAATAAAATAAACCAATTATTATTAAAGCAAACATTAAAATTGCGGATAATGCGTTTACTTCAGGACTCAATCCTAATCTAACTTTAGAAAAAACTACAATTGGCAATGTGTTAGCTCCAGGCCCAGTAGTAAAACTCGCAACAACTAGATCATCTAAAGAAATTGTAAAAGCTAATAACCAGCCAGCAATAATAGAAGGTAAAATTATTGGTAAAGTTATCTTATAGAGTACCTTGGTATAATTATAGCCTAGATCCATCGCAGCTTCCTCAATATTTTTGTTAAAGTCAGTTAATCTTGCTTGAATAATAATTGCGACAAATGCAATACAAAAAGTAACGTGTGATATAAAAATAGTTAATTGCCCTCTAGATGATGGAAATCCAATTACATTATTTAAGCTTATAAAAAAAAGTAACATTGAAAGACCTAAAATTAATTCTGGCAAAACCAAAGGTGTTGATGAAAGAAAAATATAAAATGATTTAAAAGGAATTGTTCTTATTCTTACAAGTGAATATCCAATCATAACTCCTAAAATTGTAGCAAAAGTTGCAGACAAAGCTGCAATTTTAATACTAATAATAAATGCCTCAATTATTTGTTCATTATTAAATAACTCATTGTACCATCTTAAAGAAAATCCTTTCCAAACCATTACTCTCTTATTTTCATTAAATGAGTAAAAAATTAAAACTAAAATTGGGAAATATAAAAAAAATAAACCTAAAAAAATAACTGTACTTTTGATTAAACTAGATTTCATTTTTTTGACTCCAACGAGAATAAAGTATTTGAAAAATAACAATTGGCAAAACCAAAATAATAATTCCACTAAAAGCTAAAGCACTGGCACCTGGCCAGTTTCTATTAACAAAGAATTCCTCCCATAATATTTTTCCATAATACAATCTATCACTACCACCTAACATTTCAGGTATAATAAATTCTCCAACAACAGGTATAAAAACTAATAAAGATCCAGCAACAATTCCTGGAATAGACAAAGGAAGAATAACTTTAAAAAAGGTTTTAATACGATTTAATCCTAAATCTTTTGATGCTTCAATTAAATTTAAGTCAAATTTATTTAAGTATCCATAAAGTGGTAAAATCATCAAAGGTAAATAAGTGTATACAATTCCCATGATGACAGCATATTGATTGTATAATAATTGAAGTGGTTCTGATGTTATGCCTAGGTTTAAAAGTATTACATTTAAAATTCCATTATTCTGTAAAATTATTTTCCATGCATATACTCTTAATAAAAATGATGACCAAAATGGAATAACTACTAAAACTAATAGGATATTTCTTAATCTGATATTTGAAGTCGCAATATAAAAAGCTAATGGGAACCCAATAAGTAAACAAAAAAAAGTAGATATTAGAGCTAGTATCAAAGAGTTTACAAAAGATCCAATGTAGTAATAATCACTAAATATATAAACATAGTTTTCAAATGTAGTATTGATCTTAAATCCATTATCAAAAAGAAAAATATCTTGATAAGGAGGCATCCCCCATTCTGATACCGAAATTGATATTTTAAAAATTATAGCTAATGGTATAAAAAAAAATAGAACAAGCCAAAAATAAGGGCTAAAAACGAAATATTTTTCAAATAATTTATTTTTCAATTAATCCTCTAAAACCTTGATTGATTCACTTTCCCAACTACAAATGACTTTCTCCCCTTTTGGGAAATTATAATTTGAGTTGGAGTTAAAATTCTGATCTAAAACTGAAATTATCATATTTTTAATTTTAATTTCATAACGTGTAAAACTTCCCAAATATGATTTTTCTAAAATTTCTCCACTAAAGGAATTAAATGAACTTGTTTTCAAATTATTCATTGATTGTATTTTTATTTTCTCTGGTCTTAGTAAAATATTAGTTTGTGTATTTTTTAATTCTTTGTTTAATTTAAAATTTATACCTAAATCATCAGAATAAAAATTTTCATCTTTCTTATAAATCTCAATTATATTTGCAATTCCTATAAAATTGGCAGTATAAAGACTTTTAGGATTTTCATAAATCTCTTCAGGGCTAGAGCATTCCAAAATAAGACCATTCTTCATTATTGCCATTCTATCAGATAAGGACATTGCTTCTTCCTGATCATGGGTAACAAAAACAAATGTAATTTTTAGTTTCTTTTGGAGTGTTGTTAACTCTAATTGCGTTTTTGATCTTAGTTTTTTATCTAGTGCTGCAAGAGGCTCATCTAATAATAATAACTTAGGTTTTTTTATTAAGCACCTTCCAAGGGCAACTCGTTGCTGCTCTCCTCCTGATAATTGCTTAATTCTTCTATTTAATAAATGTTCAATAGATAAAAGTTCGGCAATATTTCTTACGTTTATTTCAATTTCTTTTTGGGTAAAATTTTCTTTTATTCCAAAAGCTAAATTATTAAATACGTTTAAGTGAGGAAATAGAGCATACGATTGAAACATATAATTTAATGGTCTTTCAAAAGGTTCAAGGTTTGTTATGTCCGTTCCGTCGAGTATTACACGTCCTGTATCTGGCTTCTCAAATCCACCTAGTATTCTTAGTAAGGTAGTTTTGCCTGAACCCGATGATCCTAAGAGACCAAAAAATTCAGATTTTGAAATATTTAAATTAATATTTTCTAAAACTTTGTTATCTCCAAATGATTTAGAAATATTTTCAATTACAAGAAAATTATTATCCATCTTAAATCAGCACTAATATTAATATATTAGTGCTGAAATGAAGTATATTTTTTAATTTGCTTTAAACTTATTAAAATATTTAGTTGATAATTTAGATTTTTTCGGAGAGTCTGCAGTATCAGCAAAAAGCATACTTAAAGTTGCTTCATCTGGATAAATAGCAGGATCTTCAAAAATTTCAGGATCAACTAGTTCATTGGCTGCTTTATTTGGATTTGAATACCAAACGTAATTTGTAATATCAGCAGCAACTTGAGGTCTTAAAATATAATTTATAAATTTGTGTGCATTCTCAACATTTTTTGCATCAGTTGGAATAGCCATCATATCAAACCATATTACAGTTCCTTCAGATGGAATTGAGTACCAAGCTTCTACTCCATCTGCAGCTTCATCTGCAGCTAGAAAAACATCACCTGACCAACCCATAGTTAAACAGATCTCTCCATTTGCTAAATCATCGATATATTGAGAAGAATCAAAATATCTTATGTAAGGTCGTATTTGCTGTAACATTTCAAGAGCAACCTCATAATCTTTCTCATCCTCTGTATAAGGATCTTTTCCAACGTATTTTAAAGCGATTTCCATAACCTCTGTAGGAGCATCCAACATTGCGATTCCACAATCTGCATATTTTGATGCAATAGCTGGATCAAACAAAATGCTCCAACTTGTAATATCATTTTCATCAACTTTATCAGTATTATAGCCAATACCTGTAGTACCATACATATAATTTATCGAGTATTGACCTCCTGGATCATGTGCATCAATTTTTGCTAGTACATCGGGATCTAAATTACCAATGTTTGAAAGTTGAGCCTTATCAAGTTTTTGAAAAACTCCAGCCTTGATTTGATTTTCTAAAAAAGAGCCTGAAGGCACCACAATATCATAACCTGAACCACCAGCTAAAAGTTTAGCTTCAAGAACTTCGTTTGAATCAAACACATCATAAGTTACATCAATGCCAAATTCATTTTCAAAATTTTCAATTGTATCTTCGGCAATATAGTCAGACCAATTGTAAATAAATAATTCTTCTTTAGCCTGAGCTGAAAAAGAAATTAAAACTAATAGAGATATAAAATACTTAAGCATTATTCCCCTCCTAAATAAAAATTACATTAAATAAAATAAATTAAAAATCGAGAATTTTTTTATATAGATCGGGCCTTCTGTCTCTAAAGTTACCCCATAATTTTCTATATTCTCTTGAAATTAACAAGTCTAAAGTCGCAGTTATTATTCCTTCATCCTTATCATTCATACGATTTATTACATTTCCAAGATGATCCAATATAAATGAATTACCATAAAAATTTAATTCAATATCTGCTTCGACCTCCTTCCCTATTCTATTTGAAGTTATTATAGGGATTTGATTTGCAGCAGCATGTCCTACCATTGTATTAATCCAATGATCTTTTGAATTTAATTCAGGCATGTGTGGCTCAGAACCAATTGCTGATGGATATAAAATTAAATCTGCACCTTTCAACGTTAGTATTCTTGCACATTCAGGAAACCACTGATCCCAACAAATTGCACAGCCAACTTTTGCTAGAGGGGTGTCAAAAACCATAAAGCCTGTGTTGCCTTTTTCAAAATAATACTTCTCATTATATCCAGGCCCTTCAGGGATGTGGGATTTATTATAGACTTCACTTATTTTACCTAATGAATCAATCATAACTAAAGAGTTAAAAAATTTATTTTCTTTTTTTTGAAAAAAACTAATTGGTAATGAAATTTTTTTATTTTTACAAATATTAGATAATTTTTCAAACATTGGATTAGAAGGAAAATCAATTGCAAGATTAAAAAATTTATCATTTTTTGTTGAACAAAAATAATAATCTTGAAATAATTCTTGCAGAAGTAAAATATCAACATTTTCATTTGATGCTTTTTCAACTAAATGAATTGCTTTATTTACATTAGCATCAAAGTCTCCTTTAATAGCCTTGAATTGTGATGTTGCTACTTTTACTTTCATATTTTTGGTACATTCATTGTTATACAATGAATATTTCCACCACCATAATTTATATTTTCTGTTTCCAACATCATAATTTCTCGATTGGGGAATAACTTTTCAAAAGTTAATTTTACCTCATTATCTTCCTTAACATTGAATTTAGGTAAGATAATTTTATTTTTACTGAAATAGAAATTTATATATGAGCTAATAATATTCTTATTATTAATCTTTTTTCTTGTAGGTAAAGGAACTTCAATTAAATCAAATGTCTGATTAGTATCTATAAAAAAATTAATTAGATCAGCTTTGTTTTTTTCTAATATTTCATAATTAGGATCTAATTTGTGAGTTGTGGCAATTAAATATTGATTTTTTCCTATCGGGCATAATAAATTATCAACATGACCATCTGTATCATCCTCCATTAGTCCATTTTCAAATAAAAAAATATAATTTAAGTCAAACAAGAACTTTAATTCTTTAATAATATATTCACTATTATGTTTTTGTTTTCTATTTTTATTAAATATTACATTTTTAGTGCTAAATAAATTTTTTTTATCATCATAAGTTATTGCTCCTCCTTCAATAACTAAGTCAGAAATTTTTGTTGGGATATTTAAATAGTTTGAAATAAATTTTGATATTTTATTATCATTTAAATAATCTGGATACTTTCCATATCCATTAAATTCAAAGCTAATTGATTTTAATTTTTCATTTTCGTTATAAAAAATTGGTGCAATATCTCGCATCCAAGAATCATCTAATTTACATTCTATAATATCTATATTTTTATGATCAGTTTTATTTTGAATTTCATTAATGTCTTCTTTATTTGACAAAACAATAACATGCTCAGTTTTTGCAATTTCATTAATTACATTTGCAACTTCATCTCTAGCCTTATTAATAATTTTACCATATAGATCTTTATTACATGGCCAAGCAATCAAACAATATTGGTGTTCATGCCATTCAGGAATTAGTTTCATAAAATTTAAAAATATGTATAATTATTTCATGTCTAAAGATGAAGTAAAATTCACTGAAATGAAACATGGTGATAAAGAAGATTATGAACTTCTTGCTAATTTTGAAGATAAATTTATTGAAGGTACAGCTGATAGAATAGTTAGAGTGCTAGAAAGTTTAGACAATTCTTTAGGTGGCTATAAGGTATCTAGATTAGAACACTCTCTTCAAACTGCATCAAGAGCGTTACGTGAACAAGCTTCTGAAGAAATGGTGGTGGCTTCCTTATTGCATGATATAGGTGATGAAATTGCACCTCTTAATCATTCTGAACTTGCCGCTGCAGTATTAAAACCTTTTGTTTCTGAAAAAACAAGATGGATTGTAGAACAACACGGTTTGTTTCAAGCCTACTACTATAATCATTATTATGGAAAAGATAGAAATCTAAGAGATAAATTCAAAGGTCATGAATTCTTTAAAGACACTATAGATTTTTGTGAAAGATGGGATCAAGCATCATTTGATCCAAATTATGATACAATTCCTCTAAAAGAATTTGTTCCAATGGTTCAAAGAATATTTAATAGAACACCTTATAGAAATTTATAATTATTTTTTTAACTTGTTGATTAGAGTAAGGTTACCTGGATCAAAGTTATTTTTATTTTCTTGAATAAATTTATCTATATCTTTTTGCTTTTCTAATTCTAATTCAGAAACTTTTCTAATATTTAAATCAACATATAAAGAACAAACCTCTGTTGTTGCTGCTCTGTAACCTTCAAGCTTATGTGTCATTTCTAATTTATAAATTAATCTTTTTTTATCCCTATCAAGAAATAACAAATTAATATCTACTTCATCACCCTCTTTCACTTCTTTGTCATAAGTTGTGTGTGACTCTACGGCAAAAGTAGTTTTCTTCTCTGTTTTTGCAGAAGTTTCACCCATATTAAATTTTTGTAAAAGAACTTCCCATCCAGCATCAAAAAGATGAATATAAAATGCCAAATTCATATGACCATTGTAATCGGTCCATTCTTTTTTAACTCTTCCTGAATTTAAATATATCTTCATTGTTTTTCTTTATTAATTCAAAAAATATAGTAGTTTAAAATAATGAATAATGAAGTAATAATTTCATGTGCTGTAACAGGATCTGGTGATACAGCAGGTAAACATCCTGAATTACCTATAACACCAAAACAAATTGCTGATGCTTCAATTGAAGCTGCCAAAGCGGGCGCAGCAATAGCTCATGTACATGTAAGAGAACCTGATGGCAAACCTTCTAGGAATTTAAGTTATTATAAAGAAGTGGCAGATAGAATTCGCTCCTCTGAAACTGATGTAGTTTTAAATTTTACTACAGGTATGGGTGGTGATTTTGAAGTGGGAACAGGTAAAGATCCTTTAAATCCAGTGGGAGCAAATACAGATATGATCGATGCATTAAGCAGATTAGAACATGTTGAAGAGTTATTGCCTGAAATTTGTACTTTAGACTGCGGTTCACTAAATTTTGGTGACTCAAACATGACTTTTATTCATACACCGATACAACTAAGAACTGCAGCAAAAAAAATGCAGGAGCTTGGAGTGAAACCAGAAATGGAAGCTTTTGAAATGGGTCATTTATGGTTTGCTAACCAACTTTATAAAGAAGGTTTAATTGATGGTCCTCCTTTTTATCAAATATGCCTTGGCATACCTTGGGGATCACCTGCAACAACCAGCGCAATGAAAGCTATGGCTGAAATGATACCTTCTGAAGGTGTTTGGTCTGGGTTTGGAATAGGAAGATCACAAATGCCTATGGCTGCACAGGCAGTTATTTTGGGAGGAAATGTTCGTGTGGGACTTGAAGACAATCTTTATTTAAAAAAAGGAGTTTTTGCATCAAATGCACAGTTGGTTGAAAAGGCAAGATGTATTGTTGAAGATATGGGGGCTTCTATTTTATCCCCTCAACAAACTAGAGAGAAATTAAAACTAAAAAAACATTTTTAATTTGAAAAATATTGCTGTCATTGGAACTGGTGTAATTGGTGCCGGCTGGATACTTAGATTTCTAGCTAATGGTATAAGAGTCAAAGCATTTGATAAAAATTCTCAGCAATTACATTTTCTAAAAGAAGAAATAACAAGAACAAACTTAATTATAAAGAAATTATATAATACAAAAATCAATTTCAAAAATTTGGAAATCGTAGACAGTATTGAAGAAGCAGTAAAAAATGCAGATTTAATTCAGGAAAATGTACCCGAACGATTAACTTTAAAAAAAGATGTTATAAAAAATATAAGTAAATATTCACCCTCAAATTCAATAATTGCTTCAAGTTCATCTGGTTTACTTCCATCAGATTTACAATCAAAATGTATTAATCCAAAAAGGTTAATCATAGCTCATCCATTTAACCCTGTATATATTCTCCCTTTGGTTGAAATTGTAAAAGGTAAAAAAACTACAAATTTATATTTTAATAAAGCAAAAAAATTTTATCAAAAAATTAAAATGAAAACATTATTGTTAGAAAAAGAATTACCGGGCTTTTTATCTGATAGATTGCAAGAAGCTTTGTGGAGAGAGGGTTTACATATTATAAATGATGGATATGCTTCAACAAAAGATTTAGATGAATCAATAACTTATGGTCCTGGTATGAGATGGGCTCTAATGGGAACTTTTTTGACATTTCACTTAGCGGGAGGAGAAATGGGTATGAAACATATGCTAGATCAGTTTGGACCAGCTTTGAAGCTTCCATGGACTAAACTCAAATCTCCAAAACTAACAAAAAAACTTAAAGAAAAAATCATTAAAGGCACAAAAAAACAATCAAAGAATCATTCTATAAAAGATTTAAGCAATATAAGAGATAATTTTTTAATAGATTTGCTAGAATTAAAGAAAAAATATAAATTATAATTATGACAATAATCTCAAAATATGTAGCTTTAAAAAATTATATACCAACTGGGTTACCTAAAGAAGAAGATTTTGAAATTAAATCTAAAACTTTAGAATTAGATGAAACAAATAATATTCATGTTCTTAATTCATGGATATCTGTTGATCCGTATATGAGAGCAAGGATGACAGAACGTAAAAATTATAAACCACCTTTTTTACTAGGCGAGGAAATGGAAGGGTATGCAATTGGGTCAGTCCAAAAATCAAAAGATTCACAATTTAAAGAAGGAGATGTTGTTTTCAGTAATTTTGGAATGAGAGATAACTTCGTTTGCAAAGGCGGTGATTTAAAAAAAATAAAAAATTCCAATCTTCCATTGCAAACTTATCTTGGGCCTTTAGGAATGACAGGGCAAACTGCATATATTGGTCTTTTTAATCATGGGAATATACAAAAAGGACAAAGTATTCTTGTATCTTCAGCAGGTGGAAGTGTTGGTTCAACAGTTTGTCAAATTGCAAAAAATTTAGGATGCAAAGTATATGCTAGTACTGGATCAGATGAAAAAGTTGATTGGTTAAAAAATGAATTAAATGTTGATGTAGCATTTAATTATAAAAAAATTGATAACCTTGTTGTTCACTTAAAAGAAATTTGTCCTGAAGGATTTGACTTATACTTTGATAATGTTGGAGGTGATTTTTTAGAGTCTGCAATTTTTCGAATGAAAAATTTTGGAAGAATTATTATTTGTGGAAGAATATCTCAAATGAATTCAACTTCTGCACCTGCTGGACTAAAAAATATGGCTCACGTATTAGTAAAAAGATTAACTATAAAAGGTTTTTTAATTTTTGATCATGAAAATGATAATGAGCCTTTTGAAACTGATATGCGAAATTGGCTGTCTGAAGGTAAAATAAAGTTTAAAGAAACAATTTATGAAAATATAGAAAATGCTCCAAAAGCATTTATAGATCTGCTGAATGGTAAAAATTTAGGTAAAATGTTAGTTAAAATTTAACTAAATTGTAACGTATGGTGATGTCCCTCGATATTTAATATCTAATTTAAGTTCTTTATCAATTGGAGGAAAAGCTCTTTGCTGACATTCCACTCTAGGACATATCCTACAAGAAACTCCAATTGGCATTTGTAATTTTTTATTATTTAGATCAATTCCTTCAGAATAAATTAGATCTTTAGCGTATTTCATATCACAACCTAAACCAATCGAAACAAAGCTTTTAGGCATTCCATGTTTTTCAATTCCTTTCTCAAAAGCTCTTGCGATACAAAAATATACTCGTCCATCTGGCATTTTAGATATTTGAGGATGAATTTTTCCAGGATTTAAAAAAGCAGTATAAACATTCCATCTAGGACAAGAACCTCCATGTCTTGGTATATGAATACCAGATAAAGAAAATCGCTTTGACACATTTCCAGCAATATCTGTTTTTAAAAAATGAAATGGCACTCCTTCGTTTCCAGGTCTTTGAAGATTTGTTAATCTATGTGTAACTTGTTCAAAACTACAAGCATAATGATGCATCAAAATTTCTACATCATATTTATGTAATTTAGCACTCTTTAAAAAATCGTTATAAGGCATCATAAAAGCAGCAGCATAATAATTTAGTAAAGATAGTTTAAGCAAAGGTTCTACTTCTTCTGATTCGACGTTATTATCTTTAATAACTTTATTGATAACATCATTAGCTTCTAAATAAGCAACTTGTGATGCTAAATGAAAGTTTCTTGATGTGTAAGTTAACATTTCAGAAAGATAAAAAATCTTGGATTTTTCATCAAATCTTTTAACTATTTTTTCATCTTCGTTTATGGTTACTATTTTAACTTCAATTCCATGTTTTTCTTTAAGATAAAGTGATAATTTAGATCCAGAACCAATGTTAGGTCCAGTTTCAAGACCCATTTCTTTTCTTAGATTTTCAGAACTTACTTCTAAATCATGAAAGTAATTTTTATTTTCTTGAAGAATATCTGAAACGATTTCTACAGGTAATCTTGTTGGTTTTTCAATTTGATTTGCATTGACATCCATCGTTTCAAGTCGATTTTGCATATCTTCTTTAAAACTTTTAAAAGAATCATTTATTGTCAGTAATGCTTTAGCTATGTTAGGATTTGAACCAATAAAGTCACTTGTGTCATGATTGGTTATCTTTAAATCATCAAAAATCTCATTGCTTAAAACATCCATTACGTCTGAAAGTAGTCGTTTACTAGATTCTGTTGAGAAGTCTTTAATTGATAAATCTAATTTATCAGCTGCTTTAATTAGTAAGGAAAGTGGTATTTTTCTTTTTCCACTTTCAATTAAATTTAAATAACTAGGAGATATACCAATAGTTTTTGATAATTCAGCTTGTGAAAAACCTTTGCTTATCCTTTGTTTTTTTAACCTTGGGCCAAAATTTATGTCAGATTCAATATTCATTTACAAAATTTACAAAAATAATAAATTCGAAGTAATTTTCTTTACATTAAAACTAAGAAAAACTCTAGTTTTTTTTTATTTTTTTATGTATTTGTAAAAACTGTAAATATGAACAGTAAATTAACAGAAAATATTAATAACCAAAAAGACAGCCTAGAGCAGAGTTCTATTGAGAAGAAGGTTCTTGAAGGATCTATAGACTCAAATTATGACCTTAATCTTGCTGATGGTATCGAAGCATACTACAGCGAAAGATACGGTTGGACTCTTAGAAGAAAAACGATCTAATTAAATTAGATTTTTCTCTCTAACTAACGGTACTATTTATTTGGTCGTAAGCTTTTTCAGCAATCATAATAGTTGTTGCATTTAAATTAGCACTAACAATATCTGGCATTACAGAAGCATCAATAACTCTTAAATTTTGAATTCCATGAACCCTTAGGTCTTGGTCTACAACTGAAGTTTTGTCTTCACCCATTTTATTAGTGCATGACGGATGATACGCAGATTCAGATGTATTTTTAATAACTTCATCTAATTCATTTTGATTAGATACATTTTTCCCAGGCCTAATTTCTTTACCGAGATACTCTTTAAGTGGTTTTTGAGACAAAATTTTTCTAGCAATTCTTACACCTTCTCTCATTTGTTTTAAATCATCCTCATGCTTAAGGTAATTGAATTGAATTTTAGGATCATCTTTATAGTTATTTGTTTTAATTTTTATAAAACCTCTGCTTTTTGGTCTATTTGGACATACATGAAATTGAAAAGCTTCAAACTTAGGATTTTCTAAACCATGATTAATAACTAAGTACGGAAAAAAATGAAATTGTAAGTTTGGATGACTATATGATTTGTCAGATTTAACAAACCCTCCTAATTCTAAATGTGAGTTTGCTAATCTACCTTTTTTAAATAAAAACCATTTTGATCCCTCAATAGCTTGATAAAGATAATTCGTTGCTAGAGTATGTAATGTTTCATTTTTTTTAGATTTATACTGAATGTACATCTCTAAATGATCTTGTAAATTTTCTCCCACCCCAACTAAATTATTAATAACTTCTATTCCCAAGCTTTTAAGATACGTTTCATTACCTATTCCGGATAATTGAAGAATTTTAGGTGAATTAATTGAACCAGCACAAAGTATAACTTCTTTATTGGCTAAATAATTATTGGTTATATTTTTTTTAATCGTTTCAACACCAATTGCAGTTTTATTTTTAAAAAGAATTTTTTTAACATCAATATTATTTATTATTCTTAGATTTTTTCTATTTTGGATTGGCTCTAAATATGCCTTAGCAACACTTTGCCTAACACCATTGTTTATTGTTACATCAAAAGTTCCAAAACCTTCCTTATTAATACTGTTAGAGTCATTAAATATTTTATATCCAGCTTCTTGTGCAGCTTCTAAAACTTTTTTAAATAGAGGATATTTTTTATCTATGTTTGATTTATTTACTTTTAATGGCCCCTCTTTACCTCTTACATTACTATCATGAGACCAAGTTTCTAATTTTTTAAAAAAAGGTAAAACTTTTTCATATGACCAATTAGTTAAACCTCTTGAAGACCATCTATCAAAATCCTCTTTATGACCTCTAGCGAAAACCATTCCGTTATGCGAAGAGCATCCCCCGATCATTTTACCTCTTGGACAATATAAAGATCTATTATTTAGAAACGGCTCAGGCTCAGTATAATATTTCCAATTATATTTTGGATCATGCATTGCATATAGAAGTGCACTTGGCATATCAACTTTCCAGGTTTTACTGGATGGGCCAGCTTCTAATAAAATTACAGAATTCTTTGATTGTGAAGACAATCTGTTAGCTAAAACACAACCTGCTGACCCTGCTCCAACAATGATGTAGTCAGCGTTTTTATCCACTAATTCATTCTTTCAGTGTTTCCATCAACAGTCATGATTTGACCAGATATATTTTCTGAAGCATCGCTCAATAAAAATAATGCCATTGATGCAATATCTTCTTTTTCTACAAATGTGTTTAATGAAACCATTGACTCTAATTCTTTTCTTACTTTTTTATTTGAAGAATTTATTAATTTAGCTTTTGCATTTATTACCCTATCCATTCTATCGCCATTTACAGAACCAGGACAAATTGCATTCACACGTATTTTAAATTTTCCTAATTCAACTGCTAATGTTTTAGTTAATCCAATTACTGCCCATTTACTTGATGCATATGGTGAACGTTGAGCAAAACCATATAATCCTGCAGTTGAAGATAAATTAATAATAGATCCTTTTTTAGCATTTTTTAAAAATGGAATAGCAAATTTTGTGAAATAAAAATGTGAACTTAAATTAGTTTTAATCGTGTTATCCCATTCATCTATTGAAATATTTTGAAGATACTTTGTAGGTCCTGCAATGCCTATATTATTTATTAATCCATCTATTTTTTTTAAGTTAGATAGAGACTTAAAATATTCTTTAATATCTTTTGGATTTGTGCAGTCTAAGTGTTTAGCAAATATTTTATTACGATATTTTTTGTTTAAATTTATTTTATCAATTTTTGATTTATTTATATCAGATAAATATACTTTTCCACCAGAACTGATTATTTTATTTGCTATAGCAAAACCTAAGCCATCTGCACCAGCAGAAATAATATAATTTTTTTTACTAAGGTTAATTTTCATTTATTGAATATTATCTATCTCTTTTTTAGAAATATATCCAATAGTTTTACCTTTATTGTCAGTAACTACTATTGTTAAGTTGTCTTCAAGAATTTTATTTTTAAAATTTTTTAGTTTTATATTTTGGTTTACTTTGTAAATAGAACCTAATGTTAAATTATCTTTATTAAAACTGTTCTCAATTATCATTATATTTTTTGCTTCTAGATTATCTATTCTATTTTCTTTGCTAAAAAAAATATTAAGTAAAAATTTAAATATATTCATTATTTAAAATATAGATTACTACGAAGATCTTTTATTCAGAAGATTGGTTAGCCAATCAGGATCCATTTCTGGGACTGAAGACAATAAAAGTTCTGTATAATCTGGATATGGCGGATTCAAAATTTTACTTTTCAAACCCTGTTCCACTACCTCACCTTGATACATAACAACTATTTCATCTGAGATTGCTTTAACCGTTGCTATATCATGTGTTATAAAAATATAAGTAACACCAAGATCTTTTTGTAATTTTTGGAGTAATTTTAATATTCCTTCTTGAACAATTTGATCTAGCGCTGATGTTACTTCATCACAAATAATTAAATCTGGGTTAGCCGCTAAAGCTCTTGCAATGCATATTCTCTGTTTTTGACCTCCAGATAATTCGGATGGTAATCTATCTAAAAAAGTTTCATCTAGTTCAATCATTTTTAATAATTCAATAACTTTTGCTTCTCTTTCTTTCCCTTTTATACCTTGATAAAATTCTATTGGCCTTCCTATTATTTCATCAACAGTTTGACGGGGGTTCATTGCAGTATCAGGCATTTGAAAAATTATTTGAATTCTTCTTAATTCTTCTTTTGACCTTTGTTCAAGTTTTGGAGACAATTTTTTTCCATCAAAAATTATTTCTCCTTTTAATTGAGGAAGTAAGCCTGTAATTACTCTTGCTGTTGTTGATTTTCCTGATCCACTTTCGCCAACTATAGCTACTGTTTTACCTTTAGGAATATCTATAGAAACATTGTGTAAGACCTTAGATGAGCCATATGCTGCATCAATATTTTTAATGGACAACATATAATCTTCATTTGTTTCTTCAGGCTTGATCAGTGATCTTACTGACCATAGAGATTTAGTGTATTCTTCTTTTGGGTTTGATAGCATATCTCTTGTTTCAGCTTCTTCAACTTCTTCACCGTATCGCAAAACTTTTATTCTATCAGCCATTTGAGCAACTACGGCTAAATCATGAGTAATATAAATTGCTGCTGTATTAAATTTGTCTACTATAGATCTCATAGCAGATAATACTTCTACTTGAGTAGTTACATCTAAGGCAGTAGTTGGTTCATCAAATATTATTAACTCTGGTCTTGGTGACATAGCCATAGCAGTCATTATTCTTTGAAGTTGACCTCCTGATACTTGGTGCGGGTATCTATCTCCTATATTTTCCGCATCTGGAAGTTGTAGTGATTCATAAAGTTGCACAGCATCTTTTTTTAATACATCCGTGGGATTTATCTTTAATCTATTAGCGGCACTTATTGTTTGATCCATTAATCTATGAGCAGGATTAAAAGATGCTGCTGCTGATTGAGCAACATAAGATATTTTAGTTCCCCAAATTTTTCTCTTTTCAAATTCAGTTAGTTTAGCGAGGTCTATGCCGTTAAAATTAATTTCTCCCTTTATAATCTTACAACCTGGTTGGGTATAGCCCATTGCAGCTTTACCCATAGTAGATTTTCCGGCACCACTCTCTCCTATTAATCCTAGTATTTCTCCTCTGTGTAAAGTCAAATCTACACCTTTTAAAATTTTATGCCATCTCTCATCTGAAAATCCATCAATATGGATATTTTTCATTTCAAGTAGGAGTTCTTTTGATTTATTTGACGTCATCTTTTAATCCGCTAGTAATGTAAAGATACCAATCAACAACAAAATTAATTGATACACAAAGCAAAGCAATTGCAGCAGCTGGAATTAATGGTGTTAAACCTGCTGTTATATCATATTGTGCATATTGAATAAGTATTGCATTTTCCCTCACCATTGATGCCCAATCTGCTGAAGGGGGTTGAATTCCAATTCCTAAAAAACTTAAACTAGATATTGTAAAAATTATAAATATGAACCTTAAACCAAACTCAATAATCAAAGGTGAAGCTATATTAGGAAGTATTTCTCTGAAAATAATATATGATAAATTTTCACCTCTTAGCCTCGCGACCTCAACATATTCTAGAACAACTTGACCAACAGCAACTGATCTTGATATTCTAAAAAATCTAGTTGATTCCAAAATTCCTAAAATGACAATTAAATTAAAATTAGTAGGTCCAAAAACTGATAAAAGTATAAAAGTAAAAATCATTACAGGTATAGCCATAAGAGTGTCTACTATTCTACTTAATAGTTGATCTAAATATCTTCTATCCAAAGCAGCTATAATTCCAAATACTGTTCCAATTCCTAAAGCAATAAAAGTAGCCAATAAACAAATACCAATTGTATTTCTTGCAGCATAGATAATGCGAGAAAAAATATCTCTTCCAATTTGATCAGTACCAAATATATGGCCATCACCCCAAGGAGCATAAGCTACTGGGAATATTTCTGCCTCTCCATGTGGAGCAATTAAGGGAGCAAATATTGCAGCAAAAAAATATATGAATAGTACAATCATACCAAACCAAGCTGAGATTGGAGCTTTTGATAAGGCAATTTTTAATCTTTCTAATCTAGTTCTTCTTTTGATTAAATTTGCAACTTCACTTTTTGCAGAATAAGATAAATTTTCGCTCATTTCGGGTATAGTAACCTTGGGTTAGAAATAATGCCGATCAAGTCAGCAATTAAATTTAATATTACATATGTTGATGCAAAAATTAATGCACAAGCTTGAACAACAGGTAAATCTCGATTATAGACTGATCCGACCATCAACCTACCAATACCTTGATAGTTAAAAACATATTCAACAACAACTGAGCCAATCAACATATAAGCTAAGTTTATTGCAATTACTTGAGAAATAGGTGCCCAAGCATTTGGAAGTGCATGTTTAACAATTACCTCGTATCTAGAAGCTCCCGATAATTTTGCCATTTCAATATATTCACTTGATAAGATGTTTATTATCGCTGACCTTGTCATTCTCATCATGTGACCCATAGTAATTAATGTCAAAGTAAACACTGGAAGAGCAGTCCTGTAAAATCTTTCAGCCAAAGTTGAAGCTTCATCTACATTAGAAATAGTTGGAAAAACTGGAAACAGTGTCGCTAGTAAAAGAATAAAAATATAGGCTGTAAAAAATTCTGGTGAAGATACGGTTACTAAGCTAACTCCAGTTGCTGACCTATCATAATAAGAGTTTCTGTATAATGCTGCTGAAATACCTAAGATTAAAGATAGAGGAATAGCCAACATGGCGGCAACCCCTGTTAAAAATAATGTATTCTTTAATCTGGGGACAATTAAACCAACAACTTCTCTGGACCTATCACCTTGATCCCCTTGAACTTTAGATCTTCCAGAGAAAGAACTTCCAAAATCTCCTTGAAAAACATTTCCTAACCAATCAAAATATCTTGTGACTGGAGGTTTATCTAAACCCAATTCTGCTCTTAGAGCTTTTACTGCAGATTTTGTTGCACTTTGACCTAATATTTCCGTAGCAAAGTCTCCCGGTAAAAAAGAGAATGTACTAAATATTATTACCGAAAATGCAAAAACT
>CACNUO010000004.1 GCA_902623585.1 uncultured Alphaproteobacteria bacterium | reverse complement strand
CTTGTTTCAAAAATTGTCAAAGATCAAGTTGATAAAAGAATTGATTATTCAATAGAAGCTGATGGTACAAGAAAACTAAAAAATATAAGCGATGAGTTCGAAGTTTTCAAAGTAAAAGGTTTAAAAATTGATGAAGATGATTTTTTCTCTGAAGAAGTAAATGAGGAAAAGAATGAAGATGAAAATAATAAAAAAGATGATAATGTAACTATTTCACGAAATTCTTCACAACCAAAAATAGCAATACTTACATTTAAGAATGTGAGTAAAAATGATGATAGTGAATTTTTGGTGGAGGCTATTACAGGTGATTTAATTATAGAGTTTTCCAGAATGAAAGAATTTGATGTTGTATCAAAAAAAAACATGTGACGATCATGATAAAAGTAATGAAGACGCACTTACATTTGCAAAAAAAAACATAAAATAGACTTTTTAGTTGGTGGAAATATTAGATCAGCTGGTAATAGATTAAGAGTAGCAGTAGATTTAACTAATGCAAAAGATGGTTCCATTATATGGGGAGATCGATATGATAGAGTTCTTGAAGACATTTTTGATATTCAAGATGAAATTGTACAAAAGATATCAAAAGAATTATTAGGTAATATAGAACTTACAAATTTACAAAATATAAAAAGAAAACCTACTGATAATTTAAATTCATATGAAAATTTAGTTATTGGAAGATATCATTGGCTTAGACAATCATTAGCAAAAGAACATAATGATAAGGCTTTATTTCACTTTGATAAAGCTATCGAACAAGATGAAACAAATGCAAGAGCACACTCCCTTAAAGCTTGTACAATTGGTGGTGGCCTAGGTAAACAATATTATAAAGATAATGATAAAATGATGAAAATGATTTTTCATCATATTGAGAAAAGTTTAGAGCATGATGAGAACGATTTTGAAGTAAGAAGAATTAGCTCAGCTATTTCCTTAATGCAAAAAAAATATGAGGAATCAGAAGAACACGGAAAGATTGCCTACTCTATGAATCCAAATGATCCAAGAGTACTTGCAGTTTACGGTGAAATATTAGTAAGAAATAAAAAAATTGATCAAGGATTAGAATTACTTCATAAAGCACTTGAATTAGATCCTATACCTGCCGGTCAAAAAACATCAGATAACAGATATAGAGATCTTGTCTTAGGTTATTTTTGTAAAAAGGATTATGATGTTTGTATAACTCAAGCTCAAAAAATTAAAGAGTTGGAACCACGATCTTGGGTATTTCTCTTATTTTCATTGAAAGAAAAAGATAATGAAATTAATTTAAAAGAAAATGAATATTTTGTTAACAAATATGATGATTATTCAAAACTAGATTGGAAAGAGACAATTAAAGGTTTTCATCTACCAGATGAAGAAATGAATAAAAATTTAGAAAATTTTACAAATCAGGTTATTAATTAATCTTTATTTTTTCTATCTGTAAAAGCACTTGCTAATATACCAGCTGGTAAAGCAACTGCTCCAATTCCAAACAATGCAGTGCATACTGCTGCAAATCTACCTAAAAATGTAATAGGTGTATAATCACCATAACCTGTTGATAGTAAGGCTGCAGAACTTACCCATAAAGCTCTTGGGATTGATCCAAAAGCTTCAGGTTGTAAATCTCCCTCTACAACATAAAGTAAAGTAGCAGACAATAACATCAAACTTAGAGTAAGTAGTAATGAAAAAATTAATTCGTGTCTCCTGTCATATATTGCATGAAGTATAAAATCTACTGACTCACTAAAACGTCCAAATCTTAAAATACTAAATATTCTTATAGCTCTTAATAATCTTACTAAAAAACCTTCATTTATACCTATTAAAAATAATGGGATAAGTGCAATTGCATCAATTAGAGCAGGTAATGTAAAAATATACTTAAACTTACCTTTAAAACCTTTAAATTTGTCAATTTGATCTACAGCAATTAATCTACAAATATACTCAATTAGAAATACTATACCAAAAAAAAGTTTTGCTGAGTCAAAGAGTTGATAATATTGCTCATAAATCAATTTTTCCGACTCAATAACAACAAAAACACAGTTCAATACAATAAGAAAGAATATAATTTTTTCAATTAATGTAAAATCCTTCTCTTCTAAACCAAAATGTAAGTGTTCGAATAAATACTTTGAAAATGAATTCATTTTTATATAAATTCTTTATAGCAAAAATTACAAAATGAAAATTAACATTTTTTACCTACTGTCAAAGATTAGTATAATTTTAATAAGCTTATTATGTATTTTATATATTCTGTTATTTTATAATAATGCAGTTACTTTAAATTCTTTATATATACTCATTTCTGTATTTATTATTGGCTCTGTAATACGACTTAACAAATTAAAGAAATTTACACGAGTACTATTTACTATCATTATACTTCCCATTTTATCCTATCTAATGGTAAATTTTTCCTATGATATAGTTATTCAAAAAGAATTTTTGTTTATTAATGAAACTATAAGTAACCTTACAGATAAAATCTTACTGATAACTTTATATTTTATTCCATCAATATTTATAATGATGTTTTATAAATACGAAGTATTATCACTAAATGATAAATCAGGAACAACAATACCTGAGATAATAACATTTCTTTTTCAGTTTTTATTATTTGCGATACCTGCATTTTTAGTTTTATCCTTTGTTTTTAATTTAGAACTTACAAGTATTCTTGCTGCAGGTGGTATAGTTTTTGCTGCTATTGCACTTTCTTTACAATCAAGCTTATCAGATTTAATTAAAGGAATTTTTGTAAATATTGAGAGGCCATTTACTATTAATGATTGGATAACTGTTGATGATAAAACAGGTTATGTAGAAAATATTACTTGGAGAAGTACAAGAATAAGAACTTTTCAAAATACCGAAGTAATAATTCCAAATGAAATAGTTGCAGACTCAATTTTAACTAATTGGAGTAAACAAGATAAAGATAAAATGAGTGAAGGGTTTCATATTTTTAATAAACTATATTTTCATCCTTCTCATGATCCAGAAAATATTTCAAAGTTACTTTACAATGCTCTTAAAAAAGCGAAACCGGTTGATGGTAGAGAGCAATTAAATTTACAGTGGGTTCGTTTTATAGGTGCTAATGAGTTTGGATTAGAATTTGTTGTTGCTTTTGATTGCACAAAAAGAATTTTAAAAAATTCGATGCAAGATAGTGTGATGATGGAAATACATAAAACTCTAAGACATGCAGGAGTTCAAATGTCTGCTGGAAAACTTTATGGGAAACTTGAAGAAGATACAGGACTACATGCTCTTGACACACACAGAAGTCGAGAGGATTTTGAAAAAAGACAGGTTAGTGAATTTAATCCTTATAATGAATCAGTGAAAAATAGGGTCCTACTCCAAAAAATTCCTATTTTTATGTCATTAAATTCTGAAGATTTAGATGAGATTGCTGAAAATGCAGAAAGACTCCATTTTGAAAAAGACGATTACATTATTAAACAAAATGATTCTGGTGATTCTCTATACGTTATAAATGACGGGGTAGTATCTGTTTACTTAGATAATGAAAATAAAGATAAAGTATTTTTAGCTAAACTTGGTGTTGGGGACTTTGTTGGTGAAGGAAGTCTTCTAACTGGTGAACCAAGATCTGCTAATGTTATAGCTGAAACTCCTTGCATAGTAATAAAAGTAAGCAAGGATATAATAAAAGATATATTTTCTAAAAACCCTAATGTGTATGATTATGTTGCAAATATTTTAGCACAAAGAAAGTTAAAACTTGATAAGAAAAAAAATGAAAGTCAATTATCTAAAGATGAAAATAAAAATCTTGTTAATGATATTAAGAATGCAATAATAAATTTTTTAAAATAGAATAAATCCCCTACTCTTCATCAATTTCTTTACTAAAATCTTCTTGTAATTTTTTCAATTCTTTCATTGCAGCTTTCATGTCAGAACTATCAAATATTTGAATATCCACGTGGTTACCTTTTTTCGAATATGATTTTTTTGTTTTGCTATTTTTCTTATTTTTAAAATCAATTACCTTGTAAGTTTTAACAGGTCTTACAAAACCTTTAGGAGTTATTTCTTCATACTCTTTGCAGTTTATTTGATTTTTAACTAAATTATATGTTGTATCAGAAATAATAATTTCATTTTCAGGGGCAATAGATTGCAATCTAGAGGCTAAATTTACAGATGAACCTATAGCTGTATAATCACTCATTACGCTAGATCCAAAATCACCAACATTTGCAAAACCTGAAGAGATTCCATATCTTACCTTTAATCCACCTTTAACACCCTGTCTGATCCAGAAAGATTGCAGTTCTTTAACTCGTTCCTTCATTTCTAAAGCCATGCTTATACAATTAATAGCATCGTTTTCATCTCCTAGTGTTTCAGGGGCACCATGAAAAGAAAGTATTGCATCACCTATAAATTTATCAATCGTAGCATTTGAATTTATTGCAATTAAACTCATTTCACTTAGATAATTATTTAAGATTAAAGCAAGTTTTTCTGCTTCTAATGCATCAGATAAATCAGTAAAATTTACAATATCAGAGAAAAATATTGTTAAATTTTTTCTTACATAGCTTTCTTTTGTTTTTTTGCCTGACTCTTCTTCATCAAAAATAGACTTATACACTTGTGGTGAAAGATATTTTGATAATCTATTAGCAATATTTTCTAACCTTTTAGTTTTTTCTTCAATCAATTCTCTATCTTTTAATTTTTGATCAAGCAATTCTTCTTTCTCCCTTCGAAGATTATATTCATCTGTTCGATCAACAAATTGTCCTTGAATACCATTTAAATAAGGGAAATCTTTGTTTTCAGTATAAGCGGAGAGTAAAGAATATACTTTAATTTCATCACCAATTTTAATTTCTATTTTAGGAATAATAACAAAACCATTTTTTTCTAAATTTTGTTGAAAATTTTTAATATATCTATCAACAACTCCAAGTTGTTCTAAAATACTAGTAAAAGGAATATTATTGACAGTTTTAAGAATTGGAAAAAATTTTTTAAAATTTTTATTTACTCGCAAAACTTCTAAGTTACGATTGGCAAAATAAGCTGCAGTAACAGCATTAGAGAAATTAAAAAAACTTAAATCTATGACAGTTTTTTCATCAAAAAACTTATCAAGTTTCATTTTTTATTTAATTATGGGTGATGTTTAGTAATTCCGCTAATATAATCCATTATTGCTATAACTAGTCCTGATAAAATAAATACAGCATGAATAAATATCATTAAGTAAATTTCTTCTGATGTTTTTGAGCCAACATCAATAAAAGCTTCTAGCAAACCAATACTTGAAATAGCTACTATTGAAGCAATAAGTTTTAATTTCAAACCTGAAAAATCTAGTTTACCCATCCACTCTGGCTTATCTTCAGATTGATTTGCAATATCAATTTTTGAAACAAAATTTTCATATCCAGCAAATATAACCATTAAAACTAAATTTCCTACAAGTGCTAAGTCAACAATATGTAATACAAAGACAAGAAGTTCATTTAGAGTTAATTCATTTAAGTGTGTGATTTCATAAATGAATAATGCAATAACTTTGTATGTAATAACTAGTAGAGTAAGACATAGAGCAACATAAACAGGAGCTAACGCCCATCTGCTCGAAAACATTGCTCTTTCAAGTAATCCTTCAAAAACTCTACGCATAAATAATAAGTAATTTTTAAATAATATTTGTCAATTAAATTTTACTATTTACCCCATTTATAAGTAAGTAAATCATATCTTTTTGCAAAATTTAATAATAAATTTTTTGTATCTTGATCTAAGGGTTTAATAGGATCTCTGCAAAAATCTGATTTTATTACACCGCCCTCTTTCATTACTGTTTTTGTGGCTCTGAAACCACATTGTCTATTTTCAAAATTTATCAAAGGAAGAATACCATTATAGACTTCTTCAGCTTTATCTTTTTCATTATTCCAAAAATGATCAATTACAGGCGCAATTTTTTCTGGAAGTAATGCGGAACTCATACTGCCAGAAATTCCAGCTTCTAAGTCTGCATATAAAGTAATACTTTCTTCTCCATCAAAAGGTGCATCTAATCTAGAACTACAATTCTTAATAAGTGCTCTTATTTTTGATGCTGCGTTAGCACTTTCAATTTTAAAACATGTTAAATATTCAATTTCATTAATCATTTTTGAAAGAAGAGGTACTGAAAGTTCAATTCCAGATAAAGGTGCATCTTGTATCATAATTGGTATACCAACTTTAGAAATTTCATTAAACTGTTCAAATATTTGATCAGGATTACCTTTTAACAATGCACCATGATAAGGCGGCATCATCATTATAATATCTGCTCCCAGTGATTTTGCTAATTCTGCTCGAGGGCGTACAATATCAGTGGCGAAATGAGAAACAGTAACAATTGTTTTAACTCTACCATCAATTTTTTTCATACAAAGTTTTGTTAATTTTTCTCTTTCTTCGTCTGAAATTAAAAATTGCTCAGAATAATTTGCTAAAATACAAATACCTTCAACTTTTTGATCCACCATACAATCAATTACTCTATCCATTCCTTCGTAATCAACTTCACCATTTTCATGAAATGGTGTTGGAGCAACTGGCCACATGCCATTGTATTTATATTTATTCATATCTTTAAGACCTTATAGAAACTTTAAGATAATTTTAAAAGATTATTTTTCATTAATCCATACTAACATTTCATTTTCACCTCTATTTGACCATAAGTAGTATGGAATAAATTTCAAATAAGCATCTGAAAGTTTTGGCTTATCTTTAATATATAACTCATTAGTATCATCAAATTTCAATCCATTAATACTTAAAGAAATAATATTTTCTGAATTTATTTTATCTTCTTTTTCGTTAAAGTTATTATTACTATCTATAACAAATCGATTTAAATTTTTTCCATTGTCTATTTCTTCTAAACAATAAAGTATTGGACCTCTAAAAATGGATGCTTTTCTAATATTATATCTTACATTTGGATTTGTTCTTACAAAACGAGGTGTAAAATCAAATTTTAATTCTATTATATCACCAACTTTCCATTTTCTATAAATTTTTGCATAACCATTGAAAGTTTTGTAATTTATTTCTTCACCATTGATTAATATTTTTGTTTTTTGATCCCATGATGGAATGCGAAAATAAATAACTGTTTCTTTGTTATTAGAATTTAAAATTTTTATCTCCGAATAACCTTTATATGGAAATTCACTTGTTTGTATTATTTTTAAACCTTGTTCTTTATCTGAAAGATCTAATTCAGAACTAATATATTGATCAACTACTAAAGACTTTTGATATGTATTATAAATATACATATCCATACTGGCAATTAGACGTGCTATATTTGGGGGACAACAAGAGCAAATGTGATACTCATCTCTTATCCCATGTCGTCTATCTTGAAAATGTAAATAACCGGGGTTACATTCAAGGTAATTATCGTAAAAGAAACCTTTTCCATCCTGAGAAGTACTAGCAAGAATAAGATTATATAAACTATTTTCTATAATATCAGCGTATTCACTATTAATTTCTATTTTAGACAATCTATTTGCAAAATAAATAAGTGCAATAGTTGCGCAGGTTTCAGCAAAAGCCATGTCATTAGGAAGGTCATAATCAAAAGAAAATCGCTCTCCTATATGTGCACTACCTACTCCACTATGGATATACATTCTTTTGTCTACAATATTGCGCCAAAGTAGCTTGCAAGTTTTCAAAAGATCTTTGTTATTATTAATTCTAGCTAGATCAGCCATAGCAGTAAACATATAAAGCGCTCTAACTGAATGCCCCTCTGCAGTATTTTGATTTATTGGTTCTTTATGAGCCTGCCAATATTCTAAATCTTTAAATACTGATTCATCTTTGGCTAAATAGAAATCAACAAAATCTCTTAAATTGGAAGGTAGTTTTGAATAATCTAATTTTTGTGAATTTTTTTTTAATATTTCGTTTTCATTAATAAAATAATGTTTGTGATTAGAGTCAGTCTTACCTCTTTCTTCAATAAAATATGTTGCAAGGTCTAAATATTTTTTTTTATTTGTATATTCATAAGCTTTTACTAAAGCTAATTCAATTTCTTGATGACCCGGGTACCCTCTTTTTTTTCCAACTTCTCGACCAAATGTATCAATTATATGATCAATATATTTTTCTATTGAATTTAAAAAATGATTTTCTTCCGTTGCTTTTGAATGTTCAATGGCTGATTCTAATAAATGGCCAGCACAATATAATTCATGACGATCCCGTAAGTTAGTAAATTTATTTTCAGGTTCATGAAATTTAAAAAAAAAATTTAAATAACCATTATCCTCCTGATTATTGATGATTTTTTTTATAATGCTATCACATGTTTTTTTTAAGTTCTTATTTTTTTCTTGTTGCATGGAAAAAAATGCACCTTCCATTAATTTTGCTAAATCTGATTCCCAAAATATATGTGGTTTTTCTGAAGAAGTGTTTTCATTTGTTAATGCTCTTATTCTTCCAGATTTTTCAAATGAATTTAGTATTTCAAAAAAAGATGAGTTGATATTTAAATCTTTTCTTTTTTTCCAAAATCCATTGTTTATTTTAACTTTTGAAAGATCCATATAATTACTCAATTATTAATCTATAGCATTTATAATATTTTTATTCTTCCTCTCTTCTTTACTTCTCTCATTGTAAGTAATAATCAATACTGAAGAGAATACAACAATTCCACCTATCCAGGTCCATAAATCTGGAATTTCTTTAAATAAAAAATAACCAAAAGCAGATCCAAAGATTAATCCACTAAACCATATTGGCTGTGTAACTGATAAATCAGCATATTTATATGCAAGACCTAAACACAAGTGTAAAATTGTACCTGAAATAGCCCCAATGAAAACATATAAGATGGAAGATAGTGAAGGTGTTTCCCAAAAATAAATTGCTAGAGGTAAGGCAAAAAAAGTCATTAAAGTATATTGGTATGAAACCATTGTAATTGGTGAATCATCTTTTGATACATATTTTGAAAGGATAATTATAAAAGACCAAAATAACAAAGAAACTAAAACCATTATAGTGCCAATGTTAAATTCAACATAGCCTGGTCTTATTATTATTACAGTACCTAAAAAACCAATAACTAAAGCTAAAATTCTGTATTTAAAAATTTTTTCTCTAAAAATTAAAAAACTTAATAGCACGACAATTATAGGGCTTAAAAAATTCATAGCTTTAAATTGCTCAAAAGGAATGTATACAAGAGCTCCAAAACCTAAAATCATTACGGGAATATTAAATAACCCACGAACTATGTAGAATTTCAAATTTTTTGTTTTATAAGTTGTAAATCTATTTTTAATTAAATAAGGAAAAATAATTAATAAACCAAAAAAGAATCTTAAAAACCCAATTGTAAAAACATTTGAATCATATTGTGCTGCACGTATTAATGCTTCCATTAAAACTGCAAAAAAAGACGCAGACAAAGTTAATAAAATAGCCTTAATATTATTATTCATTAATAAAATTAAAGTTTAATCGGTATTGATTTCTTTGCTATATCTTTTTTTAGATAATTTTCTCTATAAGTAATAATCAGAATTGATGAAAAAATTATTAAACCTCCTATTATCGTCCAAATATCAGGTATTTCATCAAAAATTAAAAAACCAAATAAAGATGCAATCAATAACCTTGAAAAGTTAACAGGTTGTAAAACTGATAAATCTGTAAGCTTATAAGCTGTATTGATACACAAATGTACTATTGTACCAGCAATGCCTGCAAAAATTAAATAATATAATGTTTCTGATGAAGGAGATTGCCAAAAATATAAAGCGATAGGAAAAGATAAGAATGTAACTAGGGTATATTGGTAAGATAAAATTGTAAATGCACTATCAATTCTTGCTGCAAATTTTGTAATTATAACAACTATTGACCAAATAGAACAGGAACATAAAACCAAATATGCTCCCACATTTATTGGGACAATGCCTGGTCTCAAAATAACAAAGACTCCAACTAGACCGATTAGTAAAGCACCAATCCGAATTAAATAAATTTTTTCTTTCAAAAAAATTACACTTAAGAAAACTACAATTATAGGTGTAACAAAAGAAATTGCTTTGATTTGTTCTAAAGGTATAAATTGTAGCGCAGAAAATCCCAGTAACATCATTGGAATATTTAAAATACCTCTTGTTAAATGAATTTTTAGATTAGGTGTCTTAAAGTTTTGAAATTTATTATAAAAAATAAAAGGCAGAATTAAAATAAACCCAAAAAGAAATCTCAAAAATCCAGCAGTAAATACATTTATATCTTGAAGTGAAAATTTAATAAGAACATTCATTGTTACTCCTGAAACAGAAGCAACTAAAGCTAAAATAATAGCTTTTACATTATTATTCATAATTTATACAAATGGAATATCGCAAATTTCTCCTTTGTATTTTCTATTCTCAATAACGATATCAAATTGATCTTTAGACAAAAAATATGGTTTATTTATCATTGCAATTCCAATCACCATTTTAAATGTAGGTGAAAAGACTGCAGATCTAATTTCGCCAATTATTTTATCTCCAATTGTTAAATGAATTGCTGATCTTAGATTAATTTTATCAAGATTAATCTTTACTCCCATTAATTTTTTATTAATTCCATTTTCTTTAATTTTAATCAATTTTTCTTTTCCAAGAAAATCAATATCATTTTCTAGATGCACAAATTTATCTAATCCACATTCTAATGGATTATCGTTTATATCCATATCGTTACCATAAGAGAGTAAAGCGCCTTCAATTCTTTCAATTAAATGAGGACACCCTGGTTTGACATTAAGCTCTTTACCTTCTTCAAATAATAAATCGTATAATTCTAAACCAGATTTAGTATTTTCAACATAAATTTCTACACCACCCTGTTTTGACCAACCAGATCTAGCAATTAAATGTTTGGCATTTTTAAAATTAAAATATTTAAAGTTATAGAATTTTAATTTTAAAATTTCTTTACCAAAAACTCTTTCTAACAAATCAAAAGCCTTTGGACCTTGAACAGCCATAATATTTACATCAGGTTCAGTAATAGAAACTTCAAAATTTTTCCCTAAAGCAAGACCTTTAGCAAATAACATCACGTCTGAATCAGCTATTGAAATCCACCATTTTTCATTGTTAAATTTAAGCACTACGGGATCATTAATCATTCCTCCATTTTCATCGATTATTGGACAATAATAACATTTACCTTCTTTAGCCTTACTTAAATCCCTACAAGTCATTAATTGAACTAATTGATAAGCGTCCTTGCCTTTAATTTCTATTTGTCTTTCAGCTGCTACATCCCATATTTGAACATGATTTTTTAAATGGTTATAAGTTTCTTCAAGACTTCCCTCAAAACCTGCAGGAAGTAACATATGATTGTATATTGTATAAGAAGTAACACCCTGGTTTTCTATTCTGGAAGAATAAATAGTACTTCTTAACCTTCTTGATTTAGCTACAAATTGATTTGATGGCATGGAAGACTCGTATAAATATTTGTATTAAATTAGTCCACATCTAAATAAAATATATTTGATTTAATGAATCAAACAAAGTAATTGTACGCAAAGTAAAAAGATAAAACAACCAATACAATAGCTACCCAAATAGATAAATTTGTAAAAAAAGTTTTTAGATTCTTATTAGAGCTTAAGAAAGACGGTAAAACCAATAAAAGCACCCCAATCATATAAATAATTGGAACTAGCTTATCCATTTATTAATATTTTTCCTTATCGATTAATTCACTAACTAGTAAATCTCCAAATCCTTTTTTTGAAGCTTGTTTGTAAAATGATTTTGCCATTTTTGAGAGTTTATTGGCATTTGGTAAGTCTGAAACAAGATCATTAATATAATTTAAATCTTTGTATGTATTATCTACAGAAAAAACATATCCTTTATAATTACCTTTTATAGCTTTATCTGCAATTCTATCCAATGCTCCTGAATTTCCTGAACCCAATCTAGCAACATCACATAAAAGTTTAATATTAATATCTAGTTTTTTTGCAGATTTAAAAAATTCAATAACACTAGTGGTAGTAATTAATGATAAAAAGTTAGATAATAATTTTGCAGAAGATGCCTTTGATACATCACCAAAATTAAAAACAGACTTACAAAATGAATTAAGGTACTTTTTACATTTTAAAAAATTACTTTTTTTACCACCATAAATCCCACCTAATATACCCTGCTCACTTTGAACTGGCCCACCCATTACACCACAAAAATTATAGCTTATTTTTTTTGATTTAAAAATTTTATCCATTTTTAAAGCACCATTTTTGTTATGTGTTGTTAAATCTATTACAAGAGTTTTACGATCAAGTTGTTGTTTAATTTTGTTTGCAACATTCAATGCAACGGGTGTATTTGTTACACATATCATTAAACAATCAAGTTTTTGTTTTTTGATTTCATTATATGATTTTAATTCTTTAGCCCCAATCTTTTTTAATTTGTTTATTGGTTTTCTATTTTTATGAGCAAATATAAATACATTATGCTTTTTTAATAAATTTTTTGCCATGCCATAGCCCATGTAGCCTACCCCTATAAATCCAACATTGCTCATAAAAATAACTATAGTGAAAAAATTATTATTTAAAAGTAAATTTCAAACTTAATTATGCCTAGATGCAAACAAAGAAACTACTAAAACAATAATTAAAAGTGGAACACATAAAAGATTTATAATAGTCCAATTTGAAAAATATAAAAGAAAACCAGCTGATAATGATCCTATACCTTGAGTAGAAAAAACAATAAAATCATTTAGACCTTGTGCTGTAAATTTATCCTTTTCTTCGTAAGAAATAACCAGCAAACTTGAACCAGAAACAAATAAAAAATTCCAGCCAATACCAAGTAATATTAAACCAAGCATATAAGAATAATAAAAATCAAAGAATGTATTAGTTAATATACTTAAAAACAAAATAACTACTCCTGTATATATAATTTTTGTATTTCCAAATCTTTTAATTAAATCTCCAGAAAACAGCGAAGGTAAAAACATACCAATGACGTGAAGTTGAATTACGATACTAGTTTCAAATAAAGTAAATTTATTAACAAGATGCATATGTAAAGGGGTAGCAGTCATAATTATAGCCATTGTAAAATAACCAAGACCAGCACTTACGATTGATTGTATAATTTTAATATTTTTTAAAAGTTTGAAAATAGTTTCAATTTCAAATTTACTTTGATTATTAGAAGTTTTTGTTTCCTCATAAAAAAGAAGAACAAAGAAAGGAATGATTGCTGTAAAAGATAAGAAAATATAACTACCAAGAAATAAATAACTTGAAAAAAAATCTTTAAAATATTCTGCAAAATTAGATGAAAGTAGTGCAGAAACTATTCCTAATAATAATATAATTGAGATAGATCTTGGAATAAATTCTTTTTTGACTGATTCAGATGCAGCAAATCGATATTGATGAATAAAAGCTTGTGAGCTACCAATTAAAAAATTGCCTAATGCAAAAATAATAAAATTTTCCAAATAAATTGCAATTGAACAAATAATTAAAGCTAAACAACTTAAAAGAGATGAAAATAAAAATCCTTTCTGCCTCCCCCAAATGCTCATAAACCTTGATGCAATAGGTGCACTTATTGCTATACCTATAATCATTAAAGTCATTGGAACTGTTGCTAATGAATCTTTCATCATTATCTGAGATGTAATTATTCCACCTAATAAAACTACAGCCATAGGTGGGAATGCCGCTATTGTAGAAGAAATACAAATAACAATAAAATTTCTATTTAACATTACAAAAGATAATTTCTAATTGGTTATATTAATTTGATCACATGTCACTCTTTCATTTACAATAAAAGTTAATAAAATTATTAAGTAGACAATATTTGCTATTAAGATAAAAATAATTATGGTTTCAAGTCATGATTTTATAGATGATAAAAGAAATAAAAATATTAAAATTTATATAAATGGAAAATTTTATAAAAGAAAAGATGCCAAAATATCAGTTTTTGATTCCTCAACAATGCTTGGGGATGGTATCTGGGATTCGTTAAGATACCATAATGATAATTTCATTTTTCTAAAGGAACATCTAGATAGGCTATACAAAGATGCAAAGCTTATTGACTTAAAAATACATTTAACCCGTAAAAAACTTTCAGAAGCGCTAATAAAGACTATCCAAATAAATAAAATGAAAACAGATGTTCATTTAAGAATTATTGTTTCTAGAGGTATTAAATCAACACCCTATCAATCACCTAAAGTTACAATATCCAAGCCAACCATAATCATAATCCCTGAATATAAAAAACCAGATATTAAAGCATATAAGAAAGGATTAAAATTGGTTACAGTAAAAACTATTAGAGGGCCAATTAATGTTCAGAATCCACAAATAAATTCACTTAGTAAATTAAATTGTATACTTGCATGTATTGAAGCTAATAAAAAGAATGCTGATGAAGCACTAATGTTTGATATTAACGGAAATGTCGCTACAAATAATAGTACGCATTTCTTCTTTGTAAAAAACAATACTGTTTTTACCTCAACAGGGAAATATTGTGTTACAGGAATTACAAGACAGAAAATTATAGATCTATGTAAAAAAAATAAAATAAAAGTAAAAGAAAAGAATTTTAAATTAAAAGAAGTATTAAATGCAGATGAAGCATTTTGTACTGGATCTTTTGCAGGAATTGTCCCAGTAAATCAGATAAATAAAAAAAAATATTCATTAGAGAAAAACCCTATTACTAAAGAATTAACTAATTTTTATAATAACTTATTTTAAATGATTAATTTATTTGTTTGGTCTGGACCTAGAAATATTAGTACTGCATTGATGCGATCTTTTGAAAACAGAAAAGACACAAAGGTTTACGATGAACCTTTTTATGCATATTATTTAAAAAAAACTAATTTAGATCATCCAATGAAAGATGAAATTATAAATAACTATAACACCAATGAAGATGAGGTAATTAAATTAATTACTAAAGATGATGGTAATTATAAAATATTTTACCAAAAACATATGACTCATCATATTTTAGATGAAACACGTTTAGATTGGATCGATAGAGGTATAAATTGCTTTTTAATCCGTGATCCTGCTAAAGTAATTGTTTCATATTTAAAAAAAAATACTTTAAAATCAATTCAAGATGTAGGCTTTAAAAAACTTTATGAAATTTTTAAAATATTAAATTCAAAAGATCCTATAATAATAAACTCTGATTATTTATTAGCAAATCCTGAAAAGTATTTAAAGATTTTGTGTCAAAAATTAAATTTAGATTTTGATCAAAACATGCTTAATTGGCCAAGAGGTTATAGAGATACCGATGGCATTTGGTCTAAAGTTTGGTATCAAGATGTAATCTCCTCTACTACTTTTAACACCACGAATTCTAAAGAATATATTGTACCAAAAACGTATGAAAATATTTATAAAGAATGTTTAGACATATATGAAGAAATTAACACTTACGCAATTAAAGTATGAATAAAGAAGATATTCAAGAAGCATCAAAAATTTTATTTGAACATAGATTAAATAAAACTGGTTTAAGTTCTTTAAAAAATCTAGAACCTCAAACAATTGATGAGGCTTATGCAATTCAAGATAATTTAAAACTTAGATACTTAGAGCTAAAAGATAATATTTGTATTGGAAAAAAAATTGGCGCTACATCTCTAACTGCGCAAGAGGTTTTAAATATGAACGAACCTTTTTATGGAAATTTATACAGTAGATACAGTTTAATTAATGCAAAAAAGTTACATGCTAAAAATTTTTTTGAACCATATGCTGAGCCAGAGATAAGTTTTAGAATTAAAGAAGATATAGATATCTCAAAGGCACCCTACTCTATAGACGATATAGGTTTATTATTAGATGGATTAGTATGCTCAATTGAAATTAACGATTTTAGATTTGCAAAACCTTTACCGGAAATTGGCGCAAGAAATGTTATCTCGACAAATGGAGCATCTGAATTTTGGTTACGTAATGAAAAAATATATAATATTAATGATGTCAATCTCAATGATCTTGAAGTTACTTTATATATAGATAACAAAATAATGGACTCAGGAAATACTAAAAATGTTTTAAATAATCCTTTAAATGCTGCTTTATGGTTAATTAATAATCTGGCAAAAAAAGGTGAGACATTACTTAAAGGTCAATTTATTTCTTCTGGTTCATGTACAAAACCATCAAAAATTTACTCTGGTAATCATGTAAAAGCTAGATTTGAACAATTGGAGGATATTGAATTTCAATTTATTTAAATTATTTTTCTTTTATGGCTACTAAAGTTTATTTTAATAATTCATGCAGCATTTGTAGATTTGAAATAAATCATTACAAAAAACTAGAAAATAATCTTGAATGGATAGATATAAGTACTGAAAAAAAATCAAAAAAAGATACGAATAAAAACGCCAAGGAATTGTTAAGACGTTTGCATACTGTCAAAAATAATAAAGTTTATAGTGGAGTTGATGCATTTATTGAAATGTGGTTAGAAATTCCACGGTATAGTTTTTTGGCTAAAATAATAAGAAAACCTGTGATTTATCAAGTTTCATGGTTTTTATATGAAGTTTTTGCCCTAATTCTATTTTACAAAAACAAGAATCAACTAAATAAAATAGAGAGAATTAAATGAATACATATTTTGAATTATTAGAGAAAATAGTACTGTCCGTACTTATTGTTTGTACGATCATAGCCATTGGAATGGAAGTGCAAGGAATGATTGCGGTTTATAGAGTAACATTAGCAGATATTCTTTTATTATTCATTTACATTGAAATAATTGGCATGATTAAAGAATACTGGATCTCCAAAGTTATTAGAATGAGTTATCCTTTATTCATTGCAATGACAGCTCTTGCAAGAATGATAATTATGCAAAGAAAAGATGTGGATCCATCCGCTTATGTGTATGAGTCAATAGCAATTTTAATTATAGCTATCGCTATTGTTGTTTTAAGAGTGCGTCACATGGAAATACTTAATAGACGCTCTAAAAAATTATCTGACGATTAAATAATACTTAAATGTTTAAATCTAATATCAGCTTTGCTGAAGAGCAACTTTTATCTTATTTACCTAAAACAGGAAAATATTATGAAGCAAATAGAAATTATAGTGAAGACAGATCTAATAATAAAACTACATCTTTATTATCTCCCTTCATTAGATACAGATTAATATCTGAAGAACAAATTCTAAAAAAAGTTTTAGAAAAATATGAACCAAGAGATTGTGAAAAATTCATCCAAGAAATTTATTGGAGAACTTATTGGAAAGGATGGCTGGAACATAGACCATCAGTTTATTCTGATTATTTAGAAGATAGAAATAAATTAATTGAAGAATTTGGTAATAAAAAATTTTATTTAAATGCAATTTCTGGAAAAACAAATCTCTCATTTTTTAATAATTGGATTAATACTCTCATAGAAGATGGGTACTTACATAATCATGTAAGAATGTGGTTCGCCTCAATTTGGATTTTTACTCTTAATTTACCTTGGCAACTTGGAGCCGATTTTTTTATGCAACATTTGTTAGATGGTGATCCTGCGTCTAATACTCTATCATGGAGATGGGTTGCTGGGATACACACTAAGGGTAAAAATTATATAGCAAGAAAAAGTAATATAGAAAAATATAGTAATATTAAAATATTAGATAATGAAATTTTAAATGAAAATGCAAATCCTTTAGTTGAAGAAAAAATTTATAATGTCAATGAACTACATTTAAACTCTGATTATATTTTAGAAGAGATAAAATATATTTTAATACCAACTGATGAGTTAAATATTTTAAAAGATTTAAATCACAAAAAAGTTAATGTCTTTACAGGTTTACCAGTTGAAGATTATAATGATCACAATTTCTCTGAAAAAATAATTAAACATATAAAAAGTATTTGTATTTCATGTTTTAGTGATGATGATTTTTATAAAAATATTAAAATTGATATTGAATTTGAAAATTATTTTGAAAATTTAGATAAATGGATAGAAAAATTTCAAATTCAAGAAATATATTTACCCTATGTTACTGAGGGAAATTGGAAAAAAATTTATAAAAAAATAATTACAAAATATCCATCTATTAATTTTATAATTTTTAATAGAAAATATGATGTTAATAGTTGGATTTTTTCAAAAAAAGGTTATTTCAAATTTAAACAAAATATTCCAAATCTGATTACAAAAATTTAAATTATGAAAAATATACTTGAGATAAATAACGTAACTAAATTTTATAAAAATTCAGTTAAAGCATTAGAAAATGTAAATCTTGATATTAAAGAAGGAGAAATATTTGCTCTACTTGGACCGAATGGTGCAGGAAAATCAACACTCATAAACTCAATTTGTGGAATAGTAAATTTCAATACTGGAACAATAAAAATAAATAATATGGATATTATTAAAAATTATCGAAATACTAGAAAAATCACAGGTATTGTTCCTCAAGAATTAAATCTTGAATCTTTTGAAACTGTCTGGAACAATGTTAATTATTCTAGAGGTCTTTTTGGTAAGAAACCTGATCATAATTATATAGAGAAACTTTTAAAACAACTATCCTTATGGGACAAAAAAGATAATAAAATTAAAGAACTATCGGGTGGAATGAAAAGAAGGGTTCTGATAGCTAAAGCATTATCTCACCAACCTAAATTATTATTTTTAGACGAACCAACAGCTAGTGTAGATGTGGAATTACGAAAAGATATGTGGGATGTTGTTAAAAAATTAAATGAAGATGGAGTAACAATTATTTTAACAACACATTATATTGAAGAAGCTGAAGAGTTAAGTGATAGAGTGGCAGTTATTAACGATGGAAAAATAATTTTAGTGGATGACAAAGATAAATTGATTAAAAAACTTGGAGAAAAAACAATTAAAATTGAATTAGTTGAACCTATTGAAAAAATAAATGGTAATTTATCAAAATATAATTTTACTTTAGATCAAACAAATAAAATTATCTCACATACATATAATTTAAACTCAAACACAACTGATATTACTGAATTATTAAATGATGTAAAAAAAGATGGTTATAAAATAAAAGACATTAATACTGAGCAAAGTTCACTGGAAGAGATTTTTATTAAACTTATACAGGAAAATAATAATGAATTGGTACGGAATTAAAGCGATATATATTCATGAAATGGAAAGGTTTAGGAGAACCTTATTTCAAAGTCTTGCCTCGCCGATAATTACAACTTCTCTTTACTTTGTAGTTTTTGGTTCTGCAATTGGTTCAAGAATTACAGAGATAGATGGAATAAATTATGGCTCTTATATCGTACCAGGAATGATTATGTTAACTATCTTAACGCAATCAATTTCAAATGCTTCTTTTGCTTTTTATTTTCCAAGATTTACAAATACTATCTATGAAATACTTGCTGCACCATTATCATCATTTGAGATAGTACTTGGTTTTGTAGGAGCCGCAGCATCCAAATCATTAATAATTGGATGTGTAATTATTCTAACAGCTAATTTTTTTGTAGATGTAAGAATAGATCACCCTCTTCTCATGATGTTTTTTTTAATTCTAACATCCATTACATTTGCTTTATTTGGTTTTATAATTGGAATGTACGCTGAAGGTTTTGAAGGATTGCAAATTATTCCAATTCTAATAATTACACCGTTAGTTTTTTTAGGAGGAAGTTTTTACTCTATTAATATGCTTCCAGAATTTTGGCAGAAAATATCCTTACTTAATCCTGTTTTATATTTAATAAGTGGTTTCAGATATAGTTTTTACGAAGTTTCTGATGTATCACTATTCACAAGTACATTAACTATTTTGACAATTCTAATTGGATGCATAATATTTATTACATATACATTTTCAAAAGGATATAGAATTAAAGATTAAATGATCGATAAAAAAATAAGTAATGAATTTCAAAATAATGGAGTTGTGTTACTAAAAAAAATTATTGATCAAAAATGGATTGAAGAATTAAGAAAAGGTATTGAGTATAATTTTCAAAACCCAAGTAAATATAAATGTGTTTATGAAGAAACAAATAATCAAGAAGTATTTTATGATGATTATTGTAATTGGCAAAGAATAAAAGAGTATAAAAATTTTATTTTTAATTCTGATATTGCTAAAATTGCTGGTTCATTAATGCAATCTAATAAAGTAAATTTATTCCATGAGCATGTTTTAATAAAAGAAAAAGGATCAAAAAAAAGAACACCTTGGCATCAAGATCAAGGATATTACTGCGTTCAAGGAAGAGATAATGTGAGTATTTGGATACCACTTGATAAAATTGATATTAATTCATCAATGGAATTCATACTAGGGTCGCATAAATGGAATAAGATATTTTTACCTACTAAATTTAAAGGTTATGATTATGATCATAAAGATAAAGAATTTGAAAAAATTCCAGATATTGAAAATAATAGAAAAGATTATGAAATTATATCCTATGAATGTGAGTTAGGAGATGCCATAGCATTTAATTATGCAACAATTCATGCTGCATATGGGAATAATTCAAATAATAGAAGAAGAGCTTTTTCAGTTAGATTTACTGGTGATGATGCAAGATATATTAAGAGGAAAGGTGAAATGTCTCCCCCATTTCCAAATATTAATCTAAAAAATAATGAAGTTTTAGATAGTGAAACTTTTCCTGTCTTAATTTCTTCTTAAGAAATAAATTAAAGGAAGAGCAGTTGCGTACATTATTAGACTATATATTGCTGCAGGTATTAAATAAACAGTGCTTGCAAAGAAAGTATTAGCTACAACAATTGCTAATGTTCCATTTTGTAGCCCAACTTCCATCAACCAACATCTAAATGTTTCTTTTGAGGATTTAAAAGTATTAGATAATAAATAAACAATGATCATCATTATAATATTTAAAAATAACATAACCAAACCTGCTTGAGCAAAGTAAGCAATAACATTTTCTCTTTGAGATAATATTGCTCCAATAAGAACTAAAACAAATAAAATTATTGATATATTTTTTGCTATTTTTTCAAATGAAGATAGTACTCCACTTAATAAAACTCCAACGATAACTGGTATTGTAACAATTAAAAACATTTGTGATGCAACACTAAATAAAGACTGACCCTCATTAATACTACCCATGTCAAGGACACTTAATGATATCATTAATATCAATGGAACTGTAATTACGCATAAAATACTGTTTATTGCCGTTAAAGATATTGAAAGAGCAATATTTCCTTTTGCAAATGATGTTAAAACATTACTGGTTACACCACCAGGTGCTGCTGCAAGAATCATCACTCCAATAGCTAGCTCTGGAGATAAAGGCCAAAACATGACAATTAATAATGCAACTATTGGAAGAATAATAATTTGAAAAAATAATCCGATAAGAAAATCTCTTGGTTTAAAGAAAACTCTAGTAAAATCACTGAGACTTAAACCTAAACCCAATGAAAACATAATGAAAGCTAAAGAAAGAGGCAGTATTACGTCAGTTACAATTCCCATAAAATTTTATTTAGCATTTGTTTGCTTATAAAAAAATATAAATTTATTTAGATTTTTGATAATTGCAATTTATCAAGCATTTCAATAGGCATTTTTACGATTTTACCTTTATCATTTACAGGAGTTATTAAAATCTTCGAATCAATTAATAAATTTTTTCCTCTAAATATAGACTGATTAAAAATTATTTTTACTTTTGAAATTTCAAGAATTTCTGTTTCAACATCTAAGATATCTTCAAAATATGCAGGTAATTTAAAATCAATATCGATATGTTTAACTACAAAGTAAAAATTGAGTGATTGGAGTAGGTTTTGATGATTATAACCCAATTTATATAAGAATTCTGACCTACACCTCTCTAAATATTTTAAATAATTTGAATGATAAACTCTGCCTGATGCATCGGTATCTTCATAGTAAACTTTGATTTTATAATTCATAATATTGATTTAGATAATTTTTTGACATTTCAGAAAGATTAAAACCGATACCTATTGATGAATTTAATAAAAGATAACCATCTCTTATTTTGACAGCAGGTTTCAAAATATCAGTTCTAAGTGCATTTTCGTTAATATCATATTCTAAAAAACCACTTTGATTAATTGCAGACATTAAATGTGCTGAAGTAATCAAACCTACAGCACCACCTAAATAATGTAGATATAATTTATCAGTAACTATTTTATCTTTTAAACTTATTATTTGAGAAATACCTCCATACCTAGCAATATCTGGTTGTAAAAATTTAATTGAAGTATCATCATTTAATTTAACAAAGTTATTTATTTGAGTAATATTTTCACCAAAGGCTAAATTTTTATGATTATTTATTAAATTAATAATTTCATTTAAAGAATTGTCGGCACTAATTGGCTCTTCTAACCAATAATATCTGAACTGATTTAATGCTTTAATATTTGAGTTAACTTTATCTATTTTCCAAGCTTGATTTACATCAATCATATAATCTTCAGAATCACTTAAAATTTTCTCAATTGATGCTAAACTTGAAATATCATCATTTAAATCATAACCAATTTTTATTTTAAATTTTTTTATGCCTAATTTTCTTGCTTCACTAATTCTTTCTTGGTGTTCGTCTCTATTAATTCCACTAGCATAAACTTGAATCTTATCTGGAGAATTACTATTAATTAATTTGTTTAGAGGTATTTTTTTATTTTTTGAAAATAAATCCCAACAAGCACAATCTATTCCAGAAATAATATTACTAAAAG
This sequence comes from uncultured Alphaproteobacteria bacterium, assembly GCA_902623585.1. Taxonomy (GTDB): domain Bacteria; phylum Pseudomonadota; class Alphaproteobacteria; order HIMB59; genus CACPNW01. The sequence goes on along the minus strand of CACNUO010000004.1, from coordinate 50,392 downwards.
CTCCATAATCACCACTTTGAATTTTTATTGAATTAAATTTTTCATAAAAAAAATCATAAGGATCACTCGGCTTTTCAAAATTGAAATTTTTAAGTAAATTCACAAAATAATCTTTAAAAATTTCAAATCTATATCTGCCAGCATGATTTGGGAAATTACACCATATTTCCCCAAATCCACTGTTGTCATTTTGATCAATTAATTCAACTATTAACGATGATCTAAAAGTCATTCTGCCAAATGAAGATAAAACTGGATTTTTATTCTTATACTTAAATAAATGAATTTTGATTTTATTTACTGTAATCATCAAATTAGCAAATCATATATTGATTATCTTTTATCTACATAAACTATCAATAATTGACATAATTAAAATCATAATTTTAAAGAGAAATCCTCGTTACATTGAAAAAAATGCAATAATCACTAAATAGCATTACGAAATGACTGATTATTTAGACTCAATAATTCAAAGAGATCCAGCTGCAAGAAGCAAGCTAAGTATCGTGCTTACATACCCAGGAGTAAAGTCTGTTTTCTTTCATAGAATAGCAAACAATCTATGGAATTTAAATCTTTACACTCTAGCAAGAATAGTTTCTCAATTTAGTCGTTTTTTAACAGGCATTGAAATTCATCCTGCTGCTAAAATAGGTAAAAACCTATTTATTGATCATGGTATGGGAACTGTAATTGGAGAAACAAGCATAATTGGAGATAATGTTACTTTATATCATGGTGTTACACTTGGAGGAATTAGTCCAGCAGAAAATTCCAATGATCAAAGAGATACAAAAAGACATCCAACAATAGAGGATAATGTAATTATAGGATGTGGAGCAAGTATTCTTGGCCCAATTATTATTGGGAGTTGTGCAAGAGTTGGAGCTAATACAGTAGTATTAAAAGATGTTCCCCCTTATGCAACAATGGTAGGAAACCCAGTTAAAAATATTAATATTAATAAGGATACTTCATTTAATCCATATGGTGTAAGAGATATTGATGATAACAAATAATGTTACTCAATTAATTGGTAACACCCCCCTAATAAAATTAAAATACCCTTCAGAGATTTCAGGCTGTGAAATATTTGGTAAAGCAGAATTTATGAATCCAGCTGGTTCAGTGAAAGATAGAACGGCACTTGGTATTATCGAGGATGCAGAAGAAAAAAAATTATTGGAACCAGGTGGAACTGTTGTAGAAGGTACTTTTGGGAATACAGGAATAGGCTTAGCGTTAGTTTGTAATGCAAAAAATTATAATCTGGAAATCGTAATGCCTAACATAACTGTTCAATCTAAAAGAGATATACTCAAAAATATGGGAGCAAAACTTCATTTAGTTGATGCAAAACCATATTCCGATCCTGGCAACTATCAAAAAGTCTCGCAGCAATTAGCTAAAGATATTGAAAAACAAACAGGTAAAAAAACTTTTTGGGCTGGTCAATTTGAAAATTTAGCAAACTACAAATTTCATGAAAAAACAACATCTGCAGAAATTTTTAAACAAACAGATGGTAAAATAGATGGTTTCACATGTGCAATTGGAACTGGAGGAACTTTAACTGGTGTGAGCGTTGGGCTAAAATCAAAAAATAAAGAAATTATTATCGCTTGTACTGACTCACAAGGATCATCAATGTTTAATTATTTTACTAATGGTAAACCAGAAAAAAAAGGAGAGGAATCAATTACAGAAGGTATTGGGCAAGCCAGAGTAACAAAAAATTTAGAAAATTGTCTTGTAGACCAATCATTTTTTGTTTCTGATCAAGAATGTATGGAAATGCTATTTAAAATTATGAAAACAGATGGATTATTTTTAGGGTTAAGTTCTGGGGTCAATATATGTGGTGCAGTAAAACTGGCCAAATCAATGGGTAAAGGGAAAAAAATTGCGACAATACTTTGTGATGATGCAAATAAATATTATGATAAAATGTTTAATAAAGAATATTTGATTTCCAAAAATTTACCTTATGCCGATTGGATGTAATAATGAAAACAAAAAAATTTAATTCTAAAGTAATTCATTCAGGTCATGGAGCTGATGAAACTACAGGTGCAGTAATGCCCCCTATTCATCTTTCATCGACTTTTAAGCAAAATTCTCCTGGTGACTTTACTTATGAATATGCAAGAACAGGAAACCCAACAAGAGATATATTAGAAAAGTTATTAGTAGAATTGGAAGATGGTAAATTTGCTTATGCTTTTAGCTCAGGTATGGCTGCAATTTCTGCATTATCAGATGCTTTAGGTAAAAATTATTCAATTATTTGTAGTGATGATGTTTACGGCGGAACAAGAAGGATATTTGATAAAATTAAAACAGTTAATCAAGATGTGGAAGTAACATATACCGATCTTAGTAAGGAAAATAATTGGCAAGGTCATCTAAAAGAAAATACAAAAATGATTTGGGTTGAGACACCCTCTAATCCATTACTAAAAATTATAGATATAAAAAAAATTAGAGAAAGCTTAAAAGATGATAATATCATTATAGTCTGTGATAATACTTTTGCATCACCCTACAATCAACAACCAATAAATAATGGGGCTGATGTTGTCATACATTCGTCAACCAAATATCTTGGAGGTCATTCAGATATAATTGGAGGTGCACTAATTATAAATGATAATAAAATTTTAGCTGATAAAATTAAATATATTCAAAATGCAGTTGGTGCTGTTCCCAGCCCCTTCGATTGTTATTTACTCATTCGATCAATTAAAACACTTGCTGTCAGAATGGAGAGGCATAATAGTAATGCCTTAGAAATTGCTAATTATTTATTAAAACATCCTAAAATTAAAAATGTATTTTACCCTGGACTAGAAAATAACCCAAGTTATGAAATTGCAAAAAAACAAATGACTGGATTTGGAGGAATATTATCAATTGAATTAATGGGTGATATTAATTCAGCAAAAAAATTTCTTGAAACAATTCAAATATTTACACTAGCAGAAAGTTTGGGTGGAGTTGAAAGTTTAATTGAGCATCCAGCTATAATGACACATGCATCAATAGATAAAAAAATTAGAGATGAATTAGGAATTTCTGATACCCTTATAAGACTTTCAATTGGCATTGAAGATATTTCAGACTTAAAGAAATCTTTAGATGATGCTCTAAAAAATATTTAAATTATTTTTTTCAAATCTGGAGGTGAATAATTAGGACCCTTCATAACCTTACCAAATTCGTTATAAATTGGCTTGCCTTCCTCTGAAAGTTTACTCATATTACTACGATGAACTTCGTTAAAACATTTATCTAGATCTATACCAAAAGCAGCACCCGCACCGTATGTTACAACTAAAATATCAGTTAATGCATCAGCAACTTCAACGATATCATTATCATTAATTGCATCTTTTAATTCATTAAATTCTTCATCAATCAATTTTTTTCTTAATTCAACAATTTTATTTTCTGGAAATTCGGCACTAGTTTTTACTTCTTGACCAAAAGTTGTCATAAATTCTTTTACTTTTTCAAAATTTGTCATTTTATCTCCCAATAATATTTATTTATAAAAAATATCGTTGTAAGTCACAACTATAAAGAGAAAAGATATTATTGTTATCCCCACAGCCAAATAAACTCTTGTAATAAACTCAGGAAGAGAGTTTGAAAAAATTCTTCTAATAATAAAATAGATTATATGACCACCATCTAAAAGAGGAATAGGAAGCAAATTAAATAACCCTACAAATAAAGAAATTATAATAAATAAAAAAAGTACTCCCCTTACTTGATCAAGCATCATTTGATCTGCATTTTTTACAATTCCTATAGGTCCGGCTAACTGATCTCCTAATGTATTTTCTTTATATGATTGTTGAAGGAAAGAAAATGAAGCTACATAGTATGTGGGAATAAATAAAGAAGAATTTTTAATTGAATCAATTAAATTATATTTATCAATAATAGGATTTTGAGGTGAAGATATTCCAATAATATACCTATTTAATTCTGAATTAAATTTTAGATCAAAGTTTTTTTCAATTATCTGATTATTTCTTTCAATTAAAATATTTATACTTTGGTTATTTGCAATTGCTTTTGGTATATCAGAAAACTCTTCAATACTAATATTGTTTATCTCAATTATTTTATCACCTTCTCTAAGATCATTTTCAAATGCTGATGAATTTTTGCTAACTGATCCAATAATCGGCATTAAACTAACAATTCCAAAAAAGAAAAATATGCAGAAAAGAGCAAACCAAGCACTAAAAATATTAAAAATACTTCCTGCTAAAAGTACTAATATCTTTTGAAAAAGTGTAAGAGATTGAAAGGATCCCTCCTCATCATTAGGGTTTGGTGAAAATATATTATCAAGTCCCTTGATTTTTACATATCCACCTAATGGAATAGGAGATAATTTCCATGTAGTGCCATTTTTATCAGTAAATTTTAAAAGTGGTTTGCCAAATCCAATTGAAAAATCAGTAACTTCAGCGTTAAATAATCTGGCAACTATATAATGACCATACTCATGTATTGCGACCAACACTAAAAAAACTAAAATAAGATTAATATAAATCATAATTGCTATTAAATAAGTATTTTAATTTATTGATAAATAATAATTATCCAGTTTTAACCTCTTCATATTCATCAATTGGAGGGCAAACACAAAATAAATTTCTATCACCATATACATTATCAATTCTGCTGACTGGACTCCAGTATTTATTATTTATTAAATAGGCATGGGGGTAAGCAGCATCTTTTCGAGAATATTTATGATCCCAATTATCAGAAGATACTTCTTCAATTGTATGTGGGGCATTTTTAATAGGATTATCTACTTTATCAAATTTACCATCTCTAATCATAGTGATTTCATTATGAATAGAAATCATTGCTTCACAAAATCTATCTAGTTCCTCTTTTGATTCACTTTCAGTAGGCTCAATCATAAGAGTACCAGGAACAGGAAAAGACATTGTAGGTGCATGAAATCCATAATCAATTAGTCTTTTAGCAATATCTTCATCTGAAATATTTAATTCTTGTTTAAATGGCCTGATATCAATAATAAATTCGTGAGCCACCATATTATTCTTACCTGTATATAAAATGGGGTAATAATTTTTTAATCTTTCTTTAATATAGTTAGCATTTAATATTGCTACTTGAGTTGCTAATTTTAAACCATCGTCACCCATCATAGATATATAAGAATATGAAATGGGTAAAATAGATGCACTGCCCCATGGAGCTGCAGAAACTGCATCTTGAGTCGTTAAACCTATTTCATTTTTAAAAATAGGATGTCCAGGAGCAAAATCTGCTAAATGTTTTTTTAATCCTATAGCCCCAACTCCAGGCCCACCTCCTCCATGAGGTATGCAGAATGTCTTATGAAGATTCATATGGCATACATCAGGTCCAAATTTACCTGGTTTAGCTACACCAACCATTGCATTATAATTAGCGCCATCTAGATACACTTGCCCACCAGCATCATGAATTTTTTTACAAATCTCAACAATACTTTCTTCGAATACACCATGTGTTGATGGATATGTAATCATTAAAGCAGACAGTTTATCGGCTGCTTCTTCTATTTTTTTATCTAAGTGAGTTAAATCTACATTACCTTTGTCATCACAGTTTACAATTAAAATATCCATGCCGCACATCTGTGCACTGGCTGGATTAGTTCCATGAGCACTTTTTGGAATTATACAAATATTTCTTTTAGTATCTGAATTTTTCTCATGATATTTTTGTATAGCTAATAAACCAGCAAACTCACCTTGTGCTCCTGCATTAGGTTGAAGTGAAACTGCATCAAAACCAGTAATATCTTTTAACATCGATATTAATTCACTCATCATTTCATTATATCCCTCACGTTGATGGGGTTCTAAGAATGGATGCGCATTTGAAAAACCTGGTAAAGTAATTGGAAGCATTTCAGATGCAGCATTTAATTTCATAGTACAAGATCCAAGAGGTATCATTGATCTATTTAAAGCAACGTCTTTATTTTCCAATTTTTTTAAATATCTCATCATTTCTGTTTCAGAATGATAGATATTAAATACAGGATGAGTTAATATTTTATCTTTTCTATCTAAATCATTTTTGAAAATCGAATTTTCAATTTTACTTTCAATTTCTTCTGCGTATATTTCATTATTGTTTTCATTAAAAAATTTAATTAAATTATCTACATCTTGTAGTGATGTAGTTTCATCTAAGGAAATTGAAAAATGATCGTCATTTACAAATCTAAAATTTATACCATTGTCTATAGATTTATTTACCCAGTATTTAGATTTTGTATCTTTTATTAATAAGGTATCAAAATAATTTATAGATTTTACTTCAAAATTTAATATCTCTAATGATTTTTTTAGATATCTAGACTTATAATGAATGTCCTCAGCAATATTTTTTAATCTAGTCGGACCATGATATATTGCATATGAGGCAGATATAATTGCTAATAAGGCCTGTGCAGTACATATATTACTTGTAGCTTTTTCCCTTCTAATGTGTTGCTCACGCGTTTGAAGAGCCATTCTGTAAGATCTTTTATTAGTACGATCAACTGATACACCAATTAGTCTCCCAGGTATCATTCTTTTATATTCATCTAATGTTGCAAAATATGCTGCGTGTGGACCTCCTAGACCCATTGGAACTCCAAACCTTTGAGTACTTCCTACAACTATATCAGCTCCAAAATCTTTTGGTGATTTCATAACTACCAAACTCATTATATCAGCTGCTATGATTGATAACGCATCGTGAGATTTATTTATATTTATTAAATCGTTGAGATTTGCAATTTCTCCGTATGTATCTGGATTTTGAATTAAACAACCAAATGTATCGTCATCTGGATTATCAAAAATAATTTTTATACCTAGGGGTTTAGCTCTTGTTTTTAAGACAGATAGTGTTTGTGGATGACATTTATTTTGCACACAAAAAGTAAACTTTGCACTTTTTTTAATTTTAAAAGCCATCATCATAGCCTCAGCTGCCGCAGTACTTTCATCAAGTAAAGATGCATTTGCAATATCCATTCCAGTCAAATCAATTATCATTTGTTGAAAATTCATTAACATTTCCAACCTGCCCTGACTTACTTCTGGTTGATAAGGTGTGTACGCAGTGTACCATCCTGGATTTTCAAGAATATTTCTTAAAATAACACTAGGGGTAATAGTGTTGTAATAACCCATTCCAATATAAGTTTTTTTGAAATTATTTTTTAAAGATAAAAGTTGAGTATTAATTTTATTAAACTCCTCAGACATACCAGGTCTAAATTTAAGTTTATTTTTAAAAATGATATGATTAGGTACAGTTTTTTCAATTAATTCATCTAATGAGGAGCAGTTTATTAATTTGAGCATTTCTCCAATATCTTCATTTCTAGGTCCTATATGTCTGCTAACAAATTTATCTATTTCAATCATCTATTGTTCCAAAAATTGTTTATACTCATCTTCTGACATAAGTTCAGAATATTGATTTGAATCAGAAATTTTCATTTTAAAAATCCATCCCTCGTTTTCTGCATCTTGATTAATAATAGCAGCATCATTTTCTAGATTATTATTCACTTCAATTATTTCACCATCTATTGGAGCATAAATATCAGAAGCTGCTTTTACAGATTCAACAACGCATATTTCATCTTTTGCTTTTACCGAATTTCCAACTGAAGGTAATTCAATAAATACAATATCACCAAGAGATTCTTGGGCATGATTGCTAATACCAATTGTAGCAATTTCATTTTCAATTGAAACCCATTCATGATCTTTTGTGTATTTTTTTTCACTCATATATGCTCCCATTTTTTTTATAATTTTTTTTTACAAAAGGTAGATTATTAATTTTTACTAATTCTAATTTTTTTCTAATTTCACAAAAAATTGGATTATCAGTATTGAATTCAGATATTATATAACCAATAGCAATAGATTTATTTAGATTGGGAGAAAAGCATCCACTTGTAATTTTGCCAATTTCATTATTATTATTATCGAATAATGTCATTCCATCTCTTAGCATTGATTTACTGGTAGAAATTAAACCTATTTTTTTATTAGATAGTTTATTTTTTAATTGATCGGATAAAACTTTATTTCCATTTAAATTTTCATCTTCTAATCTTTCTTTGTCTAAAGCCCATGATAAACCAGCTTCAATTGGTGTAATTTTTTCATTTAATTCATGACCATATAAACTTAATCCAGCTTCGAGTCTTAATGAATCTCTAGAACCTAACCCACAAAGCATTGTATTTTCATTTTTAAGTAAAAGATTAATTAAATTTTCTGCACTTTCATTTGGAATAGAAAGTTCAAAACCATCTTCACCGGTATAACCTGATCTACTTACTATTATTTCATTGTTATCGTATTTACTTATTAAAATATCAAAAAAATTCATATTATTTGGAATATCAATAATATTTTTTAAAACATTAATAGAATCCGGTCCTTGGATTGCGAATAAACAATTTTTTTCATAAATTTTTTCTGCATTAGGAGCACAAGAAATAAATATTTCTTCGTCTTCTTTTTTTCGAGATGCATTATAAACAATATATAAATATGACTTATCTTTAATATCAATATTTGAAATAATTAGATCATCAATAACACCTCCATCTTTATTGAGCAAAAATGAATAATTCGATCTATTTTTAATTAATTTTTTTAATTGTAATGGAATATATTTTTCTAATTTATGTAAATAAGATTCATTATTTTCTATTAAAATTTGCCCCATATGACTAACATCAAAAATACCAGAATGATTTCTAACGTTTTTGTGTTCATTAATTATTCCAGTTTTATAATTAATAGGCATATTAAAACCTGCAAATGGCAATATCTTTGCACCATTATTTTGATGAAAATTTTTCAGCGGAATGTCTATTGGTAACTGGTTCAAATAAATTCTCCAAGCTACCCCTCTGTCTTTTTACCTGAGAGCTTTTCACCTTCGGTAGAGCTAAATGCTCTTTTCCAGAGTTTTTTTTAACGGTCCATTGTGCCTGAGAGTTTCCGGGTCGTTGCTCCTTCGGCTCTGAAATTTCAGTATCTCCCGTTAATTATTTGTATACTTTTTTTTATAATTTAACAATTAATTTAGAGGTATTTTATTATCAATTTTTGATTTTTGATAAATTTCTGACATTTTTTGGTACTCTTCTTTGATCTGATAAATTTTATCTAATAATGAGTCCTCTATGCCTAATCTTTTAATTTCTGATAAAATTGAGTAACTTTCCCAATAATCATTATTAATATTGTATTTACCATCTTTGATCTTAAACACCTCCATCAAAATTTTAAGATCGTGCGGAATATGAAAACCTTCTTTTGTGTCAGTATAAGAAAAAAAATAATAAAAATTGTCAAATCCGGCCCACGTTATAGCTGATAAACACATAGAACAAGGCTGATGTGTACTTATGAAATAATAATCTTTTGTATTAAATAGTTTTTTTTCAAATAATTTAAAAAGAGTAGAAATTTCCCCATGAAATAAAGGATTTTTGATTTCCTGGTTTGTACCTAGACAAACAAGACTTAGGTCAGATTTTTTAACAATAAATCCACCAAATATTTTATTTCCTTCATTAATTGAAATTTTTGTTAATGGTATAAGATCATCTAAAATAATATCTAAAATTCTTTCATAATTTGTTATCATTATGAATGTCTGATACTTTATTTATTAGATTTGTCTATAAAACAAAAAAAAGGACCCAGCAAGCTAGGTCCCTTTTGTGTATCGTGCATTTCCTCCCGATACAATTTAATAATCGTTTCCTTTTATTAAATTGATTATTACCTTTGCGTGTAATAATTAAAAATAATCTATCTATTTGTTATTTATCAATCAATAAAAAAATGTATTTTTAAAACTAATTAATCTTTTTTTGTTGATATGTTTGTTAATAAAATGTGTAAAATTAAATTTGATTAAAAATGAGTAAAAATTCAAAACTTAATGTCTTAGGAGTTATGACAGGCACGTCAATGGATGGTGTTGATATCAGTTTGATTAATACAAATGGGACTGACTTTGTAAAAATTAAATGTGAAAAATCATATAAATTTGATAAAAATTATCAAAATACAATAAACAATCTGATATTAAATAAACCAAAAACTAATAATAAAATTAAAGAATATTTTTTAAAAAAAGATGATTTCGTTACAGATATTTTAGAAAAAAAAATAATTTTATTTCTGAAACAAAAAAAAATTAATAAAAAAAATATCGATTTAATATCAATTAGTGGACAGACTGTTTACCACGACCCATCAAATAAAATATCAATTCAGTTAGGAAATGGAAAAAAAATTGCAAAAAATCTTAAAGTTAAAACTATAAGTAATTTAAGAGATAATGATATTAAAAATGGTGGTCAAGGAGCACCAATTGGATCATATTATCATAAGTTTTTAATACAAAAATTTAAGGAAAAAGCGATTATAGTAAATCTTGGAGGTATAGCAAATTTTTCAACTATAGTTTCAAGAACATTATTATCATCGGATATAGGGCCTGCAAATTGCTTAAGTGATGATCTTTGCAATTATTTTTTTAAAAAAAAATTTGATAATGATGGAAATTATGCAAGAAAAGGTAAGATTAATAATAAATTAATCGAAAAATTCAAAAAAGACAAATTCTTTAAAAAAAAGTTCCCAAAATCATTAGATAGAAATTATTTTAGAAATTATTTTAATAAGCTAATTAAATTGAACAAATATGATGCGCTAATGACTGCTAACTACATGACATATATTGGATTTAAAGAATTATTAAAAAATAAAAAATTTAAAATTGAAAGAATTTTACTTACTGGAGGAGGAAGAAAAAATAAATTACTGAAAGAAATATTAATGAATAAACTGAATAAAAAAATTGAACTTATTGATAAATATAAAATAAATGGTGATTTAGTAGAAGCTCAAATGTTTGCATATATTGGCATGAGATCATTTAAAAATTTAGATATAAGTAATATAAATACTACGGGTGTGAAAAAAAATTTAAGTGGTGGTATTTTATATTTTCCAGATTAATTAGTTAAATCTGACCAAGTTTTTTTATCAATATTTGAGCCACACAATATCACCATTGTATTTTTGCCAATAAGCTTATTATTAATTTTATATTTTAAAGCAGCGAGTCCAGCAACACATGCGGGCTCAAGAAATAACTTAAATTTTTTATAACAAAAAACCATAAATTTTTTCATTTGATCATCAGAAACAGTTACCATTTCATCAATTACTTCTTTTGCTACATCAAAAGAATATTGCATATGTAAAGGTGCTGAAAGGCTGTCAGCAATACTATTTACATTAACATTATTTAGTGGTTTGTTAGCTCTTAAACTTTGATTTAAACCATTAGCATTTTCAGGCTCAACACCAATAATTTTGATCTTAGGATAAAATTGTTTTACATAAGATGAAACGCCACTTATTAATCCCCCTCCTCCAACTGAAATTAGTAAATTGTCAATTTTAGTATTAATTAATTTTAAATATTCTACAATTTCTAATCCCAAGGTAGCGCTACCTTGTAATGTCAATGGGCCGTCAAAAGGGTGAATAAAATAATAACCTTCATTTTTAGCATTTTCAGCATCAAGAAAAGCTTGTTTTGGATTTGTAAAAATAATGTTAGCACCATAATTTTTACAAGTTTGAACTCTATATTTATTTGCACTTTCGTATAAGAAAATTTTATTTTTCAATTTAAATTGATTGGCCACAAATGAAGCAGCTATCGCATGATTTCCAGCACTAACTGCTGTAATTCCTTTATTAAATTTATTCTGATCTTGAGAAATTATATTATTAATAGCACCTCTTGCCTTAAATGAACCAGATTTTTGTAAAAATTCGCATTTAAAAAATAAATTTGTAGAAAAATAATTATCAATATCGTCAGGACACTTTAAAAAAGGGGTTTGATTAATAAATGGTCTAATTTTATTATAAATTTTACTAATATTATCGACAGATAAATCTTTAGGTATCAAGAAATTCCTCTAATTTCTTTAATTTTATCGTAAGCGATATTAATTGCCGCTAATTCTTTATTAGATTGTTTAATAAATTCTTTAGGCATACCTTTGGCAATTAAATTATCTGGGTGATGTTCTTTATTTAATTTTATCCATTTTTTTCTTATCTCATTATCAGTGCTTGATCGATTCACACCCAATATTTTGTAAGGATCAGATTCACTATTTTTTAAATTTGATTGAAAAATTCTTTGAAAATCTTTTTCACTAAATTTAAACGATTTAGAAATTGATCTTAAAAAATCTATTTCACTAATAGATACCTTTCCATCAGATGCAGCAATATAAAATAAATTATTTAATAATTCTTCCAATAAAATTTTATTAGCTGAAAATAAATCTCCTACTTGATTTGCTATTTGTTTATAACCATACGTATCTTTTTTTGCCTCATTGAATATTTTTGCAACTTTAGGAATTTCAGATTTTGGAACTTTAAATTTTTCTTTAAATGCTCTTATTTCATCATCTGATACAATGCCATCTGATTTAGCTAATTTTGCAGCTAGAATAATAAAACTTAATGTAAAAATTTGTTGTTTTTGATTATTATTTATTCGATTGAAGTTAAATGATGATTTTGATTGAGATCTTCTGTCAAAAGCACCACCAGCCATTACACCTAAGATAGCCCCTATAGGTCCTCCTAAAGCAAATCCTGCTGCTCCGCCTATAACTCTTCCCCAAATACTCATCTTAAAGTTTCAATTATGCCTTTTAATTCATTTATCTCATTTTGAGAAATTTTATTATCTTGATTCAGATCTATGATTTGAAAGAGTAAATTTAATGATTGTTCAATTTCTTCATAGGAAATAACTCCATCATTATTTAAATCAACAAAATTAAAGTACATTTCTTCTTCTTCATTTAATTCAGAAGAATATGCAATTGAAGAATCTAAAAGTAAAAATAAAAAAAATATTTTTATCCAAACCATCTATACATTCCTATAATACCTGCACCAGCGTAAAAAAATTGTAAAAACAATATTCCATTATGTTTTAATTTATAGGCCCAGATTCCAATTAACACTGCTGATAGCAATAATAATGAAAAGCCAATAAATTCTAATCCAATGTTAAATGCAACTAGTAGGGAATAAAGGATTGCTGTAGTTACGCCAATCCATTCTAAAAGTTTGTTTGAATTCAATTAAATATTATTTTTTCTTAATATTAATAGCGTTTTCTTTTCCACGGTTTTCACCGATTTCAAATTCAACTGGCATACCTTCTTCTAAAGTATCAATACCAGCAGCTTCTAAAGCTGAAACATGAAGAAAAACATCTTTTCCTCCATCATCATTTTCTATAAATCCATAACCTTTGGTCGGATTAAACCATTTAATTTTACCACTTGGCATATTTTATTCTCCTTATTTATTATTGGGGGATTAAATTTATTTAACTTATATAAATATTGTATATTGATTAATTTAATACTTTAAATAACTAATAAGAAATTAATTTCAACAATTTTTTTTATTTTTATGCTTAGCTATAAACACGGATATCATGCTGGAAATCATGCAGATGTTATGAAACACATTATAATGCTTTACTTATATAATCTTGAAAAAAAGGTAAATAATTCAATAATTTATGTTGATACTCATTCTGGTAATGGAATTTATAAATATATATCAAAGTATATGGATAAAAATAAAGAGTATAAAGAAGGAATTAAAAAGATACAAAATTACAAAGGTAATAATGTTTTAATTAGAAATTATCTTTCAACTATTTCTAAAATTACTGGAAAAAATAATTTTTATCCTGGATCACCTATATTTATTTCGTCCATAGCTAATGAAAAAGATAAATTATTTTTTTGTGAACTACACAATAATGAATATGAATTATTAAAAAAAAACTTACACAAATATACCAATGCTAAAATTTTAAATGCTGATGGATTTAACTTTATATTTAATAAAGTTAATAAAGAAAATAATTATTTTGTATTTATAGATCCATCATATGAAATAAAGGATGATTTTGAAAAAGTAGAAGAGATTCTAAATAATATTGATAATTTATTTTCAAATTCCAAAATCATAATATGGTATCCAGTTTTGAATATTTTAGAAAATGACTCCTTTATTCAGAATATTAGAAAAAAAGGTATAAGTAATATTATCAATGTTGAAGTTCCTATTATGAAATATGGAGACAATGTTGGAATGCAAGGAAGTGGCTTATTATTAATAAATTTTTCAAATAGATCTATAATGAAAAACCTCAAAGAGGTAATACATGAAATTCAAGATATTTTAAAACAAGAGGAAAATAGTACTAGGTTTAAATTAAGATATTTATAAATATGAAAAAAATTAATTTACTTGATGAAGATATCTATAAGTTATTTATAAAAATTGCTTTGCCAGCCTCAATTGGAACTATATTTAATAATCTCTATTCTTTAGTTGATACTATTTTTGCAGGTAGAATGATTTCTGAAACAGCTTTAGCAGCTATTGGTCAAACATTTCCTGTATATTTTATAATTATTGCACTTGGAATAGGACTCAGCATAGCTACAACAAGTAATGTTGCTAATTCTTTAGGAGAAAAAAATATTAAAAAAGCAAGTCATGCATTTTCACAATCTTTTGTTGTAACAATTTTAGTAGGCTTAGGTATAACTATTTTTGGACTTTATTTTGGAAACATAATTTTAGAATCTATAAATGATGATCCAAAAACCCTAAAACTTTCGTCATTATATATGAACGTAATTTATTTAGGATCAATCATAATTCTTTTACTCATGGTATGTAATTCTTGTTTATCAGCTCAAGGAGATACAAAAAGTTATAGAAATGTTTTAATTTTTAGTTTTTTTCTTAATATAATTTTAAATCCAATATTAATTACAGGAAAAATAATTAATTTTGAATTATTTATGCCAATGGGTATAACTGGAATAGCAATAGCTACCATACTCTCTCAAATAATTGGTCTGTTATATTTATTATATAAAATTTATAGAACAGAGATTTTTGAAAACTTTAAAAATAATTATTTAATTCCTAAATTAAGTTTAATTAAGGAAATTTCATTTCAGGCTATTCCAGCGGCATTAGGATTGATGATGATTGCTCTCGGATCATATATATTATTATTTTTTGTCAGTCGTTTTGGTAATGATGCAATTGCAGGTTTTTCCTCAGCTGGAAGATACGAACAACTGCTTTTCCTACCCTTGTTAGGATTAAGTACAGCAGTAACCGCAATTGTGGGTCAGAATTTTGGTGCTAAAAACTATGAAAGAATTTTAGAAACTTATAATAAAGCTATGATTACTGGTGTAATAATATTAACTATCGCAGGATTAATTTTATTTATAACTGCAGAAGATTCAATGAGATTATTTACTGATGATAAGGAAGTAATTTACTATGGATCAATATATCTTAAAATATACGCACTTGGTTTTCCGGCTTTTCCATTCTTCTTTATTTCTAATGCTTCATTCCAAGGCCTAAAAAAAGCAATAATAGTAATGTATATGGCCATACTTAGGTTTGTATTAGTGCCTATAATTGTAATATTATTTGTAAATAATTTTATAGAAGAAAACTATATCTATATGTTTATTGGGTTAACTCTTGTTCATTGGATAATTGGTATCTTATATTATTTTTATTCTTCAAATAAAATTCGAAATATTCAAAGTAGCTATACTACACCTTGAAGATTTGGAACAAATAAAACATCATCATATTCTTCAGTAATAATTTTATTATTTTGTTTTATATATTTTACAAGTATTTGCTTATTATTTTTAACAATAGGACAAACAATAATTCCTTCATTTTCAATATGAGAAAAAATTTCATTATTTATTTTTTTTGATGCTGCTGTAAATATTATTCTATCAAAAGGTATTTGTTCAATCCAACCATTATTACCATCATCGTATTTTGAAACAATATTAGTTAATTTTAATTTCTCAAAAATATTATTAGAACCTTCATGTAAATTTTTAATTCTTTCAATAGTGTACACACGCCTTGCCAAAATTGATAATACTGCACACTGATATCCACTACCAGTGCCTATTTCTAATACCTTGTGGTTACTTTTTACATCAAGTAATTCAGTCATCCTTGCTACAACGTAGGGTTGACTAATTGTTTGATTATTTTCAATTGGCAAAGCTATATTTTCATAAGCTTGATTTCTGTAAGCTTCACTAATAAACTTTTCTCTTGGAATTTTTTCAATTGCAGAGAGAACTTCAGCATTACTAATACCTGACTCTCGTAACTCGAGTATTAATCTTATTTTCCTTACATCAAGCACTAGATAAGAGTATCAGAATTATTGAAATATTTTTTCAAAACTTCTGGAATTTTAATATTTCCATCTTTCATTTGATAATTTTCAAGAATAGCAATTAGTGTTCTTCCTACTGCTAAGCCGGATCCATTAAGTGTATGAACAAAAATATTTTTATTTTCTAATTTATATCTTGTATTCATTCTTCTAGCTTGAAAATCATTACAATTTGAGCAGCTTGAAATTTCTCTATAAGTATTTTCACCTGGAAGCCACACTTCAATATCGTATGTTTTTGATGCTGAAAAGCCCATATCACCAGTACACAAAGTCATAATCCTATAATGAATATTTAAATCTTGAAGAATACTCTCAGCGCTTTCAAGCATTCTTTCTAATTCATCTTGTGAATGCTGCGGCTCTACTATTGAAACTAATTCAACTTTAGTAAATTGATGCTGTCTTAACATACCGCGAGTATCCTTACCAGCAGCACCAGCCTCTGATCTAAAACATGGTGTATAAGAAGTTACTCTCATGGGTAATTGATTTTGGTTAAGTATTTCCTCTCTAACCATGTTTGTTAAAGGAACTTCAGCAGTTGGTATTAACCAATGATCTTCCCCAGCAGTAAATAAATCTTCACCAAATTTAGGTAATTGCCCTGTTCCAAAAAGAGCGGAATCTTTAACCAAAAAAGGTAAATTATATTCAATATAACCATTTTCATTCGTATGCTTATCTAACATAAAATTTGCAATTGCTCTTTCCAGCTTAGAAAGTTGATTTTTTAATAAAACAAATCTAGATCCTGATAATTTAGATGCAGTTTCAAAATTCATTAAACCTAAATTTTCCCCTAATTCAAAATGAGTTTTAGGATTAAAATCAAATTTTGGTTTTTCGCCCCATTCTCTATATTTTGTATTGTCTGCTTCATTGCTTCCTATAGGTACAGTCTTATCAGCTATATTTGGAAGTCTTGAGAGGATAGTTTTTAGCTCCTCATCTTTAATAGTCTCAAGTTCCTTTAAATTATTAATTTTATTTTTAATTTCATCAACTTTATTCATTTCTGATGAAGCATCTTTATTTTCACTTTTAAGTTTACCAATATTTTTAGAAATAGAGTTTCTATCTGCTAAAAGGCTCTGAAGAACAGTCTGAGTTTCTCTTTTAACTTTATCTAGTTCTAATATTTTATTTGATATTGGATGCTCACCTCTTTGTTTCATATAATTATCAAACTCTGTTGGATTTTCTCTGATAAAATTAATATTATGCATTACTTATCTTTATTTTTTTGTATTAGTTTTGCAATATAAATTGAAACTTCGTATAAAAATATAATTGGCAGAGCTAAACTTATTTGACTAAATGGATCAGGTGGAGTTAAGAATGCTGCCGATAAAAATGCTAGTACAATTGCATATTTTCTAAATTTTTTAAGTGATTCATAAGTAACCATCCCTACTCTTGCCATTAAAGACAAAACAACAGGAAGCTGAAATGCTAAACCAAAAGCAAAAATAAATCGCATCATAAGGGATAAATATTCTCCCATCTTAGCTTCTAATCGAATAGGAACTCCACTAGAACCAAGGTTTTGATAAGATAGGAAAAAAGACCATGCCAATGGCGCAATAATATAATAAACCATTGATCCACCTGCGAAAAATAAAATTGGTGTCGCAACTAAATAGGGTAAAAAAGCTCTCTTTTCCTTTTTGTATAATCCTGGTGCAATAAATCTCCATATTTGTATTGCAATTAATGGGAATGAAAAAAATAAAGCAAAGAAAAAAGCTATTTTTAATTCTGTAAAAAAAGCTTCTTGTAAAGCTGTATAAATAAAACCTTGACCTTTATCTTTATCAAATAGTTCTACTAGAGGATTGGCTAAAAAGGCAAATAATTCATCTGCAAAGTAAAAACAAACAATAAAGATTAACAAAATATATAAAAAACTCCATAGTAGTCTTTTTCGTAACTCGGTGATATGCCCTATTAGAGACATTTCTTCAAATTTTTCTTCAGCCATTACAAAAATAATAAATTAATTTTTTTTTGAAAATTCATTCTCGGTCATTTTCACTGTTTCTTGAACTTCTTTAATCTCGTTTTCAAAATTTTTTTTGATATTAATGCCGTCTTTTATTTTTTTTACCTCTTTGACTGATTTAGCTAATTCTTTAATTTCTTCCTCCTCAGCTATTTCATTTATAGATGACTTAAATTCAGAAGACATTTTTTTAATGTATTTAGTAAAAGATCCAACTTGTTTAATGAATTTTGGAAGATCTTTTGGGCCAATAACAACAACGACTATTATTCCAATTAAGAAAATTTCACTCCAACCAAAAGTAAACATTATATTTACTTTTCTTCGTCGTTTTTATTCTCTAAATTTTTATCTTCTTTTTTTTCTTCGTCAGACATTCCTCTCTTGAATGATTTAATTCCTTTTGCCATATCACCCATAAGTTGAGGTATTTTACCTCTACCGAAAAGAAGTAGAACAATAACGAGTACAATTAATAATTGCCAAATACTAGGTGTCATAAGGGGCTTATACGGAAACTATAGGAAAAAACAAGAAGTAATAAGTTAACTAAGTATTTTGAATAAAATCATCAATATTATTTTCATCATCCTGTTCTAAATTATCATTACTTTGTAAATTTTCATCATTTTTAGCAAGATCACTTATAGTTGCAATCGCAGCACGTTTATCTAGAAAACCACTTGCCTTTAGCTCGTCTTTATTGGGTAAATCGGATAAACTATTCAATCCAAAATGTTCAACAAACAAATCTGTGGTAGACCATAAAGTAGGTTTACCAGGTATACTTTTTCTACCTGAAGGACGTATCCATCCTATTTCCATCAAATGATCTAGAGAGCCTCTACCCATTTGAACACCTCTAATATTTTCAATTTCTGATCTTGTTATTGGTTGTTGGTAAGCAATTATAGATAATGTTTCTAATGCTGCTCTTGATAATTTTCTTTTCTGTGTTTTAAAAATAGTTAATTCATCACTGAGATCTTCAGCAGTTCTAAAAGACCATTTATTGCCAGTTTTGATTAAATTAATACCTCTATTTTTATAAAAATCTTTAATTTCTAGTAATAGCTTACTTATATTATTTTTATCTTTAATTTTTTCTTTTAAATCATTTTCATCAAGTGGCTCTCCTGATGCAAATAATATTGCTTCTAAAATTTTAATATCTTTATTATCCATTTTGATTAAATTTTAAATAAATATTCCCAAAACTTTCATCTTGTTTTAAATCAATAAAGCCATTTTTTGATAATTCTAAAGAAGCAACAAAATTAGATGAGATAATGGATTTATTAATTGTTTTATTAGCTTTAATTAAATTTGGAATTACATTTAAAAAATTAGTCCATTCTGTAATATTTCCAAAAATACCTTTTAATCTTTTAACTGCTTGATCAACTGAATAAAGTTCTGAATACTCAATAGTTAATTGTTTTACCTGTTCATTCGATTTAAGTATTTGACTATATGATTTTAGTAAGTCATATAAATTAGATGAATAATTTATATTATATTTAACTTTGAGCCCTTCAGATGACCCCCCATAAAATACATCTCTATTAACAAGAGGTCTTGAATATATGATTTTAGAAATATTTTGAAAAGCCTCTAGTCTCTGTAATTGATATTTTAAGGCTTCTTCTAACTCATCGGCTGTGTATTCATCTGTTTTTTCTTCTTTAGGTAATAGTAATCTTGATTTCAAATACGTTAGCCATGCTGCCATCACTAAATAATCAGCAGCTATTTCAATATGAATATTTCTATATTGATTAATAAAATTAATATATTGATCAGCTAACTCGGATATAGATATATCAGATAAATCAACCTTCTGTGATCTAGCCAAAACCAACAAAAGATCTATAGGACCCTCAAAATTGTCTAATAATAGGTTAAATTGACCTTCTTTTGTTTCTGTATCTGGAACATTTAACACAATTTTTTATATAAAATTATTGAGATTCTCTCAATATTATTAATTTTGTAAATTAAGTATTATGCAACTTTTAACAATAGTTAATAAATCGCAAGCTTCAGAAGCGTTATTCTTAGAGATGTAATTTTTATAGGTAATAAAATATTGAGTACCTATTTCAGTTTTTTTATAAAAAACAAAAATATCTTCATGATCTATAATTTCTTTTTTATTTTCTAATAAACTATACAAGTATTTATTAATATCTTCAAAATTATCATTGCTATATAATTGAATTGTAAAATCAAGTTCGTCTATATTTTTAAAATCAAAATCTTGAATTTCATTATCTATTTTATTTAAACTTTTCTTGTCTAAATAATCAACAACCTCACCTTCTTTATTAGTAGGAATAACAAAATATTTATCAGTAAATTTAGGAATAACAAAATACTCCCTATTACTAAAATAATAAAATGAGATAAGATAAAGAATAATAATAAATAGCAATAATAATAAAGAATATTTTAAAATGTGATTATTTTTTCTTTTAAAAATAATTCTTTTAATCATTACATTGTTTCAGGTGCGCTTATATCAATAATTGAAAAAATATCTTTTAAAACAACTCTAAATGACTCCAACCAAAATATTTTTGAAATTGTCTTTTCTATATTTTTTTCATCTATAAAACGAAGTGATTCATTATCTTTACCTTTATTCCAAATTGAATGGAAATCAGAGGATATTTCTTCTAAGTAATTGATTAGTCTATGTGGTTCATTATAATATGATGATTGATACAATAAATAAGGATAACAAATTAACTTTTTGATTAATTTTACCTCCTCATCAGATAGATTTTGTATTTCAGTAAAATTATAATCTTTTTTAATTTTTATACCTAATTCGTTTGCTTTATTAATTACTGATGAAGCTCTAGCATGTGCGTATTGACAATAAAAAACTTTGTTATCTTTATTTTTTTCAACAACAGCATCTAAATCAAAGTCAATTGCTGTCTCATTTTTAGTAGAAATCATGTAGTACCTTATAGGATCTTTTCCAACCTTAGAATGAACATTAGCTAATGTCACAAAATTTCCAGATCTTTTTGACATTTTAATTTTTTGTTTATTTTGAATTAAACTTACAATCTGACAAGTTAAAATGTTTAAATAAGTTTCATCATCTTTAATAGCTTTAATCAACGAATTCATTCTTGGAATATAGCCAATATGATCAGACCCCCAAATATTTACTAATCTATCGAAATTTCTTTTACATTTATCTAAATGATATGCTGCATCATTAGCAAAATAAGTCCATTCACCATTTGATTTTTTTAATGCTCGATCTTCATTGTCTAATAATTTAGAGGATCTAAATAATAGTTGCTCTCTTGGCTCCCAATCAGAATCATCACCCTTTGGTTTCTCTAAAATACCTTCATATAGTAATTTTTTTTCATCTAAAATTGAAAAAAGTTCGTCAATAATTTTACTTTTTTCTATTTCACTCTCATGAGTAAATTTATCAAATCTTATATTTATTAATTCTAAATCTGATTTTATGCTTAAAAGTATATTTTTTAACGCAAAATTTTTAAAATATTGAATAGTTTCTTCTTGCTGAAAGTTTAACCACTTATCACCATCTTCATTTTTAATTTTTTTTGCAATATCTTTTAGGTATTCACCAGGATACTCATCTTCTTCTAATTCAATTTTTTTATCAAATAATTGTAAATATCTTTTCAAAAGAGAGTTTGATAATTTATGAATTTGAGAACCCGCATCATTTACGTAATACTCTCTAGTAACATCAAAACCTGTTTTAGTATAAAGAGAGCTTAATACATCTCCGAATACAGCCCCTCTTATATGGGCTATATGTAATGGTCCGGTTGGATTAGCGGAAACAAATTCAACATTTATTTTTTTACCTGCACCATAATTAATATAATCTAAAAAATTTTTACTATAAATTTCATTTAAACTTCTTAATACAAACTTATCTTTGAGAAAAAAATTTATAAAACCATTTTTTGAAACCACAAAATGATCGATAAATTCAATTGATTCAATTCTATCATTTAGTTCTTTTTCAATATTTAAATTTTGATTAATAATTTTTCTTTTAACAATTAAATAAAAATTTGTGGCTAAATCACCTTGTTTATTATTTGAAGAGTAATCGATGCTAATCTGTTTTTTATTGATTGGAGATATAAATTCGTTACTCTCTAAAAAATCTGTAAAATCAAATAAAAAATCTGAAAGGTCTTTTATAAAATTATTCACTAATCTCCTTATATAAATTAAGAGCAAATCTATCAGTCATTCCTGAAATATAATCACAAATTAATCTTTCAATTTCAATATTTTGATTTCTCCAATCTATAGGTAGTTTATTATTATTTTTTACGAAATAAGTAAACAAAGTAGATATAACCTTTTTTGAATACTGTCTCTTATCTGATAAATGACTGTGATTATAAACTTTATCAAATAAAAATTTTTTAATTATGTCACAATTTTTCTTCATTTCATTTGAAAATGAAACAACGAAATTATTTTTTTTACGTATTTCATCAATAGAATTAATATTATTTTCAATTAAATTTTTTTTTGTAGTCTCATATATATCATTTATCATATTAGATATGGAATTTCTTAAAACTTGATACACGAGAAGTTTATTTGGAATATCTTTATAGTGATCTCTTAAATCAATTATAATTTTTTCAAAAAAACTTAACTCTGCAATATCATCTAATGATATTAAGTTTGCTCTAATAGCATCCTCTACATCGTGATTATTATAAGCAATATCATCAGATATACTTGCTATCTGTGATTCTAAATAAGGTTGATCAGTTAGATTGAGATTTTGTAATTTTGAATAATTATCTAAGTGATAAGGTAAATGATCACTCAAAATTCCATTATGTTTTATTATTCCCTCTAAGCTCTCCCATGTTAGATTTAATCCATCAAAATCAGGGTGTCTTTTTTCTATAAATGTTAAAACTCTCAAGGTTTGATCATTATGATTAAAACCTCCAAACTTTTTCATTGAATAATCAAGTGCATCTTCGCCAATGTGACCAAAAGGAGGATGACCTAAATCATGTGCAAGAGCAACTGTTTCACCTAGATCTTCATCTAATTCAAGTAATCTACAAATTGATCTTGATATTTGAGCAACTTCCAAAGAATGAGTTAGTCTAGTCCTAAAATAATCACTCTCACTTTCAATAAAAACTTGGGTTTTGTGTTTTAATTTTCTAAAAGAATTAGAGTGAATAACTCTAGCTCTATCTCTTTCAAATGGATTTCTCAAATCATCATCTAGCTCATTATATAATCTTCCATTTGAATTATCTGGATTGGAAGCTAAATGTTTGAACATAAGAAAATTTATATTATAGTTGTAAAAAAATAACTAATAACAATATTTAGATAAATGGACAATATAATTGAAGTAACAGAAAGTGCTCAGAATCATATCAACAAGATACTTCTATCTGAAAAATCTAAATATTTCAGAATTACCGTATTAGGTGGTGGTTGTGCTGGATTTCAATATAAATTTGATTTTTCTGATAAACCAAATGACGATGATTTAATCTTTAATTATAAAAATGCTGATGTATTGATAGATAAAACTTCAATTGAATTAATAAAAGGATCGAAAATTGATTATGTTAATGAATTGATTGGATCGTCATTTAAAATTTCTAATCCACTAGCATCTTCATCATGTGGATGTGGTACTTCTTTTTCAATATAAATGAAAATTACTACATGGAATGTAAATTCAGTTAATGCAAGAATAGAGCATTTAATAAAATTTATAAAAAAAGATCAATCAGATATATATTTAATTCAAGAATTAAAATGCACAAATGAAAGCTTTCCTAAAGAGGAATTAGAAAATATTAATTATAAATGTTATGTAAATGGGCAAAAAGCTTGGAATGGGGTAGCCATACTCAGCAAAGAAAGTATTGAAATTTCAAACTTAAAAATCCCTAATTACCAAGATGTAAATTCCAGATTTATTGAAACAGAAATATCCTTAAAAAATATAAAAAATAAAATTAAATTAATAAATATTTATCTTCCAAATGGAAATCCAATTGAAACAGAAAAATTTGATTACAAAATTGATTGGATGATAAATTTTAATAAATATATCAAAGAATTAATTGATAATAATCAACCAATAATTATAGGTGGAGATTTTAATGTAATACCTAATGATGAAGATGTGTATTCACCAGAAAATTTTAAAAATGATGCTTGTGCCCATCCATTAACAAGAGAAAAATTTAGAAATCTTTTAAATTTAGGTTTTGTTGATACAGTTAAATACTTTGTTGATGGAAATACAAACTGGACCTTTTGGGGTTACAGAGGTGGAAATTGGCAAAAAGGCAATGGTCTACGAATTGATCATTTTCTTACTACACCAGAAGTAACTGATTTGATTAAATCAGTTAATGTTAATCGTGAACCAAGAGGATGGGAAAAGGCTTCTGATCACACACCAGTTACAATTGAATTAGTTAATTAATTTTAAATATCAGCGTATGTATGCGTTTCGTCTTTTGCTCCTGGTTGAGTAACAGCACCCTCGTAAGCTGGCCCAACAGTTTGAGAATATTTCCATATAGATCCAGAATTATGATTAGTTTTTCTTGGCTTCCAATCTTTTTTTCTCTTTTCTATTTCTTGATCTGAAAGTGTAACGTTGATTTCGCCTTTAACAGCATCGATAATAATCTCATCCCCATCTTTAAGTAAGCCTATCATACCTCCTACAGCTGCTTCTGGTCCTACATGACCAATACAAAATCCTCTTGTGCCGCCTGAAAACCGCCCGTCTGTAATTAAAGCAACAGTTTCACCTAACCCTTGCCCATATATTGCGCCTGTTGTTGAAAGCATTTCACGCATACCAGGTCCTCCTTTAGGACCTTCATATCTAATTATTACCGCATCTCCGGCTTTAATTTCATTTTTTAAAACAGCGGTTAAAGCATCTTCTTCTGAGTCAAAACATTTAGCTTTTCCTTTAAAAGTTAAATTTTTTAAACCTGCTATTTTTGATATACATCCATCTGGAGCAAGATTACCCCACAACCCTACGACTGAACTATTTTCACTAATTGGATTATCACATTTATAAACAACATCTTGATTTGTAGGAAATATTACTTCTTTATGATTTTCAGCTATTGTTTTTCCAGTAACAGTTATGCAGTCACCGTTTATATAACCGCCATCTAATAAAGATTTTATAACAACTGGCACACCTCCTACATCATATAAATCTTTAGCAACATACTTTCCACCAGGTTGCATATCTCCGATATAAGGAGTCGAATTATAAATTTCCACAACATCTCTTAATGTAAATTTTAAACCCGCTTCATTAGCTATCGCAGGAAGATGGAGTGCTGCATTAGTTGAGCCTCCAGTAGCTGCGACTACTCTTGCAGCATTTACTAATGAATCAATAGTTACTATATCCCTTGGTCTTATATTCTTTTCTAATAAATTCATTATAGCTTTACCACTCTTTTCACCATAAGCTTTTCTTTCTTCAGTATTTACTGCTGGTGGCATAGCTGAATTTGTTAGAGCTAAACCAACTGCTTCAGAAATACATGCCATTGTATTTGCTGTAAACTGACCTCCACACGATCCAGCAGATGGACAAGCAACTTGTTCAATATCTTTTAAATCTTGATCTGAGATAGTTCCAGCAGCATGTTTTCCAACTGCTTCAAAAACATCAATAACAGTAACATCTTTACCCTTGTATTTTCCTGGTAAAATTGACCCCCCATAAATGAATACAGATGGTACATTTAATCTAACCATAGCCATCATTAAACCTGGCAAAGATTTATCACAACCAGCAAGTCCAACAATTGCATCATAACAGTGACCTCTCACAGATAATTCAATGGAATCTGCAATAACTTCTCTACTAATAAGAGAGGATTTCATTGCCTCATGGCCCATGGCAATTCCATCTGTTACTGTTATAGTTGTAAATTCTCTTGGTGTTCCTCCAGCATCTTTGACACCTGTCTTCACATGTTGCGCTTGATCCTGAAGAGTAATGTTGCAAGGAGCTGATTCATTCCAGGTGCTAACAACACCAACAAATGGTTGATAAATTTCATGTTCTTTCAAACCCATAGCATAATAATAAGATCTATGAGGCGCACTTTTAGGCCCTACACTAACATATCTACTAGGTAGATTAGATTTTCTATTTGAACCCTTATCTTCCATTCTATTTAATAGTATTTATTATTTGATCAATTTTTTCAATAGAAGATTTATAAATATTTGCCTCATTTTTAAATTTATTAATAATTTCTTCTGAAGCTTTATTCATAAAGTTATCATTTTTTAATTTTTCATTTACTTTATTAAATTTTTTTTGCTCAACTTGCTTTTTCTTATTTAATTTTTTTAATTCAGCTTCTGAGTCAATAATGCCATCTAAAGGGATTAAAACTGATAATGATGTTAATACAATTAAAGCTGAATTCTTATTAGGTTGTATTTTATCAAAACTAATATCTTTAGTTTTTAAAAAATTACTTATTTCATTTTTATATGCAATTAGAAAATTATTAAGTTCTTCATTTTTTACTTCTATTGAGATATTGATTAATTGTTTATAGGGTATATTTAGTTCTGATCTCAAATTTCTTATAGATGTTATGAATTCAATAAATATTTCGAAGTTTTTTTTAGAATTATTAAAAGAATTATTTATTGAATAATTTTGAAAAACTTGGTTCATTAAATATGATTTATCATCAACTAAAGATCTCCATAATTTTTCACTTATAAAAGGCATAATGGGATGTATGATCTTTAAAACTTGAATAAATGTCCATCCAGAAACTTTTTTAATTTCATCAGCAAATTTTTCATTTTCAAAATTATGTTTAATAATTTCAATGTACCAATCACAATAAGTATGCCATACAAAATGATAAATTTTATTGGCCATTTCATGAAACAAATACTTTTTAGTTAATTGATCAAGTTGAGTGTTCAAATCACTCAATTCTTTTATTATCCATTTGTTTGCATCAAAAATAATTGTATCTATTGAAATATCATCTATAAAAATTGAATTATTCAGTTGTAAAAATTTTCCAGCATTCCAAATTTTATTCGTGAATGATTTATATCCTTTAACTCTAGCTTCAGATAATTTTACATCTCGTCCAGGATTTAATAGTGCAGTTAGTGTAAATCTTAATGTATCAGCGCCATATTTATCTAATAACTCTAAAGGATCAATTATGTTCCCTTTTGATTTAGACATTTTTTGTCCTTTTTCATCACGTATTAAAGGATGAATATAAATATCTTTAAATGGAGTTTCCTTCATAAAATAAGAACCCATCATCATCATCCGCGCAACCCAAAAAAATATGATATCAAAACCAGTAACCAAAACATTACCGGGATAGAACTTATCTAATTCATAAGTTTTATTTGGCCAATCTAAAGTAGAGAATGTCCATAGAGCAGAAGAAAACCAAGTATCTAGAACATCTTCATCTTGTCTAAGCTCAACATTCTTTCCATAAAATTCTTTTGCTTGATTTTGTGCTCCTTTTAAAGTTTCACTAACAAAATATTTATTATCAGGACCATACCATGCAGGAATTTGATGCCCCCACCATAACTGTCGTGAAATACACCACGGCTGAATATTTTCCATCCAATTATAAAATGTATTTTCCCATTGTTTGGGAATAAATTTAGAACTATTATCTCTAACAGCTGATATTGGATCAACTGATAATTTTTTTGCATCACAAAACCATTGGTCTGTAAGCCATGGTTCAATAACAACACCTGATCTATCTCCATATGGTATAACCATTTGCTGTTTTTCTTCTTTAATTAATAAATTCATTTCATCTAATTTTTTTAAAATTAGTTTTCTTGCTTCAAATCGATCTAAATTTTGAAATTCTTCAGGCACATTTGAGTTCAGTTTAGCATTTTCATCAAAAATATTAATAAATTCTAAGTCATGTCTCTTTCCTACCTCAAAATCATTAAAGTCATGTGCAGGTGTAATTTTTACAGCTCCAGAACCTTTTTCAGGATCTGCATATTCATCAGCAATAATTGGTATTTTTTTATTCGAAATTGGTAAGTTACAAAATTTGCCAATTAGATTTTTATATTTTTCATCATCTGGATGAACGGCAACTGCAGTATCACCTAACATTGTCTCAGGTCTTGTTGTTGCAACAATGATATGATTATTTTCATCTATAGGATATTTAATATGCCATAAACTTCCTTCAGTATCTCTTTGCTCTACTTCTAGATCAGAAATAGCTGTTAAAAGTTTTGGGTCCCAATTTACCAATCTCTTGTCTTTGTAAATAATTCCATCATTAAATAAATTAACAAAAACTTTCTTAACTGCATTAGAAAGTCCTTCATCCATGGTAAATCTTTCTCTTGACCAATCTGCAGAAGCGCCAAGTCTTCTTAATTGATTACTTATCTGACCACCCGACTCTTTTTTCCATTCCCATACTTTTTCAATAAACTTTTCTCTACCTAGAGATCGTCGATCTAGTTTTGACTCACTCAATTTTCTTTCAACCACCATCTGAGTAGCTATTCCTGCATGATCTGTCCCTGCTTGCCACAATACTTCCATACCCTTCATTCTATGGTATCTGATTAATATATCTTGAATTGTGAAGGTTAAAGCATGACCCATATGTAAGCTGCCTGTAACATTAGGTGGTGGCATCATTATAGAATAAGGTTCACCTCCTCTTTGTGGTTTAAAACAATTTGATTGCTCCCATTGCGAATAAAGATTTTTTTCATCTTTTAAAAAATCAAAAAATTTATCAAGCTGCATCGTAACTATTTTGAATCGAAATAATTTTTTAGTAATTTTGGGATTTTCTCATCGAGTATTTTTTCAATTTTATTTTCTACAAGATAGGAGAGTTTTTGGTCTATAATATCATTAATTTCACTATTTATCTCTTCATCTTTTTGAAGTAATTTTATTGTACCATCACTGTTAACCTTTTGATTAAGTAGTAAAATATTAGATGAAGAATGTTTATTTGAATTGTTTTTTTCATCTTCAAGTGCTCTTCGTATGACTTCAAGAGATTCATTGATAGAATTTTTTGTATTCATATAGGTATTATAAATGTTTAATTAAATTAATAAAACTCTAATTATAGCTAGGAAGATATTCCTCAAATAATTTAATCAGTGAACCATCTAAAGCTAGTAAATTAAAATAATTAATCAGATAGCTTTTATTTGCATTAAAATATTCAACATTTACGTTTAAAAGATTAGTTTCTGCTTCTATTAGATCAGTGATAGATTTTGTCCCAAGGTTGTATTCCTCTTGAGTACTTTCTAGAAGAGTATTTGCGTACTCTATAGTTAATAAAGAGGTATTTAAATTTGATTTACTAACTAAATAGTTTTTATAATAGTTTGATACCTCAATATTTAAACTTTCTTTAAGATCCTCTAACTCAATTTCAGTTTGTAAAATTTGAGAATTTATTTTTCTAATGTCTGATTTGTCAATGTTTTGCTGAAATATAGGAATTGTTAAAGTTAGCCCTATTGTTGCATTGGTATTTGCACTTCCCGCATCTATTCGTGAACCATCCGAATACTCAGTGGAAGCTGTTATATCTAGGGTAGGTCTATTAGAACCTTTTTCTTTTGAGAGATCAAGTTCTTTAATTTTAATATTATTTTGAGCAATTAAAATATTAAAATTATTCTTATAAACTTCAGAAAGTATATTATCAAAATTCAAATCGTCTTCTATATTTACATAATCTTCTAAATTAATAGCTTCTTTACCAACAATTGATTTAAATGTTTTTAAACTGACTTTGTAGTTTTGTTCGGCTGAAAAAAGATTTGTTTTAGCAATTGAAAAAGCGCTCTCAGCATTTTTCAATTCAGTTATGGTTGCTGATCCCAATTCATATTTTAATTTTACTTCTTCTAAAAATCTTGAAACAGAATCAAAATTTTTTTTAGAAGCTTCTAATGATTTTTCATAATTTATTACGGTTAAATAACCTTCTACAGCTGTTAGCGATAAATCTTGAACTGTTTTATAAAAGTTTACAACTGCATTTTCGTAAATAATTTTTGATCTTTCTATTTCTAAACTTTTTTCTCCGCCATCATACAAATTTTGAGTAATACTAATTTTATATTTATCTGTAAAAGTCTCTGGTGTTGTTGATACACCAGCTGCTGATGTTGTATCACTATTACTATATGTACCAGAAATTGTGCCAGTAACTGTTGGAAGTTTTTTACCTATAGCTACCTCAATAGTTTCTTTGCTTTCATTCAGTTTTTCAAAAGCAATTTTTACTTTCAAATTATTTGCAATCGTACTTTTTACAGAATCATCAATCGATAGAGCAAATATAGATTTAGAATAAATAAGTAATAACAAAAATATAAATGATCTCATTTAAAATTTAAAATCCTCTTGTTGTTCTTGAATTTGATAACTACACATTACATCAAATAAATACTCAGATGAATACAAATCTTCATTTCTTATAATTTTATAAGCTTTACCCAAATTATCATATATTTTTTTAATATATATTAACCTTCCTCCATTCATTGCTAGTTGATTCTTTAACTTATCAGTTATTTTAAATATAGGTCCGTCAATAATAATTAAGCTAAATGGCGCTTTATCAGATAATCCATCTAATAAATTATGATTAAATAAAGTAATATTAGTATTATCAGTATTGTTAATATTATGTTCTAATAATTTAAATAGTTCTCTATTTTCTTCTACAACATGAAGTTCTTTACATAGTGAGCTAACTAAAGCAGAAAAGTAGCCTGTTAAGCCGCCTATATGCAATACCTTATCATTAGGTAAAATTTTCGAATATTTTATAATTTGAGCTAGATGTAAATTTTTAAGATATCCTCTTTTGTGAGTTATATCTAAATTATTATCTAGGTAACAATTCTTACCTAAGCTGACATCCAAATAATTTTCTTTAGGAGTATTTTCAAATATTTGTAAGATATTTTCTTCATTAATTTTGTTTGGTCTTAACTGATTAACAACCATATTTTTTCTTGCAATTTCAAATGTTTCACTCATTTCTTAAAGGATGCTTTATATAAACCTACTATATAATCAATTATTTAAATTATATTATTAATCTTTAGAATTTTTTTTCATTAATTGACTAGAAATAATATAGTGATAATTGTCATTTTTTTTAGGCTCGGTGGCAGAGTGGTGATGTAGGGGCCTGCAAAGCCTTGCACAGCGGTTCGATTCCGCTCCGAGCCTCCAAATTTTTCTTGTTTTTTAATTTTTTTTTATTATCAACAAAATTGTGTTCCTCGGTAGCTCAGTGGTAGAGCAATCGGCTGTTAACCGATCGGTCGCTGGTTCGAGCCCGGCCCGGGGAGCCATTTTATCTAAGCCTTAACTTCCACCAATTCTTCAAAACGTGTTGTATAACATGGGGATACGTTTTCTCTTTTCATCTTCCATATTTTTTCTATACCTTCAGAAGCTATCTTTAACGTTGAACTTCCATATCTAGAATTAATATTATCAATAGTATTCATTATTCTATCCGATGTATCACGGTCATAATCAAGCAATCCTCTAGTTACATTGTGCCTGCTAAGACCATATAATATAATTCCAGCTTTTTTATAACGAAATCCTGGTCGATATATTTTTCTAATTCCTTCAAGAGCTCTTTTAACAATTTTTATGCTATTATTTGTTGGAAAAGGTAAATGTAGTTTTATTGAATTTGAATATTGCTTCTCTCTTCTATTAAAATGATTTGTCAAAACAAAAATACTCATCGACTCAGCGACTAACCCCTCTTCCCTTATCTTCTCTGATACTCTTGATCCATAAGTTGATATTGACTCCTCCAAATCAAATAATTTTTCTATTGGCTGACTAAATGATCTTGAGACACAACAACTTTGTTTATCACTTGGAACCAAATCAAGTTCTAAACACGATACACTATTTAATTCTAGATATGTCTTCTCTCCCACTACACCCATATTTTTTCTTATCCATCCTCTGTCGATTTGTGAAAATTGATAAGCATTATGAATATTATATTTTTTCAGAAAAAGAGATAATCTTCTTCCAATGCCCCATACTTCTTCAATGAATGTTAATTCTAATGCTTTTTTTATTTCTATTTTATTTTTTAGTATACACACACCTTTATAGTCTGGTTGTTTTTTTGCTAAATGATTAGCTATTTTTGATAGTGTTTTTGTTGGGCCCACTCCAATACTAACTGGGATACCAACCCACCTCTTAATTGTTTGTCTAATATGTCTGCAATAAGTGTTTAATTCATAGTTCTCAAAACCATTTAAACCAAGAAATGCTTCATCTATGGAGTAGATTTCTACCTCTGAAGAGAAACTTGATAAAGTCTCCATTACTCTCTGAGAAATATCGCCATATAAAGAATAGTTAGATGAAAAAACTTTAACATCATTTTTTTCAATAATATTTTTTGCTTTAAAATAAGGTTCACCCATTTTTATCCCTAATTTTTTTGCTTCTTTTGATCGTGCAATGATACAGCCATCATTATTGGAAAGTACGACAATTGGTTTTCCTATAAGTTTTGGATTAAATATTCTTTCACATGACGCATAAAAATTGTTACAGTCTATTAAGGCTATAGATTGATTTACTGCGTTATGATTTCTATTAAGTAGTTTTGTGTATGACATATGTCACTACCCCCCATATAAAACACTCCATTTCTTCTTTAACTTGAATACTAGGATACTCACTATTGGCAGAAATTAAAAATAGTGACTGATCTTTCTTTTTCAGTTTTTTAACTGTTAGGTCACCAAAGATGGAGGCTATAACAATATTGTCATTACGAGGTGTAATACTTCTATCAACAATAAGTAAATCACCTGATAATATGCCTGCATCGGTCATAGAAGGGCCATTAGCTTTAACGATATAGGTTGCTGTTGGACGTTGAACCAAATATTCATTAAGATCAAGTTTGTTTTCCATATAATCAGTAGCTGGAGATGGAAAACCTGCAGATACTGTATCAAGAAAATAAGGTGTTATTTGATCTCCTTTGGATTCAGCTTTAAATATTAAGTTTTCTATTTTTTTAGACATAATATTAGAAAAAATATTTAAATAATTGATAAATAATAATTATATTATTTATAAAATTATTTGTTCTACTTTTGTTCTAATTTATTCAGAATGAGAAAAAAGTCAATATAATATTTTTAAAATACTGTTAAAAAACGCTATGACAAAATTATTCGAAGATGATGCATACCTTAAAGAATTTAAAGCAACAATTATAGGTATTGTAAAAGAAGAAAATCGTATTGAGTTAGATAAGACAGCATTTTATGCAAAAAGTGGTGGTCAACCTGGGGACACAGGTGCAATAGAAGCTGAAAGTATAAAAATACAAGTTTTAGATACTATTAAAGAAAATAATAAAATAATAAATATTGTAGATGACCTCAAAGATCTTGCAGAGAATACTGACATAATTGGAAAAATAAATTGGGATTTAAGATACAAGCATATGAGAATGCATACTGCACTACACTTGTTGTGTTCTATAGTCCCTTTAGGAGTAACTGGCGGTCAAATTGGTTATGAAAAAAGTCGATTAGATTTTAATGATCCAGATAAACAAATAAATAAAGAAGAATTAGAAGAAAAAATAAATTTGTTGGTTGAAGATAATCATACCGTTACTAGTGAAGTAATTGAAAGTAGTATATTGGAAGAAAAACCTGAGCTAGTCAGAACTATGTCGGTAAAACCTCCTCAAGTAGATGGTAAAATAAGATTAATTAGAATTGGTGATATTGATTTACAACCTTGTGGCGGCACACATGTGAAATCAACTAATGAGATTGGTAAGATTCAAATCGGCAAAATAGAAAACAAAGGTAAAATGAATAGAAGAGTTAATTTATTGTTATCTTCTTAAATTACTGATGAAGAATCTGACTTAAAAATAACTTTGTACGATCACTCTCTGGATTATTAAAAAACTTATCTGGGCTAGCTTCCTCAACAATTTTACCTTCATCCATAAAAACCATTCTATCAGCTACTGTCTTGGCAAAACCCATTTCGTGAGTAACAACAATCATAGTCATTCCACCATTTGCCAAATCAACCATAACATCTAAAACTTCTTTAATCATTTCAGGATCTAGAGCTGAAGTTGGTTCATCAAAAAGCATGATGTTAGGATTCATTGCAAGAGATCGAGCAATTGCTACTCTTTGTTGTTGACCGCCAGATAGTTGACCAGGATACTTGTTGGCTTGTTCAGGAATTTTTACTATTTCTAACTGTCTCATAGCTAGTTCCTCTGCTTCTGCCTTTGGCATTTTTTTAACCCAAATTGGAGCTAACGTTATATTTTCTTTTACAGATAAATGAGGGAATAAGTTAAATTGCTGGAATACCATTCCAACTTCTTTTCTAACATTATCAATATTTTTTAAATTTCCTGTTAACTCAATTCCATCAACAACAATTGAACCTTCTTGGTGCTCTTCCAATCTATTAATACATCTGATCATTGTAGATTTACCAGAACCAGAAGGGCCACAAACTACAATTCTTTCTTTCTTCTTAACTTCAAGATTTACATCTTGTAATACATGAAAATCTCCAAACCACTTGTTAACATTTTTTAATGAAATTATAGATTCTTCACTCATTTTAATCAGCCCCCATATTAATACCTGTTTTTAATTTCTTTTCCAAATACAAACTGTATCTAGACATTCCAAATGTGAATATAAAGAATACCAAACTTACAAAAAAGTAAATTTCATAAGATAAACCTAACCAATTGGTATCCGCTAAAGTACCTCTTCCAATTCCTAATAAATCCAATATTCCTACAATAATAACTAAAGTTGTATCCTTAAATAAACCTATAGATGTGTTGACAATTGGTGGTATGGAAATTCTAATAGCTTGAGGAAGTATTATTAATAAATTCATTCTCCAATAAGACATCCCAAGTGATTTAGCAGCTTCATATTGACCAGGAGGTATTGCCTGTAGTCCTCCTCTTATAACCTCTGCCATATAAGCGGATTGAAATAAAGTAACTGCAACAAGAACTCTTACCAAACCATCCATATCTATTCCTTCTGGTAAAAAAAGAGGAAGCATTACCATTCCAAAGAATAATAAAGTTATAAGAGGAACACCTCTAATAAACTCAATAAACAATGTGCACATCATGCTTATAACTGGTAATTTAGATCTTCGACCTAAAGCCAACATAATTCCTATAGGAAAAGCTAATGCAATTCCTGTACAGCCTAGGACGAGTGTTACTAGAAGACCACCCCATTTGTTAGTAGATACTTCAGTAAATCCCAATCCACCATTAAGTAAAAAATAAGCAATAACAGGAAAAATGTATGTAAAATATAAGAAGTACTTTCTATATGGAAGTTTTGCATACAAAAGAGGTAGCAGCGCAAAAGCTAGCATAATATACGCTAAATTAACTCTCCAAACTTCAACCTTTGGATAAAATCCATAAATAAATTGATAAAACCTTACATATATAACTGCCCAACAAGCTCCCCCATTTTCAGGATCTAAATTTCGTGAACACATTTCTTGGTTAGTTATTTGTTCACCAAGATAATTATATTTAAAGTCAGCTGAAAATATTGTCCAATCTAAAATCCAAGGAATAAACTGATACAAACAATAAACAACAAATAGAGTTATTAATGAGTTTGTCCAATTGAAGAATAAATTAATTCTTAACCAACCAATAATACCTGTTGTTGCTACTGGTGGTTTTCTAACTTCATTCATTTCGTTCATTACTTTTCCTTAAATTGTATACTTCTATTATAAATGTTCATAAAGAAAGATATTGTAAGACTAATTGACAAATAAGTTGCCATAACAATAGCCATACATTCAATAGCTTGACCAGTTTGATTTAAACTTATTCCTCCAAAACCGTGAACAAGGTCAGCATATCCTACAGCAATTCCTAAAGAAGAATTTTTAGTTAAGTTTAGATACTGACTTGTTAGTGGAGGTACAATCACTCTGAGAGCTTGAGGAATAATGATTAGTCTCATTATCCATGTTTGTTTTAAGCCTATAGCAGCTGAAGCCTCTCTTTGTCCTTTTGAAACAGACATTATACCTGCTCTCACAATTTCAGAAATGAAGGCTGCAGTGTAGATTGATAATGCTAAAAACATTGCTATAAATTCAGGTCTAATAACTAGACCACCTTTAAAGTTAAAACCTTTTAATTCTGGATGCTCAAAAGACAAAGGTGAGCCAAGAATAAAAAATAAAATTAATGGAACAATGAATATCAATCCAATTGAACTTGAGAATACGGGGAATTGTTGGCCTGTCTTATCTTGTCTTTTTTTTGCCCATCTATTAATTAAGAAACTTGAAATTAAAGCTAATACAATTGCAATGGATACATATGAAAATCCACTTTCAAATATTGGTCTTGGAGAATACAATCCTCTGTTTGAAATATAAAATACATCAAGAACTTGAAGTGATTGCTTTACACGAGGTAGTTGAATTAAAATACTATACCATAAAATTATTTGAAGAAGTAAAGGAACATTTCTTGAAAATTCAACGTAAATATAAACTAGTCGACTTAACAACCAATTTGAAGATAGCCTTACTATACCCAATATAAAGCCTAAAATTGTTGCAGCTATACATCCTGTAACAGAAACTAAAAGAGTATTTAAAACACCAACAAAATAAACTTTTAAGTGAGTATCAGTAGATTTAAATTCTAAAAAAGGTGAAAAACTTATATCAAAGCCAGCTGGATTTTGAAGAAAACTCCAACCAGTCGCAATATTTCTTTTTTCTAAGTTGTAAGAAGTTGTAGTAATTACAAAGAACAAACCTAAGGCAAATAAACCTACAACTAAAGTTTGAAAAAAAATGGATCTAAATTTTTCATCAGAAAAAAAACCTAAGTTAGATCGCATTGCTTGTATATACAAAAAAAATGGGGGGTTTAAAACCCCCCGTTTTAAATTTAATTAAGATTTATCTGAATGGAGGTGCGTATAAAATACCACCTTGAGTCCATAGAGCATTTAAACCTCTTGCAATTTCTAGAGGTGTGTCTGGACCTACGTTTGCTTCGTAAGATTCAGAGTAGTTACCAATTTGTTTGATAATTTGGTAAGCCCAATCATTACTTAACTCAAGCATTTCTCCATAGTTACCTTCAACACCAAGAAGTCTTAGTACTTCAGGAACATTAGAGCTCGTTTGAGCATCAACGTTTTCAGATGTAATTCCTAGTTCTTCAGCAATAATCATTGCATTTAAAGACCAACGAACTACGTCACCCCACTGGTGATCACCATGTCTTACAAGTGGACCAAGTGGTTCTTTTGAAATAATTTCTGGTAATACAACCCATTTATCTGGATTAGAAGCAGCAGCTCTTGTTGAAGAAAGACCTGAAGCATCAGTTGTGTATACGTCACATCTTCCAGCAAATAAGTTTTCTTTACCTTCATCATTAGTTTCAATTGGAAGTGCTTCGTAGCTAATTCCATTTAATCTAAAGAAGTCAGCAAGGTTTAACTCTGTAGTAGTACCAGTTTGGATACATACAGTAGCACCATCAAGCTCAGTTGCACTTGATACACCAAGAGCAGATGGAACCATGAAACCTTGTCCATCGTAGAAGTTTACACCTACGAACTCAAAACCAAGATTAACATCACGGCTAATTGTCCAAGTTGTATTTCTCGCTAACATATCAACTTCACCTGAAGCTAATGTTGGGAAACGAGATTTACCTGTAGTAGTAATAAATTCTACTTTTGAACGGTCTCCAAAAACAGCTACAGCAACTGCACGACACATATCTGCATCTAGACCAGCCCATTCACCGCTATCATCTGGAGCAGCAAAACCAGCAAGACCAGTTGTTACTCCACATTTTAGAAAACCTCTATTTTTAACATCATCAAGAGTTCCAGCATGTGCTGAAAAAGCAAATGCTACAACTGCAAAGATAGATAATAGTTTTTTCATATTATTTTCTCCGTTTAAATAATTATTTAAATATCTTTTTTCAAAGATTGCTTCCCTATAACAAATTAATAAGTTAATCCCAATAATAGATTTGTTAAGCTTAAAATCGCCTACTATAATTTGTGTATAAAGATTTTGGCTTATACAATATTTAGTTGTTTATGAAAATAAAAACAAAATTAACCAAAATAGGCAGAAATCCTCTTAAACAAAAAGGTTTTATCAACCCTGGTACCTATAAAGGTTCTACAATGATCTTTAATACATATAAAGATTACTTAAACGATATTAAAAATTTTGATGATAGAGCAACATATTATGGAATAAATAAAAATCCATTTCATAAGCAGTTAGAAGAAAGTATTTCTTTTTTATATAACTGCAATGATACAGTATTATCACCATCAGGATTAGCCTCGATAGTTATTCCTTTTTTTACTTTTTTAAAATCTGGTGATGAAGTTTTAATAAATGATAGTGTTTATAGTCCAACTAGAACTTTTTGTGAAGACATTCTTAAACAGTATAATGTTAAAATAAAATATTTTCATCCCACAAAAAATATTAATAGTTTTCAGAAATTAATTAACAATAATACTAAGCTAATTTATTTAGAATCTCCAGGTACAGCAACTTTTGATATTATTGATATACCTTTCATTACAAAAATTGCTAAAAAAAACAAAATACCAACTGTTATGGATAATACTTGGGCTTCACCATTATTTTGTAATCCAATTCAATTAGGTATTGATATTATTATTGATGCTGGAACTAAATATATAAACGGCCACTCAGATGTATTAATTGGTTTTGTTTCGTCTAATAAAAAATATTCCAAAAAAATAAGAACAGCTTCAAAAACTTTAGGCATATGTCCTGGTTCAGAAGAAGTTTATTTAGCAATTAGAGGATTGCCAACACTTGAAATTCGAATGAGAGAAATTGAAAAAAATGCTTTGTTAATGGCAAAATATTTACTCGATCATGATCTTGTATCTGATGTATTTCATCCAGCATTGCCGCACACAAAAAATCATAAAATATGGAAAAGAGATTTCTCTGGTAGCACAGGCTTATTTTCATTTATGCTAAAAAAGAAATATTCAAACAATCAAATTGAAAAATTTTTTAACAAACTTAAAATATTCAAATTGGGATATAGCTGGGGTGGATTTGATAGTCTCATTACCTTTCCTCCATTAGATAAAAGAGAGTTTAAAAATAGAAATACTGGAACTTTAATTAGATTATATTGTGGATTGGAAGACATTGATGATCAAATAAAAGATATTAAAAATGCATTAAAAATTTTAAATTAAATGGATTTATATTTTTATATTTTTGCATCATTAGGAGTATTTGTATTTGGTTTATCTAAAGGTGGTGTACCTGGACCAATAGCAATGTTAGCTGTTCCTGTTATGTCATTTGCAATGAGTCCTTTACAAGCTGCTGGTATTTTGTTGCCACTTTTAATAATAATGGATTTTTCAGCAATCTATTTGTATTGGAAAAAGTGGATAAATAGTATTTTAAAAATTATAATCCCTGCATCTATAATTGGTATTTTATTTGGAACTTTAACCTTTGAGTTTACGAATGAAGATCAAATAAGAATAATGGTTGGTGTTATATCAATTATTTTTGTTCTAGTTTCATTTATTCAGAAAAATAATTATTTGCTTAAACCAACTAAAGTTAAAGGTTACTTTTGGTCGTCTATCGCTGGATATACTAGTTTTTTAATACATGCAGGAAATCCACCTATTAACTTTTATATGCTTCCTCTAAAGTTAGACAAAATTTCATTTATTGGAACAATGACATTGGCATTTATGGTTATAAATCTTGTCAAATTAGTTCCATATTATTTTGTGGGATTATTAGCACCCTCAAATCTGATAATTTCTCTCTATTTACTTCCACTAGCTTTTATTAGTGTTTTAATTGGTTACTTTGTGCAAAAAAGAATTCCAGAAAAATTATTTTTTAATATTGTTTATGTTTTGCTTTTCTTGAGTGGATGTAAATTAATATACGATGGAGTAATTTAAATTATATAGATAGCTAAATTTTTGTTTTATAATCAGCTCTTTTAGTTTTTCTAAGCCCAAAGGGACCAGGAATAAATAATGTCATGGTATTTGTATTTGGTTTTAAATCAACTCTATGTAAATGATCAGCTGATCTAAAACCAATGTAACCTGGTGGTCTCCAAAATTTACCTTTATTAGTAGTTTCCCAATAACCACCTTTTAAAATAATTGTTATATAAGGACAAAGATGATTATGAACTCCTTCACCATGATCATCATCTAGCATTTTATGAATTAAGATATTAAATGGAAACCATTTGGGTCTTTTTCTAAATAACAAATAATATCTTTCCATCCATGGTTTGGCCTTATGAAATTCTGGATGCGAAGGACCTCTGTCCAATACAATTTTTTTTCTTCCTAATTTTTCAAGTATTTTTAAAATCATATTTTTAATTGAGGATATATTTCAGAAAATAATTTAGCTCCTTTTGAACAATTATCAATCCAATCATTATTTGAATTTTCATTTGCATAATCAGAAATATATTTAAAACATTTAAATCTAATATTATGTAATTTGCATACTTTAGCAAAAGAGTAAGCTTCCATATCAACAATATCACAATCTATTTCTACTGATGATTGAACAAAACTATCTCCTGATGCACATATATACCCCTCATTAGAATATGTAATTTTTGATATTGGATCAAAAGGAGTTTCCCCTAATTTAAAGTTCATTAGACCTCTTGCATCCATATCTCTTTGAACAAACTTCGTGCATTCTACTAATCCTGATAAGTTTTGCTTTGTTGAACCAGCTGTTCCATAATTGATTATTTCATTAGGTTGAAATTTTGAAATTAATTCCATAATTTTGATTGTAGCATTAATCTTTCCCACACCTGAATAGTGGAAATCTTTAAGATTTGGAGTTTCTTCTTTAAGTGCTGCGATAAAAATTTGTCCCATTAATTTGGGCCAATTTGTTTTATAATTTTTTTTGTAACTTTTGTTAAATCTTTAATCGTAGGTTTTAGTAATTGCAATCTATCATAAGTTTTAGGATTATTTTTGAGATTTTTTCTTAAAGCTTCCCCAAATGTCATTCTAATTTCAGTGCCAATATTTAGTTTTGCTACTTTTGTTTTTCTTGCTAGTTTTTTTCTTTGATCTACTGGAATGCCACTACTACCATGAAGAACTAAAGGGATTTTTGTTTTTGCTTCAATTAAATTAATTTTGTTGAAATCAATACTCGCTTTTTTTGAAGTCTGTAAATGTGTATTACCAACGGATATTGCCATTGCATCAATATTACTTTTGTTTGCAAAAGTTACTGCATCTTCAATTTTAGTACCTTCTGAAATTTTACCATTATCATAACCTACAAAACCTATTTCTCCCTCAATAGAAATATTATATTTGTGAGCTCTTGAAGCAATTTTTTTACTA
Source organism: uncultured Alphaproteobacteria bacterium (assembly GCA_902623585.1). Taxonomy (GTDB): domain Bacteria; phylum Pseudomonadota; class Alphaproteobacteria; order HIMB59; genus CACPNW01. The sequence continues at coordinate 8,286 of CACNUO010000004.1, read as the reverse complement.
ATTTTTATATTTTCTTTTAAAGTTAATTTAGAACCATCAAACATTACAGATGTAAAGCCACTATCAATCCCCTCATAACATTCATCTAGAGTATAACCATGATCAACATGACAACAAATGTTCGTTTTTGTTTGACTCGCTAAGTATCTAAACATTTTTCCTAATATTGGAATTGGAGTGTGCGCTCTGCATGAAGGACCAGCTTGTAATATAATTGGAATTCCAGTTTCATCAGCGGCTTGCGTAAAAGCTAAGGCGTCATCCCAGCCTAGTACAACTAAACCTGCTACGGCATAATTATTTTTATTTGCATCATTTAAAATTTTTTTTAAATTTACAGCTGTCATTTATTTATATTTTGCGATCATATCCTTAATTCCTGGAATTGTTTCTACTTGATGTGCGTGCTCAGGTTGAAAAAATTGAACAAGAGATCTTTGAGACAGTCCTCCAAGAATTGTAAAATAATACATCTCATACCCAGGTGCTACGACACAAGGATGATAGCCAGTTCTAATCATAATGGTTGACCCATCAATTATATGTTCAGCTTTACCAACTTTATCATCAACTTGCTGAAACATCTGAAAACCAAATCCATTATTAGGTTTAAATCTGTAATTATATGTTTCATCATGTCTAGTTTCATCTGGTAGGCGATCTGTATCATGCTTATGAGGCGGAAAACCTGACCAACCTCCCTGCCCTACAGTATAAAGTTCATTACAAAGCAATCTTCCAACTTTATCATGATGCTTAGCACCTAAGATATGTTTAATTTTTCTATGAGTTTTTGTATCATCTGAACCGTACTGCACTAAATCAATTTCATTTGTTCGAACAGCAAATGGTTCAAGAGTTTTATCATACTTTGCGCCAGCAATAAAAATTTCTGAGTTATCTACTAAAGATGTAAATTGAGCTTTTGTATTAGAGGGAACATAAACACCTTCTGGCTCTCCATCCCACACATCAACTGTTCTATTGCCTAATGACTTAACTTTTATTCCTTCAATTTCTACATTAATTGTTCCAGTAGCAGGCACTATGCATGTTTCATAACCAGGTGTTTGATATTCAAAAGATTGATCTTTATTTAATTTTACTATGTTAAAATAATTCAAAGGAACTCTACTGTCTTCAATATCTACAATTGGCTTGTTTTTATTATCAAATGGTGGAATATGCATATTATTCTCCTTCATTAATTTTATTATATTTCATAAATTCTAAAATTTCATTTAAATTTGGCATTGCTGGCGCACAACCAACTTTTGTTACTACAATAGCTGCTGCAGCTGAACCTATCTCTATAGATTTTTCTAAATCATTAGCCTTTAACATTGATCCTATTAATGATCCCATAAATGCATCCCCAGCTCCAGTTGGTTTCAAAGGCTTTACAGGAAATATTCCTTTTTTTATCTCTTTATTCATTGCAAAAGTAATAGAACCTTTTTCACCTTTTTTATAAATAATTAAGCTTATATTTTTTGCTAATTGTTTAGCATGATCCAAACCATTATTGTAATCACCAGCTAATACTCCAAACTCATCATCATTGCCAATTACACCACTACATTTACTTGATGCTAAATTATAAACTTCTTTTGCTTTATTTGATGATTCCCAAGTATATGGTCTATAATCAATATCCATAATTACAGGGATATTATTTTTATTTGCTATATCTAAAGCATATAAAGTAGCACTCCTTGAAGGTTCAGCTGCTAGAGAAGTCCCAGTAATTAATAGACAATCAAAGTTTTGTATATCAGCGTTTTCAATATCATCATTATTTAAAAATAAATCAGAAGCTTTATGTCTGTAAATAATTGATTGATGATCTTTAATTGTGGTTTCTACTATAGCAAATGAAATTCTTGTTTCATTTTTTTCAAATTTTACTAATTTATTCTTAACACCATAATGATTTAGTTGATTAATTGCAAATCTGCCTAGAGCATCGTCAGAGACTCTGGTGAGTAGATTACAATTACCTCCAAAAAGAGTTAATTGAACACCCATATTTGCAGAAGATCCTCCAAGATGAGTAACAAATGATTTGGCATTTTCAGTTTTTGTTCCTGGTGGGTCAGGGTATATATCTACTCCTGCTCTACCTATAAGTAAAAAATTATTTTTTTGAATTTTAGAGATTAAAAATTCAAATGACATAAATTATTTATTCTTCATATCAATAAAATCAGCTTTATATTCAAAAGGATCAATTGCATCAATACAACCAATATTTAATGCAGCACCATTTGGATCACTTCTTCTATTATGATGAGTATAAATGCCACAAATTTTACAAAAGAAATGTTCAGCAATCATTGTATTAAATTTGTATGAAGTTAAATATTCTTCACCCTTAATAATTGATAAAGATTCTTTAGATACCATTGCCATTTTAGCATTTTTTCTTTTACAAATTGAACAATTACATTGTTTAATAATATCAAGATCATTATTAACTTCTAATTCTACCGCACCGCAATGACATTTAACATTATGTATCATAGAGCCCCTTATTTATTGGCGCGCCCGAAATGATTCGAACATTTGACCTACCGCTTAGAAGGCGGTTGCTCTATCCACTGAGCTACGGGCGCATAGTTTTTATTTATCATAGTCTAAAAAATAAAGAAAGAAATTATACTTAATGTGTCCAGGGCTCTTTTCTATTTGTGTCGAAATTTGATGCATAACTTTTTGGTTTAATTTTTCTTTGCTTTGGTTCTTCGACAAAATATTGGTAATTATTTTTTTTTGCCCATTCAATAGCTTGTTCTTTAGTATCAAAAAAAAGTTTAATCTGAGATTTGGTATCCAAGGAGCTATTCCATCCCATTAAAGAGTCTTTTACTTTTTCTACTTCGGAAATATATTCAGCTAGCCACAATTTAGTTTTTTTGAAACCTGACTGCATAGAAGTTTTTGACGGTTTATAAATTTTTATAGTCATTAGATTGCTGTTTCAAAATACTTATCATTATAATCGTTATAGTATTTTCCACCAGATCTTATGTTTTGACAAAGAACTTGTGTTTCACCTAATAATTTAGTTAGAAAGAAGTTACCAGTTTCAATTTTAGATTTATAAAAACTTTCATCTTGATTTTCTAATTTTGCTAATGAAATTTCTATATACCGTAACCAAATATAACCTAAAGAAATCAGAGACGATAAATTTAAAAATTCTACAGCATGAGAATTAATCTCATTTTCATCATTTAACGATTTAATATATTCAAAAATACCTTTGTAAGAATCATATGAAGGCATGAATAAATCAATATATTTTTTCATATTTTGATTATTAGAAATTTTAACTTGATAATTATCAATCATAGTAAAAAATTCATTAAATAATTCACCATTATCAGTTTGTAATTTTCTTCCTATTAAATCTAGAGCTTGTATACCGTTTGTTCCTTCATAGATTGTTGTAATTCTAGCATCTCTTACTAATTGTTCCATTCCATGATCAGTAATAAAACCATGACCTCCATAGATTTGCATAGCTCGATTTGTATTTTCTACAGATTTATCTGAAGCATATGATTTAATAATTGGTGTCATGAGTGCTATAAAATTTTCTGATAATTTCTTATCTTTGTCATCTGAAGAATTTTCAATATTATCAAAGTGATTTCCAGCTAATAAAGTTAAACCTCTCACAGCTTCATTAATCGATTTAATATACAATAAGTTTTTTCTTATTTCAGGATGAACAATTATGGGATCAGCAACTTGATTGCTGGAAGATAATTTTCCTTGTAAACGCTCTTTCGAATAATAAAGTGCTGATTGATAAGCAGTTTCTGATAAACCTAAGCCTTGTATACCTACAAACAAACGAGCACCATTCATCATTATAAACATCGCTCTCATTCCTTTATTAATATCGCCTACTAGCCAGCCCTTAGCTTCGTTGTAATGCATTACGCAAGTTGGACTAGCATGAATGCCCATCTTCTTCTCTATTGATCCACATTCAACTTTATTTCTTTCAACAAAATCACCACTTTCATTTGGTAAAAATTTAGGAACCAAGAATAAACTTATACCCTTTATACCAGGGGGCGCATTTGGTGTTCTTGCTAGTACTAAATGAATAATATTTTCACTTAGATCGTGCTCTCCACATGTAATAAAAATTTTAGTACCAGTAATACTATAACTTCCATCATCTAATGGTGTTGCCATTGTTTTACTTAATCCAAGATCTGTTCCACATTGAGGTTCAGTTAAATTCATTGTTCCTGTCCACTTACCACTAGTTAAATACGGCAAATAAGTATTTTTCAAATCTTCATTAGCACTCTTTTCAATGGCATCGATTGCATTTGCTGTAAGGCCCGGATAAAGACCAAATGACATGTTAGTAGAGCTTATCATTTCATCTAAAATCATATTCATAATATAAGGTAGGTTTTGACCACCAAATTCTTCTTTTACTTTTAGTCCCTGCCAGCCATTTTCAGAAAAAGTTTTATAGGCTTCTTTAAATCCTGTTGGTGCAGTTACAACTCCGTTATTAAATGAACATCCTTCACTATCTCCACTTTGATTAAGTGGGAGTAAGGTTTCTTCACATAGTTTTGCTGCTTCTTCAATAATAAGCATTAGATCGCTTGTTTCTAAATCTAATTTTTTTAAAGTTTTACTTTCCTTAAGATTTAAAAAATCCTCGATTAGAAATTTAAACTCACGTAGCGGTGTTTTATAAATTTGCATGATATTTAATTAATATTTTCTAACACAGTTGCAATACCTTGACCTAAACCTATACATTGCGTCGCTAATCCATACTTTTTATTATTATTGTGCAATAAAGTTGCAACTTTACCTGTAATCCTTGCTCCAGTAGCACCTAAAGGATGGCCTAATGCTATAGCTCCACCATGTATATTTACTTTATTTATGTCCATATTTAATTCTTTAATACATGCTAAAGATTGAGAAGCAAATGCCTCATTTAGTTCCACAATATCAATATCGGAAATAGATAGATTGGCTCTTTTAAGAGCTTTTTTAGATGCATTTATTGGGCCAAGGCCCATTAATTCTGGTGGACAACCGACTACAGCTGTAGATTTGATACGAGCTAAAATATTTAAATTATTTTTTTTTGCATATTCTTCCTCACAGACAATTACTGCTGATGCACCATCTGTTAATGGTGACGCTGTACCAGCTGTTACTGTTCCATTTTCATCAAAAGCAAGTTTTAATCCATCTAAAATTTCATGCGAGGTGTTAGGTCGAATTCCACCATCTTTATTAATTTTCTCATCATTATTTGTAATAGAAACTATTTCATTGTTGAACAAATTTGATTCTCTAGCTAAATTAGCTTTAGAATGGCTGCTAATAGCAAAATCTTGTTGTTCTTCTCGAGAAATATTAAATTTCTTTGCAACATTTTCAGCTGTAATACCCATAGACATATATACATTTGGATTATCTTTATTTAATTGAGGATGAGGATCGTATGTTAATCCATTCATAGGTATAAATGTCATACTTTCTACACCGCAACATAAAAAAACATCTCCAGAGTTAATTGCAATTGCGCCAGTTGCATCATGAATAGCTTGCATTGAAGAACCACACCATCTGTTAACCGTCATACCTGCTACATGCTCAGGCATATCTGTCATGAATGAAACAATTTTAGCAATATTATTTCCTTGTGCTCCTTCAGGATACGCACAACCAGTAATGATATCCTCTATGTCATTTTTATTTATTTGTATTTCATTTAGTAATTGATTTATTGTTTGTGATAGAATGTCTTCAGGTCTTATATTAGCCATTTCACCTTTGCGAGCAAAAGTGAAGGGTGATCTTTTGTAACCCACAATAACAGCATTTCTCATTTAAAACTCCATTAAAGAATGCATCTCAATTCCTTTTTCAATTAATTTTTTATCACCATTTAATTCTGGTAAATTTATTATAAAGCCTGCTCCAACAATATTTTTATCCATGAACTTATTTATTAATTCTACTGCCGCAAGTGCAGTTCCACCAGTAGCTAAAAGATCATCGATAATTAGTAAATCTTTATGAGCATCTAAAGCATCGGTATGGATATGCATTTCAGTTGATCCATATTCTAAGTCGTACGAGACTTTAAAAGTATCAAATGGAAGTTTATGAGGTTTTCTCAAAGGAACAAATGCTGCATTTAGAAAATAAGCTATTGCCCCTGCCATAATGAATCCACGAGATTCTATACTTAAAACTGCATCTATTTTTTTATTTTGCCATGGTTTTACCATGTCATCAATAACTTGTTTAAAGTGTCCTGCATTTTGCAACAATGTTGTAATATCTCTAAATTGAATTCCTTCGACAGGATAATCAGCAATTGTTCGAACGTATTCTTTCATTAGTTTTTCTCGATGTCTTTTATATCAAATAAAGTAACAGGTGCAAAATTTGAAGAACAATCGTATGTTTTAGTATAAGGGAATTTTAAAAATGAGTTTGAGATTTGATTGCTAACATCTAATTTCTTTTCAAAGTGATTTATCAATAACTTATTTGGGTTTGCATGGGGTGCAAGATTACGAATATATTTAATTGTATTTTCAATATTAGTTTTGTTTTCTCTACATAGTAAATAGGTAGCTGTTGCCATTGATCTTGAGACACCGCACCAACAATGGATAACAACATCCTCGTCATAAGTATATGCAGAAGTAAAATTAGCTATTGAATTTACATGTTCTTCCGCAGGTAGAATTTGTGGTATTTCATCTGTATTCAATCGAAATATTTTATTATTGCTACTAATTTCAATAATATCGTCAAATCCTAACTTTAAATGATTTTTTACACCCTTGGGTGTTTCCGGAGCATATCCTGGATCAATAACTGATATAAGATATTTAGGCTGTATGCTTTCACACACATTAGATAAATCACTAAGAGAGCAAACAATAATCATAAAAAAAGGGTGGTATAAACCACCCTTAATAAAAGTAAATTAATTAAACTACTCTGCAGTTGCATCAGCTAATATAGCATTAGCATCTTCATTTAATTGATTTAATGTTGAAATGATATCATCACCATTAATGATTGCTGCATAAGCTTTTTCGACCTCACCTCTAACTGAATAATAACCAGGAACAGATGGTTCACCTTTTCCGTATTGAACCATTGTTAATGATTTATCATATTGAGGTAATTCAGCTCTTTTTTCAGCAATTAATGGATGATCTGCAGAAGAACTTCTAACAAAACCATATCCACTTTCAGTTGACCAAACTGCTGAGTTCTCAGTATTAGAAATATATTTCATCCACTGATATGCTGCTACCATTCTATTAGCATCACCTGAATTTCCCATAATTAAACCACCGCCATATAAGTTAAGCACTGGTTCACTAGTGGTGTATGATAATGGAGCTACATCCCAATTTCCATTGTAACCCTCTTCAATAGCTTTTTGGAAATAAGTGATACCAGAAGTAGATCCTGCAGCAAATAAAACAGAACCTTGTCCTAAGTATTGCTGATCAGTGTATTTACCTCTTGCAACTATTGCGCATCCTTTATTAGCCATTCCTTGAATGAATTCCATAGCTTCAATAGCTTTTGGGCCATTGTAAATATACTGACCATTATCATAGTCAAATACATCACCTCCATGTGCAAATACCCATGCTGCAAAGTTACTTGCATCTGTATCTATTTCATATCCATAACTTGGAACATCTTCACCCATCTTACCGCTATAATCTTGATTGGTTGCAGCACATGCTGCTTCCGCAAAATCAGCAGGAGTTTTAGGAGCATCTAAACCTAGTTCCTTTAACCAATCTGCATTGTAATAAAGGATCTCTATTGATTTTCCAACTTCATGTAATAGTTTTGGATTTCCATCAAAATATGGTGAAAAGCCAACAGTCCAGTTTGCACCCCAATCTGCTATATCATCTTGAGAAACTCCCCATTTTTTACTATTTGCTAAAATATTTTGATCAATTGAAGCGCCGATTAAGTACATGTCTGCAGCAGCGTTACCATAACCTCTTGCAACGTCTGCTATATCTTTTGTTCCAGCAGCAGACATCATAGCAGATTGAACTTTTCCGTAATGCCCTTTGTGAACAACATTAACTTTTATTCCTGTTTCAGCTTCAAATCTTTCAGCTCTTGCCATCATTGCATCTAATCTTTCATCTGAATATTGAACCCAGAATTCAACAGTTTGACCTGAAGGATCTGCATTTTCAATATCTTGTGCAGTAATTGCGAATGATT
>CACNUO010000003.1 GCA_902623585.1 uncultured Alphaproteobacteria bacterium | reverse complement strand
TTTTTACTAAATTCTCACATTTACTTTCAAAATCACTAAAATCATCTCTAAAAGTTGCTCCATTATTTTGTGCTTGCTCAAAATGATTATCTATTCCTGCTTGATTTTCATAAACCTCTGTTAGGATCAGAGACATATTGCCTGTTTTATTTCCATCTTTAAATTCAGGGCCTATAGACCAATTTAACATTAGAAGTGCTTTTTCACCTTCCTTTGTATGTGTTTCCTTCATCCATTTTGTATGATCTTCTGCAATTCTTTTTGCAATATCATTAAGTTCAGGTTTAAAAATCCATAAATACTGAAGTTGTTTTTTATTTTGAAACATATTTCCTCCTTTTTAAAAATAATACTAGTAAGTTAAGAAAATATTTCAAACAAATTATTGTTGAGAATTATTTTCCAATGTTTGTACATGAATATCTAAGTTTTCTATCACAGAATCATTATTAATATTTCCATAAAAAACACCCTTAATAGGTGATGCGTAACTTGCATCAAGTCCACAAGAAACACGTACGTATCTTTCATCTGGACTGCACTTATTTGTAGGATCAAATCCCACCCAACCTAAGTCATTTATATAAAATTCTGCCCACGCATGTGTAGATTGAAATTCTGAAGAATGGGAATTGTTATGCATATAACCATTTACGTATCTAGCAGGTATTCCTAAAGTTTTTGCTGCGGCAATCATAATATGTGCTTGATCCTGACAGACTCCCTTTTTCTGATTAAATGCTTCAATGGCTGTTGTTTGATTATTTGTTGTTAAAGGTTTGTATTCAATTTTTTCAGCTACTAGATTCATTAGATTATGAGATGTTTCTAGATTTTCATTTTCATTAAAACCATTTTTAGCTTCAATAGCTAAATTTTTTATATCCGCATTTGCTTTTGTTAAATTTGATTCTCTTAAATAAACTAAAGGATCTATTTTATCAGAAGCACTCTGGTAAATTCCTTTTGTATCAAATGTTTCAACTTTTCCAAGAACTGTAAATTGTATTTTTTTCACCTTGTTTGTATTTGTAAAACTTTGAATATTATTAGCCTCACCATCCTGATAAATTTTTGATTTTTTGGCTGAATCGTTATGGACATTCCACTCTAAAATTTTCAGACCATTATATTCTGAAGGATGCAGTTTAGTGGTTTGAATTAATCCCGCAACTGGATTTTTATATTCATACTTAGTTGTGTGTTCGATTATTAGTTCCATATTAATTAAAAAACTCCTTATGTATTTCGTTATCAACACTAGATATTTTTCTAATAAATTGTGTTACAAATTGATGAAGTCCATATTCAACAATAGTTTCTATTTTTTCTTCTTGAATTTTAGTATTTAGATCTTTTAAATTATTATAAATTCTTCCAACTTTTTCTGGACTGCATGTTAGGTTAGTTAAATGTTTAACAATATTCTGAATACAAAAACTTAAAGATCTAGGGCAATTATTATTTAAAACTAAAAAGTCAGCAATTTTAGTTGCGGTAATATTACCATCGTATGCCCATCTAAAAGCTCTAAAAGAAGATAAAGAGCGAAGCAATATACTCCATTGCATATTATCGATATTACCACCCACATATTGAGGCTTAGGTAATAAAACAAAATACTTTACATCTAATAATCTGGCAGAATTATCAGCCCTCTCAATAAATAAACCAAGAAAAAGAAAATTATAACCATCATTTCTAAGCAAAGAACTTAATGATCCTCTAAATAAGTTTACTTGTTCTATTGTCCACTCTGTCAGATTAGGTAAATCAGATTTTGTAAATTTTTGTTCTTTTAAGTTTAGTATCTCTTGATAAGTTTTATTAATTGCTAACCAAGACTCAGGGGTAAAGGAAGTTCTAACTACTAATGCGTTATTTCGTGCATTAAGAATACAATTGTAAACAGATGAAGGATTACTTTCATCAAAAAATAAATAATCTTCCACATTTTTCTGTTCAATTGTATCATATTTATTTTTATACCCCTCAATTGCTCCAGCAGCAGATAAAACTGATTCCCATTCATTGTTATAACCACTTGGATTTGGAAAAAGAGACATTCTATAACCAACATCCAAAAGCCTGGCTGTAGTTTCAGCTCTTTCCATATAACGACTGATCCAATATAGATATTCAGCAGTTCTACTTAACATTTTTATTCCTCATTCAGCCAAAACCCATGTGTCTTTCACACCGCCTCCTTGGCTAGAATTTACAACAAACGATCCTTCATTCATTGCAACTCTAGTTAAGCCACCAGAACTTAATTGAGCTTGCTCTCCAATTAAACAAAATGGACGTAAATCTACCCTTCTTCCCTCAACTTGATTTTTGATTAGTGTTGGTGAAAATGAAAGATCAAGTAAAGGTTGAGCTATATATCCCTTTGGATTTGTTGAGAGTTTTGTTTTAAATTCATCTATAGAGGATTTAGAAGATTTTGGACCTATTAACATCCCATAACCTCCAGATCCATCAACCTCTTTTACGACAAGTTCATTTATATTATCTAAAACATATTTTAATTCTTGTTCTTTTTCGCAATTCCATGTTTCAACATTATCTAAGATTGGTTGTTCACCTAAATAAAATTTGATCATCTCAGGTACATAAATATAAATTGCTTTGTCATCAGCTATGCCTGCTCCAGGAGCTGAACAGATATTGACACCACCTGTTCTATAAACATCCATAATTCCTGGAATACCAATTACAGATTGAGGATTAAAACATAGAGGATCTAAAAAATCGTCATCTATTCTTCTGTAAACAACATCTACTCTTTTTGGACCATCAACTGTTTTCATATAAAGATATTTTCCTTCAACAAATAAATCAGTTGATTCAACCATTTCAATACCCATTTGATCAGATAAAAAACTATGTTCGTAATAAGCGCTATTTAAAGGACCAGGTGTAAGTAACACACATACTGGTTCTGGATTTTCACATTTAATAGGAGCTAAACTCATCAAGGTTTGCAAAAGTCTTGTTGGGTAGTCATCTATTGGTGTGACTCTGTTGTTATGAAATAAATCAGGAAACATTCGCATCATTATTTCTCTATTTTCTAGCATGTAAGAAACACCACTTGGTGTTCGACAATTATCTTCTAAAACAAAATAATCATTGGGGCCTGTTCTTACTAAATCAATACCAATTATAGGACTATAGATATCTCTAGGAGGAGAAAAACCAAACATTGAAGGTTCAAAAGATTTTTTTTTGTAAATAATTTCTTTAGGAATTATATTAGCTTTTATTATTTCACCTTGATTATAAATATCAGCAAGAAACGCATTAAGTGCTTTAGCTCTTTGGATTACTCCTCTTTCTAATCTTAACCATTCAGTATAGGTAAATATTCTTGGAATTAGATCAAACGGAATAATTCTTTCTCTTGCAGTTTCGTTATTTGTAGAAAATGTAATTCCAATATTTCTAAAATGAGTTTCAGCTTCAGCATTCTTTTCAAGAATAACTTTTGAAGTCATTTGATCTAACCAATCATTAATATTGTTATAATGATTTCTTATAACTGATTCAGATTGATACATTTCATTAAACATCAAGGAGTCAACCTCTTGAGGTGTGAATAAAATATCTTTTTATTATCTAACTTTTTAACCATAGTTATAACAAACCTTTCTTATCCGTTATAATTCATGCTTAGCTATGGAAATTAATAATAAGATCCGCGTTCCTTCAGCTTTAGCCTACTTCCGATCTGTTAATACAGATTGAACGATTTAATAACTTGCATGCGTTCCTTCAACTTTCGTTTACTTCCGTTTTGAATTATTCAAAATGAACGGTGAAATTTTAATAATAAAATTTATTTATTTTTAAAAATGAATTTCATAATTATTTGATATGCATTTTTTGCATATACGAAATAATATTGAATTACTTATGGTTTTAATAGTCTTTTATTGATCTAAGAAAACAAATATAAATAAAATAGCCCGTACAAATTAACCATATTAAAAGAACAATTGTATCATTTATAATTAAGTTTATTTCTGATTTTGTTACTAATCGTAGTGTTGTTGCTGCCCAAACAACAGTAAAAAAAATCGTTAAATTTCTAAATGATTTTACTCTTAGTGGATGAACAAACTTCCATGGAACGAATGTCAATACTGATAGAATAATTATCACAATTAGGTTTATCCATTCATTGGTATTTAATATAAAGAAATATAAAACCACAACATTCCAGACTGCAGGAAATCCTTGGAAATAATAATCATCCGTTTTCATATTAACGTTGATAAAAGTGTACAAAGAAACTCCAAATATAAGAGCAGGCATAATCATTTCAAAACCTGATGGCACCATCTGAAACCAGTAAATCATTAAAGCTGGGTTAATAACGTAATTTAGATAATCAATAATGGAATCTAAAATAATCCCATCTAGATTTGGTGCTTTTTCTTCAACTCCAACCTTCCTAGCTAATGTTCCATCAACTCCATCTACAAGTAAGGCCATACCAAGCCATAAAAAACTACCAACTTGATCATTATTTAATATTGATACTAGGGCAAGAAACCCAAGTATAGCTCCAGAACCAGTGAAGGCATGCACACCCCATGCGGATATTTGATCTTTATCAACTTTCATAAATGATGTTGGTCTTTATCATTAAAATAAAAGAAAATGAAATTTTTGAAAAAAAAAGTTGAAAAATTAAGGTTTTAAACGATCTTAAAATTAGACTTATAATAAGTTTATAATATCACTATCTCCTTCAGCAAAATTATAATTTTTAAATTCATTTTTTGCAACCCAAGCCGAGTCTTCGTGTTCACTCAAAATAATTTCACCATTAGCATGATAGCATATAAAATAATGTAATTTTACGTTTATTTTGTCATCTTTATAATTTTCTTCACCTAATTTATTTTTAATATTTATTTCTATATTAAGTTCTTCTTTTATTTCTCTTTTAAGTGCAATTTCAAAAGATTCCCCTTCTTCCACTTTTCCACCTGGAAATTCCCAACTTAATCCCATATGTTTATTTCTATTTCTTTGCGCAATAAAATATTTATCATCTTGTATTATTATTGCTGCAACAACATCGAATTTATCCATTAATTGGTATTATCACGAATAAACTGATTTGCTTTCTTTATTATATGATTTTTCCTCTCAGTATTCATTTTATCATAGATATTAACCATCATATTTAAACGTGGATTAGATTGAAAAAATTTTCTATTTTTATTAATAAAACGCCAATACAATCCATCCATAATATCATTCCAATCACCTCTTTTAAAATTCATCATTTTCATAAAATAACTTGAACCACAAATATAAGGTTTGGTACTAAATATGCCTCCATCACTAAACAATCCCATACCATAAACATTAGGTGACATTACCCAATCAGAGCTATCTACAAACATTTCCATAAACCAATTATAAACTTCATTAGGTTTAATTTCACATAAGTTCATAATGTTACATAAAACCATTAGTCTCTCAATATGATGGGTGTACCCATATTTTTGAGCATTTTTAATTGAGTGATCTAAAGGATCTAATCCAGTTGTACCGTCATACCATTTTTTAGTAAGAGAATTTTTATGTTGAAAGAAATTATTTTCTTCTAATTGTTGATCATAATTTTGGTAAATTCCTCTAATGAATTCTCTCCATCCAATAATTTGCCTAATATAACCTTCATAAGAATTAATTTTAATTTTATTTTCAACTTTCCTTATCCTCTCAATTATTAGATCTGGTGTCAATAAACCTAAATTAATCATGGGGCTTAGAACACTATGAAATAAAAAGTTATTATTAGTATCAACTGCATCTTCGTAATCACCAAATAAATTAAATTTTTTTATAATAAAATAATCTAACCATTTAACTGCATCATCATAAGTTGTAGGTAGCCAAAAATTATCAACTTGGCCTGGGTGATTTTTAAAAATTGTGTTTATTTGTTGTTTTAAAGCTTTTGTATGTTTTGTTTCTTTTGCAGTAATCATTTCAGGTATTTTAATATCTTTAGGGAGTTTTTTTCTGTTATCTTCATCAAAGCTCCATTTTCCACCTTTTGGCTTATTATTTTCCATCAAAATATCTATTTTTGCACGGGCAATTTTATAAAAATTTGCCATAAAAGGTTTTTTTGTTTTACTTAAATAATTTTTAAATTCATCTCTTGAATTTAAAAACATGGGTGATTGTATAAAAGTTAATTTAATCTTATTTTTTTTACATAAGGTGCTTATTTTTTTTTCAAAAAATTTATCTTCAATTTCAAAAGAAATTAATTCTTTGAATTTATTTTTTTTTATAAAATTTTCTAATTTTTTTTCATAGGAAATTTTAAAATCCTTTTTTAAATCAATATAATTAACTTTAAATTTATTTTTTTTTAGTTCATCAGCATAAGATCTCATTGAGGATAGAAAAAAAATAAGTTTTAATTTATGATGTTTTTGAAAAGTGCAAAGATCAAAACTTTCACACATAAAAATAGTTGAGTCTTTATATTTTCTTAGGTGTTTATGAGGGAATAATTGATTTCCAAGAATTAAAAATACACTTTTCATCAATATTTAAATAGTAAGTTATTAGAAAATTTATATGATTTATTAAAATTAATTGCTTATTTTAGACAATTTTTAACTATAATAATTTATAATTTAATGATCAAATTAGTAAAATTATTGGTAATTCCCTTAATAATTAGTTTTGCAATAATCTCTTGTAATACAACATCTCCAAATAAAGTAAAAAAATCTGATGCACAAAAAGTAACTAATATTGAATATGGAACAATTAAAACCTCTCTTCCAGTAAAAATTGAAGGTGAAAGTGATTGGATTGGAGCAACTGCTGGAGCAATGATAGGAGGTCTTTTAGCCTCTCAAATATGTGGAGAAGAAGAAATATTAGGAACTAAGTGTCAAGATATTGCTATTGTATATGGAACTATTGGAGGAGCCGCTATGGGTTCAGTAATTCAAGCTAAAATTGGCAATCATGATGGCTTCCAATATATAGTGAATATTGATGAATGTGGTAATAACACTTCTAATTGCCAAAATGATCAACAAAAGGCTTTTGTACAAGGAGATAATAATGCCCTTCCGAATGGGCAAAGAGTTGTAATTATTTACGGAGATGTAATAAGAGTTATGCCTTATGAAGAATAATTTAGTAAAATTAATTTTTAGTATTTTTTTATTATTTCCATTTCATCTGAATGCAGAATTAATATTTGAAGATAATTTTCCAAAAGATATGCAAGGTATTTGGAGTGATGATTGTGACGCAGAATATCAAGTATTTATAATATCAAATAATACAAGTATGTGGATTGACGAGACATATGTTGGCTTTAATGTTTCCAAAACATCAAAGGTACAAGATTGGTCAGCTTATAAATGGGGAGAATTAGATGGAAGTTATTATTATTTTTTAAAAAAAGATGGAGATAATTTACTTGAAGTTACTGCTCCTGATGGTTGGGATGGTATAGATTATTCTTTTTTAAATTCATCAGAGTATTCTGTTTATGAAAAATGTGAATCAATCCCTAGTGTCTTTCAAATTATTTATGGAGAAATTATTAACTTAATGAATTCTCAATTAATTGAAACATGTAATAATGATAGCAATCCCGCAAATTGTATTAATGAAACTTTTTCATTTTTAGATGTATCACAAGATGATGAATTATCTGTAGCAGAATTAACACGTGCAGCAAGAATAGCTATTTATTTTACCTTTATTGACAAAAGACAAGACGAAGACAGAGAAATAGGATTTGCAACTTATACAACTACATCACTAATATTTCCTGCATTATCAAAAATATTAATTGGGAATTATGATTATGATAATTCAAATACAATTTCTTTAAAAGAAATTTATACGGATCGTATTGATACATTAGACTATCAAAATTTATTTAAAGAAAATTTAAAAGGACTAGATCCAGAAGAATTAAGACGATTAATTGAAAACTTAGATTTCCTAAAATCATTAATGTTAAATTAATTTAGTATCTTGACTTTTAAGTATAATTTTAATTATAAATAGATATGAACAAAAGAAATTTATACGCAGCTATTGCGATAGTATTTATCTTTGCAGCTTTAAATTTAACTATATATTTTTTCTATTAAATTATGGTTATCAGAAGAAAATCTAGTATTTATAAAAAATTATATGAAATTAATGGTCAGAAAATGATGTTCGGTCACGATAATATACATTTTAAAACAATTAACTTACCAGCAAAACAAAGATACAAAAATCTATGCAGTAAATTTGGTTTAAAAAAAATTAAATCTTCAGGCAAAAAAAATTTTCAAATAATTAATATTAATTAATGTGAAAAATATTGCAATAATTGGAGCTGGGATGACTGGTTTGTCTCTTGCTTATAATCTTCAAGAACATAATATTACAATTTTTGATAAATCATGGAGACCAGGAGGAAGAGTCTCTACTAGAAAGCATGATAATTATCTTTTTGATCATGGTGCACATTATCTATCGACAAATCATTCTGTAGTTCAATTAAATGAAGTAATAAGTAAATATAATTTGGGGCAAGTAATAGAAATAGATTTTGCAACAGATTATTTAAAAAACAAAAAGATCAGAAAAAAAATTATTATTGGTCAAAATGGAATGAATTCTATTCCAAAGTCTATTTTTGATAATATTAAAGTAAAAAGTTATTTAAATTCAAAAATAATTAAAATTTCAAAAAATAGTAATGATCTCTTCTCGCTATTTTCTGAAAAGGAAGAATTTAAAGATTTTGATTATATTTTAATTTGTATACCTTATTTACAATCAAAAGAACTTTCAAAAGATTTGATTGATTTTACTCAGATTGTTAGCGAACCATCTTATGACCCAATACATACTGTAATGTTAAGCTATAAAGATAATAATAACATTAATGTTAAAGCTGGATTAAATCTTCATAAAGATATTAGTTTCTTTATGAATCAAAATATAAAATTTAATGAATTATCCCATGATTGTTGGGTATTAAATATGAATTCTGAATATACAAAAAATAATATTGATATAGACAAGACTGAACTAGAAAAATATGCTCAATCAATATTTGAAGAAACATTTGATATAAAGAATAATGTAAGTTTTATTAAATCACACAGGTGGTTATATGCACAAACAAAATTGAGTTATAATACTATATCAAAAAAAAATTGGATTAATTCTAAGGATAATAAAATATTTTTAAGTGGAGACTGGGTTCTAGGAAAAAGTCTAAGCGATGCCTGGGATGCAGGTGAAAAATTATCACATTATATTAAGATTTTATCAGTTTAATATTAAGTATTAAAATATCTTTTAATATTTTTAGCTGCCTGTCTTATTCTTTGAGTATTTTCTACTAGACCAATACGAACAAATCCCTCTCCTCCTTTTCCAAAAGCTAAACCAGGAGCTACTGCAACGTCAGCATTTATCATTAAATTCTTGGCAAACTTCATAGAACCCATTTTTTTATATTTTTTTGGTAAAGGAGCCCATACAAACATTGATGCTTCAGGCTCTGGAATTTTATCCCAACCAGCCCTTTCAAAAGATTCAATTAAAACATCTCTTCTTTTTTTATAAGTTTCTCTTATTTCTTCTACACATCTTTGAGATCCATTTAAAGCAGCAGTGGCTGCTACTTGCACAGGAGTAAAAGCGCCATAGTCTACATAAGATTTAATTTTTGTTAATGCTTCAATTAATGTTTTGTTTCCAACAGCAAAACCTATTCTCCATCCTGCCATTGCATAAGTTTTAGATAAAGTCGTAAATTCAACAGCTATGTTCTTAGCTCCATTAACTTCTAATATTGATGGAGGTGGATATTTACCAAAATAAATTTCAGAATAAGCTAAATCAGATAAAATATAAACTTGATATTTTTTTGCAATTTTTACTAATTCTTTATAAAAATCTAAATCAACTATCTGAGCTGTTGGATTAGAAGGAAAAGAAACAATAATAACTTTTATTGAAGAGTATTTTTTTAAATTATTAACAATATTTGATAAAAATTTGTTTCTATCGAATTGTCCATTATAAAATGTTCTTAAAGGTGTTAATTTTGCTCCGGCAATCATAAAACCATATGGATGAACAGGGTATGATGGATCAGGGCATAATATCCTGTCTCCTCTTGAAGTTATAGCTTGTGCTAAATTTGCTAAACCTTCCTTTGAACCAATTGTTACTATAATTTCACTTGATGGATTTAAATCAACATTAAATCGTTTTTTATAATATTTAGCTTGAGCTTTTCTTAATCCATTAATGCCTTTTGAAACTGAATAACGTCCAACACCTGGTTTATCTACAACTTCTTTTAATTTTTGTCTTATATGAAGAGGTGTTGGCATATCAGGATTGCCCATGCCAAAATCAATAATATCCCTACCTTCTGATCTCAGTTTCATTTTTAATGAATTTATCTCCCCAAATATATATGGGGGAAGTCTATTAATTCTTTCAAATTTAGATTTCACTTTTTAATCAATAATTAATTATTGATAATAATACTAGTTTAAATAAAATTGATTTTTAATAATATTATTCCTATTTTTATATTGTGATTAAATTATTTTACTATTTTTTGCCATTTATTGTAATGTTTCTACCAAGTTTATGGGTAAATTATATTTTAAAAAAATATAATAAAATTTTACCTGATATGCCTTTCACTGGTAGAGAACTTGGAAAAAAAATCCTTGAAGAAGAAAAAATTACCAATGTATCAATTAATCCTATTCAGCAATTAGATCATTACAATCCTAAAGAAAAAAAAATACATATCGCTACAGATAAACTTGATAAAAAAAGTATTACAAGCATTGCGGTTGTTGCACACGAAATTGGTCATGCAATTCAAGATAAAGAAAAATACAAACCACTTATTCTTAGACAATCATTAATTGAAAAAACAATGATCTTTCAAAGAATTGGCTCGTTTTTATTAATTATAGGACTACCGTCAATATTTGCCTTCACTAAAAGTCCATTTATTACCCTTATTGCTGCGATAATAATAATGGGATGTTTATCTACAAATGTGCTAATCCATTTGATTACTCTTCCTGTAGAATTTGATGCAAGTTTTAAGAGAGCCTTACCAATACTCAAAAGATTTGTTCCTAGAGAGAATATGTACCAATGCAAATCCGTTTTAAGAGCTGCTGCATTGACATATTTAGCTCAATCCATTGTAAGTATATTTAGATTAAAAATAATACTGTTATCTTTTATCAATATTTTTAAGTCAATTATAAGAAGATAATATTTTTCTCTTTAAATAAAATGGGAAATTTATTAAGTTAGATAATTAATGAATTTAAGTGAAAAAATATCTTTAATACTAGTAGATAAAGGTTTTTATTTGTCTCCAAAAAAAAATACTGAAGATTTAATCAATTCTGGCACGGAATTTCACAAAAGTAATGAAGACATCAAAATTGCAGAACAGCATGGTATCGCAGATCAAATTTTTATTCTTTTAAAAGGTGAGGCTGAATATGTAAAATATCATAATAATGTTTTTTATAAGTTAGCAACATTAAAGAATGCAGGGTCACCTCTTGGTATTTCAGGCTTAAATGCGCCAGGTAGATATATGTCAGATATATTTATTAAAGGTAATTCAGAATATATTTCTATCAAAATAGAAAAGTTAAAAGAATTGGAAGAAGTAGATCCGGACTATGCAAGTTTTTTTTATTCTTTTTTATTATTTGAGTCAATTAATTTAATATGGTCATCTCGTAATTTAGAAAAACCCGTTGAACACAAAAACATTAATTTAGCTGATGGTGTTAAAACTGGTGGAGATATTGTAAATACTAAAAGAATTAAAAATTCAGCATTTTTAGCTTTTCTAGATGATAACGATTTAGATGAATTAATACATTACGCAAACGTTAGATTATTTTCATCTGGTGAATTTATAACATTAGAAGGTAAAAATTCTGATGGAATAAATATTTTGTTAAAAGGTAAGGTTGAAGCCTCTTTTACAAATTTAAAAGATGACCAATTAGAAAACAATTCAAGATCAATAGCTAGACCAGGAGTAGCATTGTCCTTATCTTCAGGATTACATGAAATTGAATCACCCTACTCCTTAAAAGCAACAAGAGATACAACGATATTAAAATTCTCAAATGAATTTATTGATAATTTAATCAAAACCAATTCAGAATTGGCAATTAAATTTTTTAAAAGACAATTATGGCAATTAGGACGCTATATTCAAAGTTCTACAGGCTTAACAACCTATCCAGCTAAAAATGAAAAAGAGTTTTTTCAATATTTATTAAATGATAATTCTGCAACAATACCAAGTAATTCCAAACTTTATACAATACCTCATTTATTAGAAAATCATTTAACTCATTCTTTAGCATTTGATACAATTTATGATTTAATTATTACAGGTAATGATGATGAAAAATCTATAGCTAGTTTAATGATTGATGCATTGAGTGGTATAGAAAGAAAAAATAGATTTTTTAAACAACTAAACAAAATATACAACAGGGTTGCAAATTCATATGATTCAATAAATAAACAAGCATTACAAAAATTAACAAATTCAGATTTTATCAAAGCTTTTGATCAAGTACCTTATGTTATTAAAGGTATGGAGAATTTACCTGATGAAGCCACAAACATATTTTTTTATAATCATTTGGCAAGCATTGAAGAAAATGGTTTAGCTAATGGACATCAATTTAGTATAGATAGTCACTTTATAAGTGCAAAAATTCTATTTCCCAAATATGGTGATGGTGGTCAAAGAATTGCTAGATATTCTAGAAATACAGAATTCTGGAGATATAATTATTATGAGAATTTAGATTATATTTTCGTCCATACACCAGAATCAGATTATTTAAATGAAACTCAAGAACAAAAAAAGAAAAGAAAAAGTAAATTATTTATCGAAACTCAAAATATTTTTGATCAAAACAGACCTTTAGTTATAGCACCAGAAGGCACATCTGAAACTGAAGATAATTTAACTCCAAATTCCCCAGGTCCATTAAAACCAGGTGCATTTTTATTAGCAGACCAATTAAAACCAGAGCCCCTTCTTGTTCCGATTGCATTAGCAAATTTTGATTATTCAATTTCTGATACTATTTATTCAGCAGTTATTAAAGAACCAATAAAAATAAAAGATTTTGTAAATGATATGAAAAATAAAAAAGAGTTAGAAAATTTTTTATCTAAATATAGAAAAACTTTTAGAACATATGTTGAGGAAGCAATTGAATTAGCAAAATCTGCTTCAAAAAATAAAATTAATTATGAAAATGTGATTAGTAACTTAAATTTAGTAAGCCCTATTGAAGAAGAATTTGAAGCAGACGTGAGAGAATTAGAAATTAAATTACATTCAGATCAATATAAAAATAATAAAATAGTTTTATTTGGAAGTTCAACATTTAGAGATTGGGAAAATGCAAAAACTGATTTGTCATTTGATAGTTTATTAAATTTAGGATTTGGTGGTTCCACATTAGTATCATGCCGAACCTATTTTAATAGAATTGTAGTCCCAAATAATCCCGACAAGATGATTTTTTATGCAGGTGATAATGATATAGGCAGCGGAATGAGTGCTGAAGATTTAGAAAATGAATTTTTATTATTTGCTTCTGAAGTTAATGAAAAATTACCTCATTCCTTATGTTTTTTTGTTTCTATTAAGCCAAGTGTATTTAGGAAAAATTATTTAAATACAATATTAGATGCAAATGAACGAATTAAAAACAAAATTGAGAATTTTAGTCAATGGCGCTATATTGATCTTTGCTCTCCTATGCTTGATGCTGGATTTGAAAAATTTTATTCAGAAGATCCATTGCACATGAATGTTCTTGGGTATAGTCTCTTAAGTAAATTAATTAGAGATGAAATCTCGAAATTTACAATTTAAACTTAAATAAAAAATTAAATTTTAATTTCTTTTCTTAGTTTATCAGATTTATATGAATTGAAGACTAATGATAAACTCTTTATGTTATCTTCACCACTTGTGTCGTGTTCAATATTATTTATTAATGAGTCAATGAAATGTTTGTGCGTATTAATTACACTTTCTTGAATTTGATCCCAAGGTTTTGAAATCCATTTATATTTCTTTGGTTTTCCATCATAAATCTTCTTCTTATTATTTTTGTGAAGAGTAATTTTGTAATTGTAATCCAAATCAATTGAGCCGTTAGAGAATTCTAAATTAACTAGTGTTTGAGCAAATCTATCTGGTTTTTTAATTGAAGAAATAGATGCATCAACAATAGTAATACTGTTGTTTCTATTTCTTATCAGGGATATAAAATCTGTTTCACCTTTAAATTTATTATTTGTATTTTGATTTATTGTATAAATACTTTTTGCTTCTCCCATAAAAAATCTACTTAAATCAAATAAATGGATTCCTACGTCTAGGGTTAAATACTCTTTTAAATCGTATAAATATGTTTGATTGGTATATCCAACAGGATTTGCATGTCTAAAAGATATCTTGGCATAATGTGGTTTCGTTAACTGCTCTTTATTTATAATTTCTTTTAATTTTAATAGAGGGCTTTGCCATCTAAAATTCTCATGAACCATAAGTGGTGTTTTATTTTTTTTATATAAAGAAACAATTTTTTTTGCATTAGATAAATTTTCAGCAAATGGCTTTTGTATAGAAGTTGGAATTTTATACTTAGATAAAATTTTGCCAATATTTAAGTGTGTCTCCATTGTTGTTACGACATCAACAAAGTCAATTTTATGTTTTTTTAACATTAATTCTATAGATGAATAAGAATGCAAAATGTTAAATTTAGATTTAAATTTATTAGCTTTTTTTATATCTAAATCACAAACACATATTATTTCTATATTTCTTAGTTCTTTCCAAGCTAAAATATGATTTTCAGCAAAGAAACCACAACCGATTAATGCTCCTTTTAATTTTTTCATTTATCTTCTATAAATTTGATTTCTAATGGCTCAAAAGCATAAGGATTTAAATCTTTTTTAAAGTTAAAAAAAGAAAAATCATTATTAAAAATATCAGTATAATTTTTTAAATTAAGCTTATATTGATTACTAAAATTTATTTCAGGAATATTAATATCCTTTTTTTGTTTTGAGGAATTGACAAATAAATAATAATTTTTATCATTTAGTATGATTTTTAATCCATACACTTCGTTAACTGGATTAAATTTAAAAATTTCTGAATTTGTTAATGAAATAAGAAAATTATTTAAATGATACAATGGTCTTTTGGTATTATCTTTATTTAATATTCCATGATGCCCATAAACAGAATTAAAAGTAAAAAATTTTGATTCTTTATTTATTGATTGAATAAAAATTGCCAGTGTCCAAGTTAGTGAAAATAAATGATCATGCCTTGGATCGCTATCAGCCATTTCTAATCTTATTTTGTTTTTATTACTTACAAGACTTTCACCATACGGATTGAAATGCATACCAATAGAAATTGGACCAATATGAACATTGGTACTATTAGAAAAATTTTTTAGAGTTTTAAGGATATAAGGTATAGTTTCAGGTGTATTTAATACACCAAAATCACTAGAATCATGAACAATTGGAGTGAAGGAAAAACTAACCAAATCATAAAACATTTTTGGTCTTTTTCTATTTAATTCTGTAAAATTAGTGACCATTCCAGAAACAATTTCACTATTAGAAAATATCTTTTTCGCAATTTTATAGTATTCATTTAATTCCGGAGCTTTAGGCCATTCACCAGCTGGTTGAAAACTATTCAAATATATTTTTGGACAAATTAAAATTTTATCTAAATTAATAGTATTTTCAGTTACAAAATTGTAAATTTTTTTTAACTCATCATCAGGATCATTAGTATGATCAACCAAAGCTACAAGGAATACTTTGTTCTGAGATCTTGATGTTACATTTGTAAAATCTTCAGTAAAATCAATGAGATAGTAAAAATAATCAAAGTTATTTATTAAATTATCATTAGGAATAATTAAAGAATCAATTTTTATACCAATTTTAGGAAATTTATAAGGAGTGGTATGATCAATTTTTACAATATTCTTAGACGGGAAAGATATTTGTTTTTTATTTACTATATCTATTTTTACAGTTTGAGAGAAATTAGACCCCCCTTTTTCTAGATATGGAAAAGGATTTAATAAAGAACCACTATATATTTTGTAAGAAGCATCACCCCAGTTTCTTTGATCCTCCATTTCAAATAAAATACCCTCAAAATTAATATTAACCAACAAACTATCATCTAAAGTATAAGCAAGGTTTTTAAATTTAAAAAATGGTTGGTCAGGTTTTATATTTTCTGGAAATTTTTTTTCCTCTTTCAAATCGTTCCCTTTTGTTACAATGATGTTTGAACCAACATGATTTTGTAATGGAATTAATAAATTAAAACCTATTCTATTAGTCCAAAAATCCGTTAAAAATTCTCCTTCAGAGGATAAAGTGATAGAATTATCAGAAAATAATATAACATTTCTTGTTTTAAGAATTTCATCTATACCATATTCTAAATCGAATATATATTCTAAGGATGTATCAAAGTTCTCTTCATAATTTAGAATTTTAGGATCATAGTTATTCCAATTTTTGTCTCTTACCAAAAATGATATCATCTTTAAAATTTGAAAATTTTGAAAAGTTATATTTCGAAAAAAAAGATTATCTTTTAATAAGGTAAAATTATTATTTGAATTTTTTATAAATTTTTCTTCCAACAATTTAGAGTTATACATATAATTTAGATACTGATTTATAATCATTATATTCTGATATTAAATCTGATTTATTTTTTTCATATTTTGTATTTTGGATTAAACTTAAAAAAATAAGTTCTCGTTGAGCAAAACTACCTCCAAGGTATTTAAATTGTGATTTAATTATATTTTCGTTTAATAATTCATTTGTTTTCATACTGTGAATGATTGGCTTTAAGTAATTAAAATAATTTTCTTTAAAAGAATTTTCTAAATAATTTTCTTCCATTCTCTCTTCAAGTTGCTGAAAATAATCTTGGTCATTATAGTATAAGTAATAAAAAATAAGATGATAATCAATGAATGGAAGTATGTGTTGATTTTTAAAATATTCAGCATAATCTTTTAATTTATCCATTCTTTCTTTAACATCCACTCCTTTGTAATGAAGTCTTAATAAAAAAGAGCAAGCATTACAAAAATCTAAATAAAAAATTTCTGAAGAAGAGAAATAATTATCAAATAGTTTTAAACTTTTCTCATATTCTTGATTGTAGAATAATATTAATGATTGGTGCCACCATATATGTCTTTTTATTGGCCCGTAAATTGACCAATTAATTTTATTAAAATTATCATTGTTATTAATTGAGTTGTTATTCTCATTATCGTGTACATGCAAAAGAGCATGCCAACTCCATAAATCATTTGATGATTGTTTTAGTGAATTTAAAGCTAAAAGCTTAGCTTTATCAATTATATTATTTTCTTCAAAGGCATAGCTAGTCATCCCTAATAGTAAATTATAATGCTGATCATTTTCAGACCACTTACTTAGTATTTCCTCATGTTTATTTAAAAATTTACTATCAATACCCAAGAAAATATTATTAAAATGAAATAATCTGATTGCAAAAATATCTTTGGGATTATCTTTTATAATTAATTCCAATTTATTTAATAAATTTTTTAAATCATTTTTAATCCAGAGATTTACTATCTCTAAATATTGATGAAAATAATCATTTACTTCATCAGTGGAAATTGATTTGAATGTTTCTCTAGCTAATGAAATTTTTTGTACATCTCTAGAAAAAAGCAATAAAACTATTTTTAATAATTTTGGAGCATTAAATTCTGGTTTTTTTTTAATTAATTTGTTAGTTTTATAAAAAGCATCTTTCTTAAAATAAATATATGAATCGATACATTCTTTGAAACTATTTATTTCATCATCTTTATTACTATCTATCCATTTATAAAAATAATTATTTTGCATTTACTAATAATACACATAATCTAACGATGTTAAATATTAATATTATGAATTAATATTTAATCTCTTTCTTGTAATTTCTTTATTTAATTGAAGTTCTCTGTAAGAAATTAGAAGTACACCACAAAAAATTACAGAAGCACCTAACCAGGTATAAAAATCAGGTTTATCACTAAAGACAAAATATCCAATTATTGATGAAACCACTAATCCTAAAAATGAATAAGGTTGAGTCATAGTTACATCAACTAATTTATATGCATGATTTAATGCAATATGTAATATAGTTCCTGACATTGCAGCACATAATATAAAAATAATTGTTTTTAAGCTTGGCTGATCCCAAAAATATATAACTAATGGAAATGAAAAAAGACTCATATAAACATACTGGTGTGATAATATTGTTATAGCACTATCATCCTTAGATACTTTTTTAGTTAAAATTATAACTACTGACCAAATTAGCGATGAAATAAGCGCCATATATATTCCAATAGAAATATCTATAATACCGGGTCGTAATATTATTAACATTCCTAGAAAACCCATCACTAATGCAATTGACCTATACAAATAGATTTTTTCTTTTAAAAATATCACAGCTAAGATTGTAACGATGATAGGAACTATAAAATGAATGGCTGTCATTTTCTCTAATGGAAGCATAGCTAAAGCTGCGAAACCAAGTAGCATTGCAGGTAAGTTTAGTGCTGACCGTAAAATATGAATTTTTAAATTTTTTGTACTAAATACTTCAAATTTTGTTTTTAGAATGTAAGGGGTGATGATTAAAAATCCAAAGAAAAAACGTAAAAAACCGGTTGTAAATACATTTAATTCTTCTTGAGCTAATTTTATAAATGTACCCATAAGAGCACCAAAAATAATTGATATAATAATTAAAAAAATTGCAAATTGATTATTGTTTAACAAATAATATTCCTAGCTAAAAAGAATTAGGATAATCATAACACAATTTTTCCTTATTTATATCTCTATTAAAACAAAATTTGATTATATTTTAAAGATTGTGGCACTTATTAAAAGAATAGTTCTTTTTTTCATAACATTAATTTTCATTATAATTCTCCTTGTAGGTGCCACGACTTCATTTTAAGATTAGAAAATGTTAAATCTACAAGATGAATTGATAATTTCTAATAATGGACAGGGAATGTATGAAATTACAAATAATGTTCATGATTGGATTCTAAAAAATAATATAATTAAAGGTCAGCTAAATTTATTTATACAACACACTTCTGCTTCATTAACAATAATGGAAAATGCTAGCCCAGATGTATTAGATGATATTAATTCTTTTTTTCAAAGAATAGTTCCTGAAGATGCTTCATTATATAAACACGGTTATGAAGGAGATGATGATATGCCTGCTCACATAAAATCTATGCTTACTCAAACCTCATTAACAATTCCTATAAACAATAAAGAAATGAAATTAGGGATGTGGCAGGGAATATATCTAATTGAACACAGGTACAGTAAATACAAAAGAAAAATAATTCTTAGTTATATAGGTGAGTAAATTATACTCTTACTTTTTTTAAATTACTTTCATCTAAAATAATCTTTGATAAATTATTAGGTAAAAAAAATGAAGCGATTAAAGATAGTAGAGCAAACAAAGATCCAATTAAAAAAACTATTGAATGAGAATTAATCCAAACAAATCCTAAAAGTACTGGGATAAATACTGCAGCTATATGATTGATAGTAAATGAAACACCTGCAGTGCTTGCAATATCTTTTGGATCAGCAATTTTTTGAAAATATGTATTAATTGCAATAGCTAACGCAAAAAACATATGATCAATAATATATAAACCTGCTGCAACATAAGCATTGGTCACGAATGCATAAGATGTAAAAACTATAACGAGTCCAATATATTCAAATATAAGACATTTTTTCTCACCAAATATATTTATTAACTTTCCAATACGTTCTGCAAAAAACCAATTAAAAATATAATTAACTAAAAATAGTAAAGTAACTTGCGATGCTGAATATCCAAATTTTTCTACCATTAAAAAAGCTGCAAAAACTACAAAAATTTGTCTTCTAGCACCTGATAAAAAAATTAAGATATAGTAAAGAGAATATTCTTTTTTTAGAATTATTTTTTTATGTTGTTTATTTTTAATTTCAAAAAAAGGAAAGGATATAAAAAGGTGTATGGAAATAAGAATACAAATTAATCCTGCAATTAAAAATATATACTTATAATCTAAATTAAAGATTTCTAATAAACTCCAAATTATACAATACAAAAATAAAGACGTAATTGAGCTAATAGCTATTAATTTTCCTAGAACTGGTGGAGCTTCTTCTTTTGAAAGCCATTGTAAACTCAAAGAATTTTTGGCCGTTTCACAATAATGAAAGCCAGTACTCATAATAATTGTTGTAAAATACAAACCATAAACAGTTGGTAAGAAACCTGTAATTGCAACACCAAAACCAGTTAAGGCTAAAGAAAAAATAGCAAAATATTGCTCTTTAAAATAGAACAATAAAAAAATAATAGTAAATGCTAGGAAGCCAGGTATTTCTCTGATACTTTGAAGTATTCCAATTTCAACTCCAGTAAAACTTGCTCTTTCAACTGAGAAATTATTTAATAAAACCATCCAAGTACTAAAAGCGATAGGCATGGCTATTGATGATAAAATTAGTAAAGTTATTGGATTTTTATTATTTAATAAATTTTTCATAATAATTTTATGCTATTAAAATATTATCACAAAGTTTTGATTTATAATTATTAATTTAGTGACCTCTATTAAATTGGTCACGAAATCTTGAATCTTCTTTAATATATGGCCTAACCCCTATTTTTGTTTCTCTAATTATTATATAAATTCCACTACCAACAATAATTAAAGATCCTATAATTTCATAAATATCTGGAATATCAGCAAAAAATAAATAACCTAAAATTGCTCCAGAAATTAGTTGTGTATATTGAATAGGAGCAAAAACACTAGACTCTAAAAATTTAGAGGCGATTGTTAAACAATTACCCCCTATTCCACAAATAATACCACAAAAAACAAGTATCATTAGATCATTAAAAGATAATGCGATGTGGCTATTAAAACTCAGTAATCCATTTAAAATAGTTGCAGATAAAAAAGCATAAAAAGTAAATGCTATTGATGATTGATTATTTGAATACTTTCTTACTAAAGTAATATTTATCGCCATTAGTAATGCGGAAAAAAATAAACCAAATAGACTTAATGAAAAATGAATAGTGCCAGGTCTACTAACTATTAATACACCAATAAATCCAACTGTTACCGCTGACCATCTTCTAATACCAACTTTTTCATCTAAAAAAAAATGGGATAACATTGTTATCATTAATGGAGCACTAAATAATATTGGGTAAATTTCACTAAATGCATGTTCTCTAAATGAATAAACTACTAAAGCTCCTGAAATTAATCCAAATAATCCTCTAAGAAGCTGTATATGAATAATATCATTTTTTAGTGAGCTCCATTTGTTTAGAAAATAAAGAGTTAATAGTGTAGGTATAAAACTAAAAAGACAAATATAAAAATTTATTTGAAAAACAGAATATTCATTAACTAGGTATTTTTTAATTATTGTATCTAAAATGACAAATATCGTGTAACCAATAAATCCGATACTAATTCCAGATAAAACATTCATATGATTTGATTAAATAGAAGTAAATTTTTAGATCTCTTATTTCAGATTCTAATAAATAAATATTAATTTTTTCTTATTGTTTCATTATAATGATTATTTAAAACTAAAAGATGTTGATAAGCCTCATGATCAAAGTCATCTTTAGCTACTTGATCTGTCTTAAAATTTTTATACTTATCTTCTCCTCTTACACAAATAGCACTATCATTTTTGCTTTTTAATTGTTTCATATCAGTAGAAATAAATTGAAAATTTAATCCTATTCTTCTGTCATTACTAGAATTAGGTTGAGATGCATGTAATGTTAGACCATGATGAAAGGAAACTTCACCGGGTTCTAACGGACATGATACTGCTTTATTTATATCAATATCTTTTACAGTTTGACCTCTAGATAAAACATTATTTTTATCTTCAGTTGAATGATGTTCAAAAAATCCATTTTTATGGGAACCTGGAATCATTTTCATACAACCACTTTGATCATTAGCTTTGGATAAAGCTAACCATGCACTTACTTGTTTTTCATTATTATCAAAACCCCAATAGGTAAGATCTTGATGCCAACTTACGTGTGTTTTAGTGTTTGGTTCTTTTATTATAAAAGTTGCATTATATAATAATATATTTTTACCAATTATTTCTTCGATAAAATCAAGCAATATTTTATTAGTTGCTATTTCATACACCCATTTCATTATTGTATAAGTTTTCACAATATAATGAAGTTTACCTAATTTTTTTTCTGAATCTTCTAATTTATTTCTAAAAAAATTTGCTTCTTTTGCATTATAAATTTTTAATGGTGAAAAATAGCCATTTAGATCATAAAAATCTTTCATTATTAAAATATTATTTAAATTGATTATTAATTCAATAAAAATTGACAATAAAAAAACCAATTAAACAAATAATTAATAAATCAAATATTAAAACAAATTCCATATTGGTTGTGACACTAATTCTTTATGGATAGAATACATTTACTCACTAAATATATATTGGTAGATTAGTGCCACATATTCTATGTACAAATTAATTTTGGCATAAATTGAGTTAAAAAGAGGCAAATTTATGAAAAAAATCAGTTGGGTAACACACGAAGATTATGACATTCCTCTGCCTGAAAATCATAAATTTTCTGCCAGTAAGTTTTCAGATTTATATAATGAATTAAAAACTTCAGATTTTTATCATCGTGCAAAAATTCTAAATCCTCAAAAAGCAAGTGTTAATGAAGTTTCTATATGTCATAATTTAGATTACGTATTAAAAATTAAAAATGGTACTTTATCCGATAAAGAAATAAGAAGATTGGGTTTTAAATGGTCAGAAACACTTTCTCATCGCTCCTTTTTAGCAGTTAATGGAACTCTATTAACATGCAAAGAAGCAATTAAGAATGGTATAGCAAATCATTTAGCAGGTGGCACACACCATAGTCATAGAGATTTTGGTTCAGGATACTGTGTTTTTAACGATTTGGCTTATGCTTCATTACATTTAATAAGAACCCATCAAGTAAAAAAAATATTAATTTTTGACACTGATGTGCATCAAGGAGATGGTACAGCCTCAATCCTTAAAGATAATGATAAAATTTTTACATGTTCAATTCATTGTAAAAATAATTTTCCATTTAGAAAATCAATAAGTGACATGGATGTTGAATTAGATGATAATTTAGAAGATAATGAATATTTAGAAATATTATATCAAACACTTAATAGTTGTATAAAAAATTTTAATCCTGATTTAGTAATTTTTGATACTGGAGTTGATATTCATGAGAATGATAAATTAGGAAATTTAAAAATAACAACTGAAGGATTATTAAAAAGAGATATTACAGTGTTAGAATTTTTTAAAAATAAATCAATTCCTATTGCGACAGTAATAGGTGGTGGATATTCAAATGATAAATTAGAATTAGCTAAAAGACATAGTTTAATTTTTAAAGCTACATCAATGGTTTTTAATTAATTACATTTAGTAATAACTACTCGTATAGACTTGTCATTATAGAGATATTCAAAACAAAAATTTTTAAAAGAATTAAAATGATTATTTATGATTTTTAAATTTTGTTTATTGTGATCTAAAAAAATATATTCAAATATAATTTTTTCAACAATATCCTTAGAAAAAATTGGCATTGTAATTATTTCGCCATCATTAAATATTGATTTTAAATAAAATACTTCTGAGTCATTATCTACTTTAGAAAATGAATTCTTTTTTATGAGAAAAAGAACATTTTCGTTCCAATCATTCTTTTGAAGATCAAAAAGTATTTTTAAATCAACAAGGTTTATTAATTTATTTGAATCTAAGGCGTGAGTATTTAGTGATAAAAAAATAAAACATAAAAAAAGTAATTTTTTCATAAAAACAAGTGTGAATTAAAGAACGATACTGATAGATATATTAATAATCTATTTATTTTCAAATATTTATGAAAACAAGAAATAAGGGGCTTATACTATCATTTGTTGGGGTTTTAATACTTAGCCCTGATAGTTTATTTATTAGATTAGTAAATTTAGACGATTTTAGTTTAATATTTTATAGAAGCGCTCTACCAATTGTTACGATATTAATTTTTCTCATTTATACTTACAAAAGATCTTTTCTTAAATCATTTTATCTAATTGGTGTACCAGGGATAATCTATGCTATTCTCTATGCTATAACTCATATTTGTTTTGTATATTCAATTCAAAATACTGCAGTAGCTAATACATTAGTTCTAATTGCATCAGCTCCTATTTTTGCTGCAATATTTTCAGTTTTTATACTTAAAGAAATACCTAGTCTTTTTACATGGATAGTGATTTTAATTGCTATGCTTGCAATGATAATCATTGGAATAGGAAGCTTTACAACTACGGGATTATACGGAGATATTATGGCTCTAATTGTAGCAATAGGAATGGGTTTTAGTATGGTTCTTGTTAGATTATTTAAAAATAAAGATTTGGTACCGGCATGTTTATTAGGATGTTTAATATCAGCTCTTTACGCTTTACCATTTGGAATTAACTTTGATTTAAATAATGATCAAATTTTGTTTCTTTTCATAATGTGCTTATTAATACTACCTATTCCATTTATGATTTTAACAATTTCACCTAAATTTGCTCCAGCACACGAAGTAGCTCTAATATTTTTATTAGAGAGTGTTTTAGGTACTGCTTGGGTTTGGTTTGTTATAAATGAAATACCGCCTCTAAATACAATTATAGGAGGAGCCCTACTGCTTGGATCTGTTACAATATTTATTTATCAAACAACTAGAAAAACTAATTAGTTTATTTAATCTCTCTTCTTTCTCTAATAAAAATATAAATACCGCTAAAAACAATTAAAGATAATCCTAAATAAATCCAAATATCAGGCAAATCACCGAAGAAGGCATATCCAACAAGTATATTTGTGGAGATCTCAAAATAACCCAAAGGAGCTAGTTTAGAAGCTTCTCCAAGTCTTAAAGAAAGAATTATTAAAAAATGTCCTAAAGTTCCAATTGAAGCTAATGAGATAAGCAATAATAATTGTCTTAAATCTAAATTTATCCAGTAAAAAGGAACAATAAGAGATATAAAAATACAACCTACGATACCTGTAAAAAGCAAAGTAACAACAGCACTATCTGTAAAAGATAATTTTCGAGTATAAATTATGTAAAAAGCGTATGAAATTCCTGCTGCAATAGCTGAGAAAGATGCAAAATTAATTTCTATAAAACCTGGTCTTATAATAATCATAACACCAAAAAACCCAATCAAAACTGCAGTCCATCGATGAAGTCCAACTTTTTCTTTTAAATAAAAAATTGATAATATTGTCACTATTATTGGAGAGATAAATGCAAGGGTTAAAGCTTCTGCTAAAGTTATAACTGAAATTGCATAAAAGAAAAAAACGGTAGATAAAAATAAAAAAAAACTTCTAAATAACTGTACTGAAATTGTTTTAGGAAAACTAATTTCTTTTCTAAAAAATATAAATGCTAGTGGAAAACTAACTAAAAGCATAAAAAAATACCTACCCCAAACAATTTGTATGAAATGTATTTCTGCAGATAGATATTTTGCAATACCATCCATGAAAGGTAATAAAAGCCAACCTGATATATTAAGAATATATGCTAACATTAATTTTATTTAAAAGATGTTGGATCACAAATCTTACAAATTAAATCTCCAATTGATTTTTTAGGATTATAAGTTTGATAGAAAATGTCTTTTGAAGAAATATTATGTTCAGATAAATATTTTTCTATTTCCCAATAATACCTAAAACATTTTGAACATTGTGCAGCACTTTCTTTATGTGATGGTTTATATATTTCATTCCAAAGTTTGGACATTTCATTTTGCTTATCAGGAGAAATATTTTCTGAAATAATTGATGGAATATCCATAAAACACTGAGCGCATTGTATTTCAGATGTTACATTTTTATATGGTTCATCTTTATATTTTTTTCCTATAGTAGTTTTACCAATATATTTATCTGAACTACAATTTGGACAAAAAAAATTGATTTTATTGCTAAGCATTTTATTCTATGAATAAATTTTCATAACATTTATAAATAAAGAATAGAATTATTATTTATAATGAACCTATATCTTTCATATCTATTTATCTTTTTTTGGAGTAGTGCTTTTATAAGTGGTCAATTTATTGTGCAATCAGCAAGCCCTTTTGCTGCATTATGTTTTAGGTTTTGTATTGTAAGTGTATTTTTTTTAATTTTTTCTATTATTTTTAGGGAAAGAATAAGAATAAATCGAAATTTAATCTTTCAAGCTATGATTACTGGAATTCTTTTTCATGGATTTTATTTAGGTGGAGTATTTTTTTCTTATTCTATGGGACTTACTGCAACATTATCTGCGTTAATTGTATGCCTCCAACCTATTTTAACAAATATTCT
Organism: uncultured Alphaproteobacteria bacterium; assembly: GCA_902623585.1. GTDB lineage: Bacteria > Pseudomonadota > Alphaproteobacteria > HIMB59 > CACPNW01. Next base: position 51,901 of record CACNUO010000003.1, on the reverse strand, counting down.
AAGTGGACCTATTTTAAAAGAAAAAGTTACTGTTACGCAATGGATAGGAATATTTTTTGGTTTTTTAGGTACTATATTAGTTATAGGTTATGATATTGGAACAGAAATCCCAACAATAGGTGTTATTGCTTCTATTGTTGCACTTTTAGGAGCAACTTCAGCTACTATTTGGCAAAAAAAATTTACTCATGAAATAAGTCTTTCAGTTAATAATTTTTATCAAGCATTAAGTGCTGGAATATTTTTATTTATAATTTCATTATTTTTTGAAATATCATTTATTAATTTTGATAAACGTTTTATTTTATCAATATCGTGGCAAATCATTATGGTGTCTTTTGGAGCGTACGCAATACTTATGTATCTAATAAAAAATGGAACAGCTTCTAAAACTAGCAGTCTTTTTTTCCTTGTTCCTCCAACTACTGCTGTAATGGCTTGGTTTGTTTTAGATGAAAAATTATTTATAATTGATATTATTGGACTATTAATTTGTACATTTGGTGTCTATATAGCTACAAGAACAAATGTAAGTAAATAATGTATTTTTTTCTTAAAACTATAATAAGTGCTATTATAATTGTTGCAGTATCTGAAATAGCAAAAAAATATACTTGGACTGCTGCAATAATTGTTTCCTTACCACTAACATCTTTATTAGCTTTTATATGGTTATATTGGGACACAAAGGATTATCAAAAAGTAATAGAGTTATCTTATAGTACAATTGTTATGAGTATTCCTTCTTTTGTTTTTTTTATTGTTTTACCTATTCTTTTGAAATTTAAACAAAATTTTGTTTTTTCACTAATTGTTTCAATAATCAGTACTGCAATAGCTTATGCTATTTTCATGTTTATAATTAAAAAATTGAATTTTAATTTTTAATTACATTCTCTTTATTCATTAAAATTGGCCTTCCATCATGTGCAGTATTTAATGGATAATAATCACCATTATATTTAACACATAATGTTAAACCATTTCTTTTTTCTTTGCCTAAATTTACCTCTAAATCGACTATTACTAGTTCAGTTTTTTCTAAAACTTTGATAATTTTCATAACTATCCTTTCAAAATATATAAATATATTTAGTAAGTACTATAAGATGTATCAAGTTTTATGATTAGATTTTTACTTATATTTATTTTAATATTCTTGATTAAGAATGCTCTAGCTAATGATAAACATATAACAATAGCAAGCACAACTTCTACACACGATACGGGTTTATTAGAATATATTAACAAAGAATTTGAAAAAAAATATAAAATAAAAGTCAGAGCATTATCTCTTGGAACAGGTCAGGCAATTAAAGTTGCAATGGATGGAAATGTTGAAATTTTATTAGTTCATCATAAAAAATCAGAGCTAGAATTTATGGATAAGGGATATGGCACCCTAAGATATGATTTGATGTATAATGATTTTGTCTTGATAGGACCAAAAAAAGATAACAAAACATGCTCTTCAATTGAAAATAAAATGATTGAAATAAAAAAATCAAAATTATTATTTGTATCAAGAGGTGATGAGAGTGGAACACACAAAAAGGAGAAAGAGCTTTGGGAATTATCAAATATAAATATACCATTTAAAGAAAATTGGTATCTCAGTGTTGGTCAGGGAATGGGCTCAACATTATTAATAGCTAATCAAAAGAATGCTTACACTCTTAGTGATCGTAGCACTTGGATAGCTTTTAATAAAAAAGAAAATCTACAAATTGTCTGTGAAAATTTACCACCATTATTTAATCAATATGGGATAATTTTAGTAAGCAATAAGATAAATAATAATTTAAATATTGAAGAGGCTAAAAAATATATTGTTTGGATTACGTCAGAAGAAGCAAAAAAATTGATTAATAATTATCGAGTAAATGGAAAACAATTATTTTTCTTTAATCATAATTAGTTAATTCTACCAAAAAATGTTAATCTTGCATTTTCTGAAAGCATTGTGCCCTCTTCTTCATTATAATTAAGTGTTACTAATATTCTTGGTTTTTCAGACTCTACTGGTGTTACACGATGCAAATAATTTCTACCATAAAATAATATCAGAGTACCGGCATCAACATCTGCTTTTTGTGGTAAAATTTTTCTATCTAAAATATCTTTAATATATGATTTATCGATATAGTTTTCAGAAAAATTTCTACCTTTACTAACATATTCAAATTCACCACCTATATCTGATGATTGTATCATTAAAGTAATAGCAAATGATGCATTATCAAAATGCCATCCAAGCTGTTGTGATTTTTGATAATAATTATAATTTATGGAAGATAAGGTATCACTGTATGGATAGATATCTTTTAAATTTAAGACACCTTTTAAAAAATTTTTAAATATATTTGATTGATATAAAGTATTTAATTTTGATTGATGATTTAACAAATCATGAGGAACACAACCTTTATCACTTACAACCTCTCTATTTAAAGGATCATTCAAGTCACTTAATTTATCATGTTTATTAAGTAAGATAGTATGATTTTGAGAACAATAGAAAGCTTGATCTTGTAATCTATGTGCTTCAGTAATTAATTCATTTAAGCAGCCATTTGTTAAAAAATCATTTAAAATTAGTATAGAATTTTTTTTAATTTCATTATTGCAATATTGAATATATTCATCGCTATGTATTGGATGTTTTGACTGATTAACTATATCAATTATGGTATTCATCTCTGACTTAATACATATATACTAAAGTTGTAGATGTTAAATTCAAAAAATTTATATATATTTATTTAAAATGGTTTGGAATTTTCAAGACAGTTATACAAAATTACCTAGTATTTTTTATAGTAAAGTTAATCCTGAAAATTTTAGTAATAAAAAATTAGTTTTGTTTAATAGTGACCTTGCTAGGGATTTAAATTTAGATTTTAGTAAATATGATGATGATGAAAAGTGTAATATTCTTTTAGGAAAAAATAAATTAAATAAAAATTACTTTTCTCAAGCTTATGCTGGACATCAATTTGGAAATTTTACAATTTTAGGCGATGGCAGAGCTGTAATTATTGGTGAACATATTACTAATAATAAACAAAGAGTAGATATACAGCTAAAAGGATCAGGCCAAACACCCTACTCTAGAAATGGAGACGGAAAAGCTGCATTAGGCCCAATGATAAGGGAATACATATTAAGTGAAGCTATGCATAATCTTGGTATACCATCAACCAGAGCACTAGCTGTTATTACTACTGGTGAAAATGTATTACGTGATAGATTAGAACCTGGCGCAGTTTTAATTAGAGTTGCAAAATCGCATATTAGAGTGGGAACTTTTCAATTTGGAAGTCTTTTAAAAAATAGAGAGGAATTTCAAAACTTTATATCTTATACAATTTCAAGACTGTATCCTGATATAGATAATAATAATGATAAATATTTAAAATTTTATGAGACAATCTGTGATTTACAAATTAAGTTAGTCGTAGATTGGATGAGAGTTGGTTTTATTCATGGTGTTATGAATACCGATAATATGTCTTTATCAGGTGAAACTATAGATTATGGTCCAGCAGCATATTTGGATGAATATAATCCAAAAAAAGTTTTCAGCTCAATTGATAAAATGGGAAGATATTCTTTTGAAAATCAATCAAAAATAACGTTGTGGAATTTAGCAAGATTTGCTGAAACTTTTCTTCATTTAATTGATCCAAATGAAAAAACAGCAATCAAAAAAATCAAAGATATATTAAATAAATATAAAAAATTATTTAATCAATCTTGGTTAACAATGATGTCTATGAAATTAAATTTAGATACTACTAATAATAATAACGAAGAAATTATTAAAGAATTTTTAGATTTGATGCATATTTATAAACTTGATTATACAAATACATTTTTAGATTTAGAAAATAATACTCTTGATAAAAAGATTTTTAAAAATTGGGAAGAAAAATATAAAAATAATAAAATAAGAAAATTTAAAAATGTTAATCCTCAAATTATACCTAGGAATCATATTATTGAAGAAATAATTAATGAAGTGTACAGCAATAATTACAGTCAATTATATGAATTCGAAAAATTACTAAAAAAACCTTATGAGAAAATAGATAATAAAAAATATATTACCCCACCTCTTGAAAGTGAAAAAGTATTTGAAACTTTTTGTGGTACTTAATTAAATAGCTATATTGTATCTAAAATTTTTTTGAAAAGGATAAATTGGTTTTTCCCTAAATAAATTTTTAATTCTTTTAAAATCTTGGGTAACAAATCCATCTGTTAAAATCATAAAATTATCTGCTTTAAGTTTTTTAAGTTCTGGTGAAAGATATCCTGATTTTACAATCAATATTTTATATTTTTTTAAATTTATATTTAATTCCCTAAAATCACTCAGATAATGAAAAGGTTTTCTGCATTTAGTAAAAATTACTGTATTATTATTTGAGATTACAATCGCATTATCATTTTTTAGATAAAATTTATCAATTGAAATAGAAATTTTCTTTTTTGAGATACTATCTTTTATGACAATTTTGTTTTTTTTATTTTTTAGCTCTCTAAAAATTTCTTCATTATAAATTCCTGCAAATAGTGTGTTCTCTATCTTGTTTTTAAATACGTGCTCTAATACATCTATTCTACTACCTACTCCTCCAGCTGTTGGATTGTCTCCGCTATCGGCTAAAATTGTAAATTTTTTTTTATTAACTACATGAAAAATCTTATTTAATTTATAAGATTTCATATCATAAACTAAATTAAACCTATTATTCCAATAACTTAGTGCTATTTTCTTACAAATTTTTTTACCGGTATTAACATCTGTACAATTTACAATTGCAGAAGCTGTTGCCCTCTTAGTATCAGCCCAAACATATCCTATAAGTAAATTACAATCATTAATCCCACTAAATTTATTAAAAATATTAAGATTTTTATAAATTTTTTTACATGGCTCAACTATTGTAGATGACATTTCGCCTGAAACTAAAACTGGTATTTTTTCCCAAATAATATGATTTTTTTTATTTTTTAATATTCCATCTATTAACATTTTCAATGATCTTGAATATGTTTGCTTAACGTCAATATGTGGGGCTGTTTTATATGCTGCAAAATAATCGATATTTCTTATAATTGTATCAGTCATCTGCCCGTGAAGATCATAAGATAATGATATTTTACAGTTTTTAGATACTTTAGAGCGAATTTTTTTGATAAAAAAACCTTCGGGATCACTAATACCTTTGACATACATAGCACCATGCATGATTAGCAAAATACCATCAATAGGTTTTGATTTTATTAAATCATTTGTAATATTGTTAATTGTTTTTATAAAAAATTTTTTATCTACAGGCCCACCAGGTAAACTTCTATAAAATTTATTTGGTATAAATGTTATATTATTATGTTTGGAATATGGAAAATTTATATATTTTAAAAGTTTTTTTCCAGTTAAAACTTCAAAATCTTTTTTATTTTGTATTAATGTTGAATAAGAGCAGCATTCAGTACTAATACCGCAAATAAAAATTTTTTTTTTCATTAAATTAACTTTCAATTAAATCAATTTTGGAAGCTAATATAAAATCATTAACTGATAATCCCTCTATTGCGTGAGTATGGACCATAACTAAACAATAACCCCATCCTATTGATATATCTGGATGATGACCTTCATTTTCTGCTACTTCTCCTACCTCATTTGCAAATGATATAGCTTTTTTAAAATTGCTAAATTTAAATTTTTTGAAAATCATTTCTTGATTGTCATTGACTGACCATTCATTAAGTTCAGATAAAAATTTACTAATTTCTTGATAATCTAATTTATGAGTGCTCCCATTGCATGGTTCACACTTTCCTGAAGATAAAGGTTTATTCATAAAATCTGGCGCCTTGTTGATTTAATTCAATTGAATATAAACTAGTTGTGGCTGTTATGTACAAGATATTTCCTTCCACTCCTCCAAATTCTAAATTTGATACTAATTCAGGGATTATAAGTTGTCCAATTAATTCATTTTGAGGATTAAAACATTTAATTGCTTTTCCTGCACTTGTCCAAACATTACCATCTTTATCACATCTAAAACCATCTGAGAAAAAGGGTTTAAAATCATAAATTAATTTTCTGTTAATGGGTAATCCGTCTACAATATCATAAACATACAAATGTTTTATATTTTCTCCAGTATCTGCAACATATAGTTTTTTTTCGTCTGGAGAAATGGCAATTCCATTTGGTCTATCAAGGTCGTCAATCATAACTTTTAAAGTATTTAGTTTAGGATCAAAAGAAAACACATTACAGCCACCATATTCTTGCTCACCAGGATATCCCTCATAATCTGATAGAATACCATAAGGTGGATCTGTAAACCAAATTGTATCATCAGATTTAACAAATAGGTCATTTGGCGAGTTAAGTTTCTTACCATTATAACTATCAACTAAGACTTCCACTTCTAAATTATCATTAGTTTTATAGATACATCTTCCTCCATGTGAACAAGAAATTACATTCTCTTCTTTATCAATAGTATTTCCATTACAATAGTTGGAGGGATTTTTATATTCAGATACTATATTATTTGATAACTTTAGCATTCTGTTATTTGGTATATCGCTCCAGACTAATGTATCTAAATGAGGAATATAAGCCGGACCTTCTCCCCATAACATTCCAGAAAAAATTTTTTTAACTTCAGCAGACTTTACATAGTTATTGAATTGATCAGTATTTTCTACATGTTCATTATATTTATTTTTGTAAGCATAACTTGGATTTCTAGGATCTAAATCGGCAGGTAACAATTTTTTATCTGACATATTATACTTCTACACCTTTTTGCTTTTTTTGTTTATCAATTAATTGTTTTGGGAAATTTTTTGCTCTTAATTTAATTTTTGCATCTTTTTCAATTAATTTAATAATACTAGTACTAAATGATCTTTCACCTAAAATTTTGATACCAAGTTTAAATTTTTTACTTAGATAATTTCCTAGTTCTAATTTTATATTTTTTCCAAGTTTATTAAAAAGATTTATATCTTTATTTACTAGATCCATTGTAAATCCAACATCATAACTGCCTCCAAGTATGACCTTTGTTTCAGTTTCATTTACAAAACTATTCCCAGAGCTTATTTTTATCGCTTTATACGTTAAACCTAAGTCAATTTTATTTTTTTTTGCAACACTCAAAGCCTCACCTATACCTACTAAATGTAATGATGCTAAATAATTTGTAATCACTTTTAATATTGAGGCATTTCCAATTTTTCCACAATATAGAATTTCATGACCAAGCAATGATAAAATTGGGAAACATTTTTTGAAAGTTGATTTTTTGCCTGCAGCTAAAATAGATATATTCCCTGATTTAGCTCTATGTTCTCCTCCAGTAATAGGACATTCTAATACTTTTCCACCTTTACTAGTTACTTTTTTTGATAAACTTATCATATCGTTTTTATCTGTAGTACTCATCTCAATCCAGATATGTTTTTTAGTTAAATATTTTAATATGGTTTTTAAAACTTTGCTTACCGCTTTTGGTGAAGGTAAACAGGTTATTATAATATCACTCTTTTCAGTTAATTCTTTTAAGGTTTTACAAGGCTTGTTTTTTAGATATTTTAATCTTGAATAAGATTGATTATTTTTATCATACACAAAAACATTATTATTTGATTTTAATAAATTATTTGCAAGGTTTGAACCAACGTTTCCTACACCTATGAAACCAATAGATTCCAATCTCATATATTAATAGTCATGCCATCATATCCAGGTACAACGTTTGGCGGACATTTATCTTTGAGCTTTTTTTCATCAAGAAGCGCTGTCATATGAGTAAACACTGTTTTTTTTGGTTTAATATAATTTATAAATTCCATAACTTGTTCAAATCCTGCATGTGCTGGATGAGGATCTTCTCTTAATAAGCCCACAATCCATAAGTCTAAATTTTTTAATTTATCAATATCCTCATTATAAAATTTTTTTAAATCAGTAGAATAAGCAAATTTTCCAAATTTGTAAGTTTGAACATCTATAGATCCATGATTATGTTTAAACGTTTCTATATTAGTTCCATTAATGGAAAAAATGTTTTCTAAGTTTTCAATTTTCATAAATGGTAAGTAATCTTTTTCGCCTTTAAATATATATTTATAAAAAATTTCCATTTTAGATTTCATTTCTTTTGGCATGAAGGCAGGTATAATTTTTTGATTTATTAGAGACATTGCACGCATATCAGGTAAACCAGATGTATGATCTGAGTGTTCGTGTGTGTACAAAACTGCATCTATATTTGTGCATTGAATATTATAGAGTTGTTGTCGTAAATCTGGACTAGTATCAATTAATATATTGTTATTATTATCTTCTATAAGGACTGATGATCTAGTCCTAAAATTTCTTTTATTATTTAGATCAATATTACCATGTCTATTCCATGCTAAAGGTGATCCAAAAGATCCTCCACAGCCTAAAATTGTTATTTTCATTACAGATAATTATCTCTTTTAGCTTTCGTAAACAAATTAAAAAAATTATTATCAGTGATTTTTTCGAATTCTTCTAAGGATAATTTAAAAAAATTTGCCAAATATTCAGCTGTGTATTTTACAAAAGATGGCTCATTAACTTTACCTCTCATTGGTTCGGGTGCTAAAAAAGGACTATCAGTTTCTATAAGTATAGAATCTAAAGGAGCGTCCTTAATTATATCTCTTAAATTTGATGCATTTTTAAATGTTATTATTCCAGAAATAGAAATGTAGTAGTTATTTTCTAAACAAAAATTTAATAGTTGATTTGAACCAGTGAAACAGTGAAAAATTAGTTTTAAATTATTTGATTTATAATTTTTTAAAATATCTACAATTTCTTTTTCAGAATTTCTCTGATGTATGATTAATGGTAATGAATGTTTTATTGAAGCTTCAATATGGGTTTCAAATACTTGTGTTTGTTCTTTGAGGTGGTTTTGGCTATGATATAAATCAATACCTGTCTCTCCTATTCCTATAACTTTTTCATTTTTACAAGCAATATCAAAATTTTGTAATTGAATTTGATTAAATGTATCAACCTTATCAGGATGAAGACCATATGAAAGATAAACAGAGTTATAGTTTTTTATTAAATTAAGATGGTCTTCAAAGTCTTCAGGATCAGTATTTATTGATAATATTGAAGTTATATTATTTAGTTTTGAATTATTAATAATATTATGAAAATTTTCTGCTAATTCATTAAAATTGAGGTGACAATGTGAGTCAATCATTCAATATTCTTGGAAATATTGGTTCTGGATTATTTATTTTTATATTTTGATTGATTAGTTGAGTTAAATTCTCAAATTTATTATTGTCCATATTATAATTAAAAATATTAAGAATTTTTTTTGAACTAGTTGGTATTATTGGATAGAGCATTATAGCTGATTTAATAATTATATTTGTAATAATATATAAAACTTCTTCCATTCTAATTTTATTTGTTTTTTTCAATGTCCATGGTGCTTGAGTGTCAACATATGCGTTACCAGCAGATATTAATTCTAAGACAGACTTGATTGCTCTATCAATTTGTTGATTGTTCATAAATTTACAATATTCATCAAATTTATTTTGAAGAATTTTAATTAAATCCTGATCTTCATTAGTTAAATTTTGTGCTGGTTTTAGTAAAGAATCATTATTTTTTACAGCAAATGATGAAATCCTTTGTACTAAATTACCAAAATTATTCGATAAATCTGCGTTAATTCTATTTGCGATTGCTTTTTTTGAAAAATCTCCATCATTCCCAAAGGGTACTTCTCTAAATAAAAAAAATCTTATTTGATCCAAACCATATTCATCAATTATTTCATAAGGATCAATGACATTACCAAGTGATTTAGAAATTTTTTGTCCTTCATTTGTCCACCACCCGTGTGCAAATATTCTTTTAGGTGGCTCGATACCTGCGGCCATTAAAAAAGCTGGCCAATAAACTGCATGAAATCTTAATATATCTTTCCCCACAATATGTGTTGCGGGCCAAAATTTATTATAATTTTTATTATTTGTATCTGGATAACCAATTGCAGTTAGGTAGTTACATAATGCATCAATCCAAACATACATCACATGCTTAGAATTATTTGGAACTGGCACTCCCCAATTAAAAGTTGTTCTTGAAATAGACAGATCTTTTAATCCACCTTTAATAAAACTTAATACTTCATTATATCGCGTTTTTGGTAAAATTGATTCTGGATTTTTTTCATAATAATTGATCAACTTATCTTGCCATTCTGACAGCTTAAAAAAATAACTCTCCTCCTTTACCCACTCTACAGGCGATCCATTATCCGTAACATATTTACCATCAATCTTTTTTAATTCATTTTCCAAATAAAATGCTTCATCTCTAACTGAGTACCAACCTTCATAATTTGAAAGATATATTTGATTATTTTTTTCTAATTGCTTCCAAAGTTCTTGTGAAGCTTTAATATGTCTTTCTTCAGTAGTTCTTATAAAATCATCTATTTCACATCCTAAAAAAGGTATTAAATTAATAAAATTAACTGAAAGTTTATCGACGAATTCTTTAGGTTTTAAGTTTGAATTAATAGCAGCTTTTTCTACTTTTTGTCCATGCTCGTCTGTACCTGTTAAAAAGAATACATTGTTTCCTAATAATTTATTATATCGCGCAATAATATCGCAAGCTATACTTGTATAAGCATGACCTATATGAGGAATATCATTAGTGTAGTAAATTGGAGTAGTTATATAAAAATTCATTTTTATTGAGTTAAAAAATTTAATATAAATATTTTTTTATCAAGATTTAAACTAAATAATTCTTTTTGGTTATTAGTTAAATAATCAAATCTATCAATAAGATTTTTTTTGGTAAGATTTGTCGATAAAGACTCTAACTCTAGATAATTTGGCATATTAATCAAGCTTTTATCATCTCTGTTTACTTTTAGCTTATTAGCAACAATTAGAATAAATTTAAGCATTGATAAATAATTATTAAATTCCTCATTAGTAAGTTTTGATAAAATATTAGATAAATTTATTTTATCATCATCTAGATCATTTGATAAAAGACATTTAATTGATAATTGGAAAATATCCAAGAAATCATTGTTATAATATAGAATAGTGGTTCCTGGTGATCCATACGTTAATTCAAAGTAAAAATTTATTTCTTCATTAGATATTTCATCAATATTATCTTTAATAATATTAGTAAAATTAGTTAAATTATGAGTATTAAATTTAATTTTTAAACATCTTGATCTAATTGTTGGCAAAAGTAATGAAATTTGGTTTGATATTAAAAAAATATAAGTATTTTCTTTTGGTTCTTCTAAGATCTTGAGCATACTATTTGCAGAACTAATGTTTAAATAATCAGCAGAATCAACAATAACTATTTTAGAAGAATTTTGAATTGTTGTTGTTGAATTTAAAAATGTTTTTAATCTTCTAATTTGTTCAATTGTAATATTAGATTTAATTTTTCCAGTTTTGCTATCAATCTCTTTTTCAATTATTTTTATATTTGGATGCGTATTATTTTTAAATAAATTTAAATGATGGTCCAAATTACTATCTTTAAATTCTATTTTTATAATATTTTTTACTAATTTGTTAAGAAAAGTTCTTTTACCTATACCGCTCAATCCATGAATTAAAATTGAATTTGGAAGATTATTTGATTTGTATCTTTTAAGGAGATCACTATACTCTTTTTCAAAACCTATTAATTCAATCATTAATTATAACTTTAATTTTTTAATAATATTTTTGTGAATTATATCTTTAGATAAAGAAGCATCAATCGTTATATATCTTTTTGGATTTGCTATTTTTTTATATCCTTGAATTACTTTTTGATGAAATAATAAGTTAGATTTATCGTACTTGTTTTTAAACTTCCTCTGTTTTAATCTTTTAATTATTTCTTTTGGATTAATTTTAAAAATAAATGTATAGTCAGGAAAAAAATTGTTTAGAAGTTCTTTGTGAAGTTTTTGAACCCTTTTAATTCCAAATTTATTTACATATCCTTGATAAACAAAGGATGAATCTGCATATCGATCTGAAATGACGATCTTTCCTTTTTTAAGATTAGGAATAATTACTTTATTTATATGATTTGATCTAGCTGCCATTAGAAGAAGCAATTCTTCTAAATTATTAATTGTAGATTTATTGTCCAAAATTAATTTTCTTAACTTTTCTGCAAAATTAGTACCTCCAGGTTCTCTAGTGATAATAAAAGGAATTTTATTTTTTTTTAAATGTTTAGATAAAAGTAATATTTGAGATGACTTTCCGCTAGCTTCAGGTCCTTCAAAAGTAATGAATAAACCTTTATTTGATTTCATCCAAACTTCTTCCAAAAATTAAGTATTTTGCAGCGGCAAATATTTTAAATAAAGGGTTGATTTCAGATACATCTTTTTCAGCAATAAGCGGTATTTCTATTTTTGGCTTTCCTTCTATATTTATAATTAATTTTCCTAATTCATCACCTTTTTTAACTGGGGCAGATATTGGTTTTGCATATGTAATAGAAGAGTTCATTAATTGAATTTGGTCAAATGATAATGTTGATACTAATTTTTGAGAACTAATTAGATTAATACTACTCTCACTACCAAGCCATACATCAACTTCTTTAATAAATTGATCTTTTTCAACTAATGTTTGTTGCGAAGTTTGATTAAATGCCCAATTTATTAAATTGGAAGATTCATTTAATCTTGATCTAGAGCTATTGGTACCATTGATAACAACTGTAATTCTTCTATCATTTCTTAATGCTGTAGCAGCTATTCCCCACCCAGATTCTTTTGTAAAACCTGTTTTTAATCCATCTGCTCCTTGAACTTGATATAAAAGTTTATTTCTATTTGGCTGAGTAATATCATTATAAGTAAACTCTTCCATTTTGAAATATGTATAAAGATCTGGAAAATCTCTAATTATTGCATTTGAAAGAATTCCAAGATCATAAACAGTGGAATAGTGATTATCATCAGGCCAGCCAGATGAATTAACAAAATTTGTATTTGTCATTCCTAAACGTTCTGCATAAACGTTCATAAGTTTAGAAAAATCTTCTTCAGTACCACCTAAACATTCTGCTAAAGCTATAGAAGCATCATTACCAGATTGAACAATAATACCTTTTAATAAATCATCAACTGTTACATTATCATCTATCTCTAAAAATGTTCTGGAACCTCCCTTTTTATAAGCTTTAGGGGACACTCTACATTCATTAGAAATTGCAAAATTGGTATTCTTTATTCTATCAAATGCAACATAAACAGTCATAATCTTAGTCATTGATGCTGGTATAACTTTTGCATTAGAATTTTTTTCAAAAAGGACTTCATTTGTATCAAAATCAATGACAACTGCTTGCTCTGCCTTTGTATCAATGGCGTAAAGTTTAAAAGAAATAATAAAAAATAAAAAAAAGCTAAAAATTTTTACCATAAATATTAATAATTCTTAATTATGACCTTTATTTGTTATTCAATAAGAATTTCAGTATCCTTATAACCTTTTGAGATAAAGTATGAAACCAAATTATTTGCTTCTGTATTTTCTAAAGGACCAATAATTACGTCATATTTGGAATTATTTTTTTCAGAAGTATATTTTAGATTATTATTATAATTATCTATTACTGATCGAATACTCTCATAGTTTTCAAACCCAGAAACTCTTAAATACAATTTAAAATCAATTATTTTTTCTGATTTAAGTTCAATTGGTTCTTCTGTAATTGTAGTAGCTTCATCATTAGAATCCATATTTTCATCAATTTCTTCAATAGATACAATATCTGTTGGTGCAGATGATATAGTTTCATCAAAATTTTCTTCATTTAAAGAATTTGCAACACTCTTCCATTGCTTACTAGCATCAGAAAGTATTTCTACTTTTACAGTAGCTATTTTAGATTTATAAAATCCAAGAAGTTGTGCAACTTTTCTTGAAACCTGAATAATAACTGCATTATCATCATGTCTATCTATTATTTTTACATTTATAGAAAGTCCATTATCCAAATTAGTAACCTTTACCATACTTGGAATAGGCAATGTTTTATGTCTTCCAAGTAATTCTGTAACTTTATTTAAATCATTATTTACAGTTTTTATATTATGTAATTCCTTACCGTAAAAAGAAGAAAGACCAATTTCTGAATAATTATAATTTTCCTCTGGAGTATAACTAACTCCTTCAATAAAATAGGGTTCACCAACATAATAAAAAATATTATCTTTTGTTGGTTTATTATTTGATTGCCTTTTTTGTTTTTTATCTTCTTTTTTTTTATCAATTATTTCATCTATTTTATTTGTGCTATTTTCTACAATATCAGAAACATTATTTAGATCTAATTCATTACAAGAAAATAAAAATAAAATTAAAATTAAATTAATTAGATATTTTATCACTGAGAAGACCTACTGATACAGCGTAATATGATGAACAATTGTAATAAAGAATATTTTTGTAATTTGGATAAACTATGAACATTCTTCCGTCTATCCCATCTGGCATTATTAATCTAGCCTCTAAATCATCCCTTATCGGTAAGGGATCTCCGTTGATTTTTGTAAATCCTAATTTTGACCATTCCGATAATGTTTTTGGAATTGATCTACGTTTAACTGCACCACAACCCTTGGGATTAAGTTGCTTTATAGAATCAAAGAAAGATGAAGAAATATTTTTTGGAGGGAGCACTTCTCTTCCCCAAGTGCTATCATTAGACCATGGATTCTTATCTAATGAAGTTAAATAATTTGCAGTACTAGCAAAAGCATCTGCATAACTATTCCATATATCTATACCACCACCATCCCAGTCGTATGCTGTTTCTAAAAAGGTTGTCGGTATCATTTGAGTCATACCAACTGCCCCACCCCAACTTCCTTTTAATTCTCCACCAGGAACAAGATTTTTATCTAAAATTTCAAGAGCTGCAAATAATTGTTTTTTATAAAAATCACTTCTTCTTCTATCAAATGCAAGAGTTGTTATTGCAATTATGGAATTAATTTTTCCTTGATTTCTTCCATAATAACTTTCCATACCTAATACAGCTACTATAAACCTAGGTTGTATTTTAAAATGTTTTCCAATTTCTTTTAGTAAATCTTCATGTTTTTTTAAAAAATTTTTTCCAGCAAATATTTTATCTTTTGTAATTGTATAAAATAAATACTCATCTAGAGTCATTGTTGATGCTGGTTGGCATCGATCACGCATAATAATTTTACTTTGTGGTTTAACATTATTTAATTGTTTTGAGATAGTATTTTGGCTAATGCCTATTTCTGAGGCTTCTTTTTTTATATTTGAAAGCCAACTATTCCATTCTTCATCAGTTGGCATTTTTGGTTTTTCACAATCTGCTGAATAAAGATTAAATGATATAAATAAAAAAAATATTACAAATCTAAAAATCATTATATAAAAATACCAAAACTATCATTAATTAGGAAATGATATATACTTAATATTTTGACATTTTTATGTTGAAACTATAGTAAGCTCTTAAACGGAGAGATGGCTGAGCGGTTGAAAGCACCGGTCTTGAAAACCGGCAACGGGGCAACTCGTTCGTGAGTTCGAATCTCACTCTCTCCGCCATTATTAATTAAAGATATAATATTTTTAAAAAAATTAATTTTTATCTTCAAGTTTATCTAATCTTCTTTTTAAATCTTGAACTAAAAAATAAATATAGACAATTGGCCCCATAATCATAACTCCAACTAAAAAAGCTAAAAATTCAAACATATTAATATTATAAATCAAAAAGAATTTTTCTCAATAGACACAAAAAATTATTTTTTTTCAAATAACCATAATTTATCTTGAGCTAAAAAAAATATTTTACCATTATCTGGATGAATTTTAATATCTCTTATTCTTCCTATTTCTTTTTTAAAAATAATATCTTCTTTTACATTATCTAAATTTGAAAAATCTAATGAGCGTAAAGATTGATCTTTTAAGGATGTTATAAGTGCAAATCCTTTAAATTCTGGAAATTCTTCTCCATCATATATTGTAATTGCACTAACTGCAATTGAAGGCACCCAGTAATGAATTGGTTTAGTATAACCCGGTAACCATTTGGGGCCAATGTTGGAATTATCATAATTAGTTCCACCCCAACCTAAAATTTTCCACCCATAATTTTCACCTTTTTTTACTTCACCAAACCAATCACCACCTTTTGCTCCGTGATTACTAATATAAATTTTATTATCAAAAGGTGAGATGGACATTCCTTGAGGATTTCTTACACCGATTTGATATATTTCTGGTAACCACGTTTCTTTTGAAACGTAACGAGGGTTATCTTTAGGTGAAGTTCCATCTAATTTAATTCGAATGATACTTCCAGGATGTTGTTTTGCATCCTGAGCTATCATTCCTTTCCCTCTTTCGCCCACAGATGCATATAAATAATTATCATGAATAGCTATTCTAGAACCAAAGTGATAAGGAGATCTTATTGGTGGATCAGCCCTAAAAATGTTTTCAAAATCTAAGAAATTTAAATCAAAATCAGCTTTTGCAATAGATGTGGTTGAAGGACTAAATAATTTATCACCAATCTTTTCGGTGTAGGATATAAAAATCTGATCATTATAAAAGTAAACATCTAAAAGACCTCCTTGCGAATTTTTATCTCTAATAAAATTTAAGTTGTGATCTATTGCAGTAATCTTATTATTTCGAATATCAAATAGCTTAATTTTTCCTGTTTTTTCACTTATTAAAATCTGATTATTATTTATAAATGTAAAACTCCAAGGAGAACTTAAGTTTGATTTTAAAATTTCAAGCTTATATTTGTTGTCTAAAGACAAAACATTTTTACCAAATAATAAAAAAATAAAAAAATTAAATATGATAATAAATTTAACCATTATTTAATCAAATTAATCACTTTTTTAGATAATTCAAATCTGTCATCAAATAAATTACCACCAAAATCATAAAAAATTTTTTGATCAGGTCTTAATATTAAAGAACTATTTTTTGATAATGAAAGTTCTAATAATTTTTCTGGATTTTTTGGTTTATTTTGAAAAAAACTTATTAATATACCCTTTCTACTAAATTCAAACTTTTCAATATTATTTTTTAAACAAATAATTTTTATTTCTACTAATTTTAGTAAATTAATTAATTGTTTAGGTAATTTACCAAACCTATCTATTAATTCTATTTTAATCTCTTCAATTTCTTTTTTATTATTTATATTTGAGATTCTTTTATAAATAGAAAGCCTTAGATCAACATCGTTAATAAAATCATCAGGTATGTAAATTTCAACAGGAATTTTAATAATTGGTTGAAAACTATCTTTTTTTATAAAATCTGAATTAATTTTACTTTTTTGTAAATTTATCTCTTCTTCAAGCATTTGATGATAAAGCTCAGTTCCAATTTCCTTGATAAAACCACTCTGTTCTTCACCAATAATAGAACCACCACCTCGAAGGTCTAAATCTTGAGATGCAATGTTAAAACCTGCCCCAAGATGATCAGAAGAGTTTATTATAGATAATCTTTTTCTCCCAATATCTTTTAACTCATTTTCTTTATATGTAATGTATGCGTATCCACGTTTAGAAGATCTCCCCACTCTTCCTTTCAATTGATATAGTGCGGCTAAAGAAAAAATATTGGATCGGTAAACTATAATTGTATTTACATGAGGTAAATCTAAACCATTTTCAATAATGTTTGTGCTAAGCATTAAAGGAACTTCTTGATTATAAAATTTTGAAATTCTACTTTCTAATAATTTAGGACTAAGCTGGCCATGAGTTATTACATATTTAATTTCTGGTAAATTATCATTTAAAAATTGTTCTACAAAAGGTAGATCTTTTTTTCTTGGCACTACAAAGTAAACCCCATTTTTTCTGCCATATATCTCTCTCTTTATAGCTTCTTTAATAGTTAAAGAGTCAAAAGGTGAAACATAAGTTCTAACTGCCATCCTTTCAAATGGAGCTGTAAGAATCAGACTTAGATCTCTTATTCCTGAAAGAGACATACTTAAAGTTCTTGGAATAGGTGTTGCACTAAGTGAGATACAATGAGCTTTTGGTGCAATTTCTTTAAATTTTTCTTTTTGAATTGTTCCTAGTTTTTGCTCTTCATCGTAAACTATTAGACCGAGCCTGTTAAATTTTAATTTATCGTTTAATAAAGCATGAGTTCCAACTAAAACATCTATTTTGCCAGTATTACATTTTTCAAAAATTTCTTTTTTGTCTCTTAATGATACTAATCTAGAAATTTCTGCAATATTAATTCCAAAAATAGATAACCTTTTTTTAAAATTAATAAAATGCTGCCTAGATAAAATTGTAGTTGGCACTAAAACTACAGATTGTAAATTTGATTTTGCAGCTAGAAAAATAGCTCTTAAAATTACTTCTGTTTTTCCAAATGCAACATCACCTACAATTAATCTATCAGATGGTATCATCTTAGAAAAATCATTAATTACATCTTGAATTGCATTCAATTGATCATCGGTTTCAACATATGGGAAAGTGCTAACAAATTTATCGTATTCAGGAATATTTGTATTGATTTCATAAGATTGAGATTGAAGTCTCTTAGAAGCTATTGAAATAAGTTTTTTTGCAGCATCTCTAATTTTCTTTTTTGCATCTGCTTTTCTTTTTTGCCAATGAGAAGCACCAAGTTTATCTAAAATAATATTTCCATCAGTATCATCACTGTATTTTGATACATAACTTAAATTTTCAACTGGTAAAAAAAGTTTTTGATTTTCAAAAAATTCTAATTCTAAACACTCATGAATTGAGTCATTTAATTCAATTTTTCTAATATTATTAAACTTACAAAGACCGTACTCAGAATGAACCAGAATAGAATCAATAGATAATTTATTTAATTCTTCAAAAAAAATAGTTTGTTTACGTGATTTAGATATTTGCGTATTAAAAAAATAACCAAACAAGGATTTTTCATTAATAAAAATATATTTATTAAATTTAAATGACTCTTCAATATCCAGAATAGTTAAAAGAATATTATCTGAAAGTGAATGATTAAAGTTTGTTACATTATTTAAATTTAAACTTAAATTATTCTGTAATATTTTAGATACTCTTTCTAAACTTCCTTTACTACGGCAACATATGTATATAAAATTTTCTTTAGAATTAGTTGTAAAAAATTGGTTTATAAAACTAAAATCAATTTCTTTTTTAATTGATGATAAATTATGAATAATATTTACATCAATATTGATATGATTATTTTTATCAAATGTATTAAAGTAAAAATGCTCATTGTTATCTAAATATTTTTGGAAAATTTCTTTATTTAAGTAAAAAAATTCAGGTGATAAAAAAAAAATTTCTTTATTATTTTTTCTGGCTAAATAAAAATCATTTATATTTTCTAATCTATTTTCAAATATATTTTTAAATTCGTCATTTAATAGTATTGTATAATCTTTAATATAATCAAACAATGTTTCGAGATTATCATAGAATAAAGGCAAAAACTGTTCACCACCAGATGGAATAACATTTTCAGAAAAAAGATTATAAACTTGACTATTTCTATACTCTGGAAATATTTCCCTAAAATTTTTTCTAAATAAGTTAAGATTATTTTCATTAAGAATTAATTCATTAATAATATTAAACTCTAAATCACTATTTATTTCTTTTAATCTTTTTTGAGTAATTGGATCAAATTCAAAAATCGTCTCTATTTCTTCATCAAAAAAATCTATTCTTATTGGCTTAGATCTATCATTTGGAAAAATATCCAGAATTGATCCTCTTACCGAAAATTCTGATTTATCACGAACTAAAGAAGTTCTTTGGAAGCCTAAAAGTACAAGGTTATTGATAAGATCCTCAAATTTAAATTTTTTATTTTTTGAAATTTTAAAAAGTTGTGAATTAATAATTGATTTAGGAATTATTTTTTGAGTTATTGAATTAATTGTAGTGAGTATTATTCTTTTTGCGTTAGAATTTGATAAAATTTTAAGTGTTTTTAATCTTTCTATTTGAACTTCTTTTGAAGGAGAGACATTATCGTATGGAATTTGATCCCAAGATTTAAATAATAAAATTTCAACATCAGGTAATAACCATTTAATTTTTTGTTCCATGGATGATATTTCTCTCTCATCTTTTCCAATATATAAAATTGATTTATTAGAATTTTGATAGAACTGGGAAATGAAAAAGGGCTCAACGTTGTGAATTGATGGACCGATTGTATTTTTATTCTTCATTAAGTATTTTATTAAAAATTTCCTTAAATTCTAATGGGATAACTACCTTAGAAGTAAGAAAATCATAAATCTCATTATCGGAGAATTGATTAAATATCGATTTAATATCCTCAAGATCTTTTTCAGTAAATTTATCTAACTGATTTATAAAATATCTTTTGTATAAAATATCTGTCTCTTTTGTTCCAGAGTAAGAAACCCTATATTTTATTGTTTTTTTAAGTGAATTGAATGACATAAAAATTGAATATAGAATATAGTTTATAATTTTATAAAAATCTATGCGACCAGAAAAATTAAACTACTTATTATCTTCAATATCTTCTCTCAAAGGAGTTGGTCCAAAGTTAGAACAAATTATTAATAAATTAGGTATATATAAGAATATTCATTTTGTTTGGAATATACCAAATAATATTCTTGAAAGAAAATTCTACGAAAATATTCATGATGCTGAGATTAATTCTTTAGTAACATTAAATTTAAAAATAATTAAACATGAACCTTCAAGGTTCAAAAGACAACCCTACAAAATTAAATGTATCTGTGGAGATACAAATATTGATTTAGTGTATTTTAATGCAAGACATCCTATGTTGAGACAAATGCTTCCAACAAATGAAAATAGATTAATATCTGGAAAATTAGAATATTTTAGAAACACATTTCAAATAACGCACCCTACTCATGTAAGTGCTTTAAACAATAATAAAATAATCAAAAGTAAAGAGGCAGTATACAGTTTAACTAGTGGCCTCAATCAAAAAATAATGAATAAATTAACCGATCAAATATTAAATAATTTACCAAATTTTAATGAATGGATAGAAAATTCAATATTAAATAAATATAAATTTAAAGGATGGAATGAAGTAGTTAAAAATCTTCATAATCCAAGTGATAATAATATAAAAAATAAAAATTTGCTCAGAAGAAGACTAGCATTTGATGAATTATTATCTCATCAATTAGCTATAGGCATTATGAGAAATTTTAATCAAAAGAAAAAAGGTCTTAAAATTACTAGTGAAAATAAAACATTAAATAAATTTTATAGTAATTTAGATTTTCAACTCACAAATTCACAAAATAATGTAATCAAAGAAATACTTCAGGACCTAGGAAGCTCTAATCAAATGATCAGATTGTTGCAAGGAGATGTTGGGTCTGGAAAAACTATTGTTGCTTTAATATCAATGATAAAAGTATTTGAAAGTAATTTTCAATCTGCTTTAATGGTGCCTACTACAATTCTTGCATTTCAGCATTATGAAAATATTATAAATTTATTAAAAAATTCAAAAATAAATGTGCTTGTTCTTACAGGAAAGGATAAGGGTAAGGAAAGGAAAGAAAAATTAGATGAAATTGCAAAGGGAAAAGCAGATATAATAATTGGGACGCATGCTTTAATACAAGATACTGTAAAATTTAATAATTTAGGTTTAGCAGTTATTGATGAACAGCATAGATTTGGAGTTTATCAAAGAATGGTATTTAACCATAAAAATCATAAACCAAATATTTTAGTAATGAGTGCGACTCCCATTCCAAGAACATTAACTTTAGCAGCATATGGAGATATGAAAGAGAGTAAATTAATTGAAAAACCTTTAGGTCGTAAACCAATTATAACTAGCTCTTTGTCATTAAAAAAAGAAAATCAACTTATTGATAGAATAAAAGAAAAAATTAAAAATTCATCGTCTAAATTTTACTGGGTATGCCCATTAATAGAAGAATCTGAAGAATTAGATCTAAAAGCTGCAGAGGAAAGATACAAAATTTTAAAAAAATATTTCAAAAATAAAGTTCTTTTAATGCATGGACGTTTAAGTGAAATAGAAAAAGAAGAAATAATGACAAAGTTTAAAAATGAGGATTACAAAATTTTAGTTTCAACAACTGTTATTGAAGTTGGTGTAGATATTCCTTCTGCAACCACAATTGTAATTGAACATGCAGAAAGATTCGGTTTAGCTCAACTTCATCAATTGAGAGGTCGTGTTGGTAGAAATGACATTCAATCATATTGTATACTTTTACATAAAGATAATATTGGGGAAATTTCAAAACAAAGAATTGATATAATGAAACAAACAAATGATGGTTTTAAAATCGCTGAAGAGGATTTAAAAATAAGAGGTCCAGGAGAAATTTTAGGAAAAAAACAATCTGGTAGCCCATCTTTTTATGTAGCTGATCTTAGTTTTGATTATGATCTATTAGAAGATGCTAAAATTATGGTAGAAGATATATTATCCAAAAATCCAAAATTGGAAAACATAGAAGGAGAAAATCTTCGAAACTTATTGTATCTTCAAGAAAGAGATGCAGCAATTTTAACACTTACTGCTGGATAATAGTTATGGATATAGAAAAAGGTATTAGATTTGAATGCCAGGGTTCTGGAAATTGTTGTGTTTCAAGAGGTGCCTATGGTTTTGTTTATTTAAGTAAGAAAGATATTAAAAAATTGTCAGATGGATTTAAAATAACAGAACAAAACTTTGTAAAAAACTATTGTCAAAAAACTGATGGTTTCATTCACTTAAAGGAACTAAAAAAAAATAATGGAAATTGCATATTTTTGAAAGATAACAAATGCACTGTTTATAAATCAAGACCTATACAATGTAGAACTTGGCCTTTTTGGCCTGAAAATATGAATACAAAAACTTGGAATAACGATATTGCTAAAAATTGCCCTGGTGTAGGAAAAGGTAAAGTAAAAACAAAGAAAGAAATTTTAAAGCAAGTACAAATTGATTATGAAAACGAATTAAATATTAGGAATAAAAATTAACCATCAGACTCAAATTCCATTTCTTTAAAATATCCAATATATTTATTAGTCTTTTTTTTTAGTAATATCTTTATTGTTGTTCCTTCG
This sequence comes from uncultured Alphaproteobacteria bacterium, assembly GCA_902623585.1. GTDB lineage: Bacteria > Pseudomonadota > Alphaproteobacteria > HIMB59 > CACPNW01. The sequence continues at coordinate 28,643 of CACNUO010000003.1, read as the reverse complement.
AGAACTACTTCAAGAATGTTATCATTTTTTCTTAAAATATCGCAATTTTTTTCAATTCCAGATGCAATATTTTTAATTTTTGCTTTTTTCATTTTGGATGGTGAGCCCTGCAGGATTCGAACCTGCGACCCATTCCTTAAAAGGGAATTGCTCTACCAACTGAGCTAAGGGCCCATCGAATTTGTATTCTATATAGTTCAAATATTGTAAGCGCAAGTGATTAACTAAGAGTTTTTTTTATTAAGCTGCTCTAAAGTATTTTTAGAAACAAAATTTGAAACATCACCACCTAGTTTGTGGACTTCTTTAACAAAATTAGATGAAATGAATGAGTTTTTTTCTGAAGTCATAAGAAATATTGTCTCGATATCGGGGTTAAGTTGGTAGTTCATGCCTGTCATTTGGAATTCATACTCAAAATCAGATACAGCTCTTAAACCACGTATTATACATGTGGCATTTTGATCTTTAGCAAAAGTTGTAAGTAATCCTGATAATTCAGTAACATTAATTTTTGAATTTAGCTCATTTACAGAACTGATATCACTTTTGATAATATTAATTCTATCTTGAACACTAAATAATGAATCTTTGTTAATATTATTAGCCACAGCTATTACTAAATTGTCTACTATCCTTAATGATCTTTTAATTATGTCCATATGACCTGCTGTCATAGGATCAAAAGTACCTGGATATATTCCAATTTTATTCATCATTTTCGAATTCTTGTATTCTAGAAACAGAAACAATTCTATCACTTTCAGGAATCTTAAAAATACTTACACCTTTTGTTGATCTTCCAGCTATTCTAATTTGGTTTACATTAACTCTAATTATTTGACCCTTGTCACTAACAAGAATAATTTCATCGCTATCCTTAACAACAAAACAATCAACAACTTTACCATTTTTTTCTGATGTAATTATACCAGTTATACCTTTCCCTCCTCTATTTGAAATTCTATATTCATAAGCAGATGATCTTTTTCCAAAACCCTTTGATGTTATAGCTAAAAGAAATTCCTCATTATTATTTAATTCTTCAAATCCATTTTTGAGTGATGAAGTTTCTTTTCTACTTTCGGATGCTGCCCTTAAGTATTCTTGACGAATGCTCATATCAATCACTGAATGTTTTAAAATTGCTAAAGAAATGATTGTATTGCCCTTATCTAATTTTATACCCCTTACACCTGAAGAATTTAAACCAGAAAATAATCTTAATTTTTCAACTGGAAAACGTAAACATTTTCCATTTGATGAAGAAAGTAAAATATCATCATCCACAGTACAAAGCTTAACACCAATTAATTCATCTTTTTCATCAAGCTTAATAGATACTTTACCCGAGTCCCTCAATTCTCTTTTTCCACTCTTTGCAACATCAATTAATTTATTTTTTCTAACCATGCCATTTTTTGTTGCAAAAATAACATAGAATTTTTCCCATTGATTTTCATCGAGAGGTAATGGAAGGAATGTAGATATTTTTTCAGAAGATTTAAACGGTAGTAAATTTACTATTGGCTTTCCTCTAGCCTTTAAACTGGCTTCTGGAACATCGTGAGATTTGAGTGAATAAACTTTTCCTAACGATGAAAAAACTAAAAGTTTAGTATGAGTATCTGCAAAGTGAATTTCTTTAACAAAATCTTCTTCTCTTGTTGACATACCAGTTTTACCTTTACCTCCTCTATTTTGAGAACGATAATTAGATAAAAGTGATCTTTTGATGTAACCATTGTTAGAAATTGTTAAAACTATGTCTTCTTGTTGAATATATTTTAAATCATCTACTTGTTCATATTCTTGATCAATAATTTCACTGCGTCTTTCAGTGGCAAATTCTTTTTTTATTTGAATTAATTCATTTTCTATTTCTTTTAAAAGAATATCCCTTGAATTAAGTATAGATAAGTAATTTTTAATCTCTAAAATTAAACTTTCTAAGTCTTTTTGTATATCTTCTCTTTCTAAAGCAGTTAATTTTTGTAATCTTAATTCTAAGATAGCCTTTGCCTGTGCGTCAGAAAAATTAAAAGTATTGTTTTTTAACTCTACAGTATCATCCTCAACTAATTTAATAAAATTAAGATTTTGATTAGATATTTTCCATTTTTTTTTAATTAACTTTTCTTTTGCTTCTTTTGTATCTTTAGAAGTTTTTATTAATTCTATAATTTCGTCAATATGTTCGTTAGTAACAACTAAACCAACTAAAATATGAGCTTTTTCTCTAGCTTTATTAAGATCAAATAATGTTCTCTTTATTATTACTTCTTCTCGAAAATCTAAAAATGAAGATAGAATTTCTTTTAAATTCATTTGCTCCGGCTTACCTTTATTTAAAGCAAGCATATTAGAATTGAATGTTGTTTGAATTAAAGTATGTTTGTATAATTGATTGAGAATAATATTTGAGTCTACATCTTTTTTTAATTCAATCACAACCCTTACACCGTTTCTATCTGACTCATCTCTTAAATCTGAAATTCCTTCAACAATTCCATTTTTTACAATTTCTGCAATCCTTTCTAATAATTTTGATTTATTAACCTGGTAAGGTATTTCATGCAGAATAATTGCTTCTCGGTCTTTTTTAAAATTTTCAATACTAGTCTTCGATCTTACTACACACCCTCCTTTTCCAGTTTCAAAAGCTTCTGTTATGCCGTTTTTACCAATTATTTGTCCTCCTGTTGGAAAATCAGGACCAAAAATATATTTTTGAAGGTCTGAGATATTGCATTCTGGATTTTTAATAAGATATAAAGATGCATCTATTACTTCTCCTAAGTTATGTGGGGCAATATTAGTCGCCATTCCAACTGCAATTCCCGATGCCCCATTAACTAAAAGATTTGGAAATTGGGATGGCAAAACTGAGGGTTCTTTTGTTGTATCATCATAATTAGATTGAAATGTAACTGTGTTTTTATCAATATCTTCAACAAGCTTCTCAGAAACTTTTGCAAGTCGTGCTTCAGTGTATCTCATTGCTGCAGGAGGATCTCCATCTAAAGATCCAAAATTCCCTTGACCGTCAATTAATTCTAATCGCATAGAAAAATCTTGAGCCATTCTAACCATAGAATTGTAAATAGCTGAGTCTCCGTGAGGATGATATTTACCCATTACATCACCTACTATTCTAGCAGATTTTTTATATGGTTTATTAAAATTGTAACCGGACTCACTCATAGAGTACAATATTCTTCTATGAACTGGCTTTAAGCCATCTCTACAGTCTGGAAGTGCCCTACTAACTATTACAGACATTGCATAATCCAGGTAGGATTTTTGCATTTCTTGCTCTAAACTTATTGAAGGTATATTAGTAGATTCTTTATTATCGTTATTTGATGTATCTATATCGTCAGGCACTAAAAAAATCCAAGTTTTCTAAGAAAAATTAAGTGTTTTTTATATCAAAAAGCACAATTTAAACCAATATAAATAAATGATTAAATTATATTAAAAAAACCATATTTTTCAGTAATTAAATAATAATATCTAATATAAAAATTTAAAAAGGGATATCTTCATCTAAATCATCAGAATCACTTGATTGATTACCAAAGGAATTGTCTTCAATTTGCTTAGATTGATCCATTTCTTGAGAATTATCTGATAATTGAGAATTGCTATTTCTGCTGTCTAAAAGAGTTAAATTACAATTATATCCCTGTAAAATGACCTCTGTAGTGTATCTATCATTTCCATCTTTATCTTGCCATTTCCTTGTTTGAAGCTCTCCTTCAACATAAATTTTAGAGCCTTTTTTTACATATTTTTCTACTATATCAACTAAGCCATCCCCAAATACTACTATGTTATGCCAAGTTGTTTTTTCTTTCTGCTCTTGTGTATTTCTATCTTTCCATCTTTTTGAAGTTGCAATTGAAAATGAAGCCATTTTAGCACCAGACTGCATAGACCTAATCTCAGGATCTCTTCCCAAGTTTCCTAATAAAATTGTTTTATTAACACTACCAACCATAAGAATTCTATATATATCCATATAACATATTAACGTTATTAGATAACACTAATATTCATGAATTTAGATAAAATTGTTATAAAAGGTGCAAGAGAGCACAATCTTAAAAATATCAACTTAGAAATACCAAAGAATAAACTTGTGGTAATAACTGGTGTAAGTGGCTCAGGAAAATCGACATTAGCATTTGATACAATTTATTCTGAGGGACAAAGAAAATATGTTGAAAGTCTTTCTGCATATGCAAGACAATTTCTTCAAATGATGAATAAGCCTGATGTAGATAGTATTGATGGTTTGTCACCAGCAATTTCTATAGAACAAAAAACAACACAAAAAAATCCAAGAAGTACAGTAGGCACAGTCACAGAAATCTACGATTACCTGAGAGTTCTATATGCTAGAGTTGGGGTTCCCTACTCTCCCACAACAGGCAAACCAATTAAATCACAATCAGTAAGTGAAATGACTGATATTATAATTAAAAATAATATTGATGAGAGAATTTATATTTTGTCTCCAATAGTTAGAGATCGAAAAGGTGAATATCGCAAAGAAATCGAAGATTTAAAAAAAAGAGGTTATCAACGTCTTAAAGTAGATAATGTTGTATATGATATTGATGAAGTACCTTCACTTAAGAAAAATTTTAAACACAATATTGATGTTGTAATTGATCGACTTGTTGTAAAAAAAAATATCCAACAAAGATTGAGTGAAAGTATAGAAGTTGCGTTAACACTATCAGATGGTTTACTATATTTAGAAAATCTAGATACAAATAAAATATCAATTTTCTCATCAAAATTTGCATGTCCTGTTTCTGGTTTTAGTATTGAAGAGATTGAACCTAGATTATTTAGTTTTAATGCACCGCAGGGCGCATGTTCTGAATGTGATGGACTTGGTGTTGAAAAATATTTTGATGAATATAAGATTGTGCCTGATGAAACTAGATCTATTGCTGATGGAGCCATTAAACCCTGGGAAACAAAAGTATTTGGTTACCAGAAAAAATATTTTGTTGAAACAATAGATAAAATTTTAAAACAATTTAAAGTAAAGAAAAATGTTCCATGGAGTGAAATTCCAAAGAAGGTTAAAAATATAATTCTTTATGGGGATGAGAATAGTGAACTAAATTTTTTATATGATTTTGAGGGAATAATAAACTTTATTGATCGAAAATATGAGGAAACTGAAAGATGGTGGCTTCAGTATGAATTAGAAAAATATTTATCTGAAAGAGACTGTGAAGTTTGTAATGGTTACCGTCTTAATGAGAAAGCCTTAGCTGTAAGAATTGATGAAAATCATATTGGTAATATTACTAAAAAATCAATTAGCGAGTGTTTACTCTGGTTTTCATCACTTGAAAGCAAACTTGATAAAAATAATAAAAAAATTGCTGAAGGAGTAATTAAAGAAATTAAAGATCGATTAGTTTTTCTTAACAGAGTTGGTTTGGATTATTTATCATTAGCAAGAGCTAGCAAAACTTTGTCTGGAGGTGAAAGTCAAAGAATTCGATTAGCTAGTCAAATTGGTTCTGGATTAACGGGAGTGTTATATGTTTTGGATGAACCATCAATCGGATTACACCAAAAAGACAATCAACAACTAATTGAAACATTATTTAGATTAAGAGATTTAGGCAATACAGTTATTGTTGTTGAACACGATGAAGACGCAATTAGACAATCAGATCATATAATTGATATTGGTGTTAAGGCAGGAGTTAATGGAGGTCACATAATTGCAGAAGGAGGACTTAAAAAAATACTAAAAAATAATAAAAGTTTGACAGCAAAATATTTGAATAAATCCTTAGAAATAGAAGTTCCAAAAAATAGAAGAAAATTTAATAAAAATAAAGTTTTTAAACTTAATAAAATAAAAACAAACAACTTAGATAATCTTAATATCACTTTACCTTTAGGAAATTTTATTACTGTGACAGGTGTATCTGGAAGTGGTAAATCTTCATTAATTATTGATACATTGTATCAAAGATTAGATGAATATTTCAATAAATCTCTAAATAAAGATGAAAGCCGTTTTAACTTTAAAGGTATTAATCATATCGATAAAGTAATTGATATTGATCAATCTCCTATTGGAAGAACACCAAGATCAAACCCAGCAACATATACAGGATGTTTTACTCCAATAAGAGATTGGTTTGCAAACTTAAATGAGTCTAGTGCTAGAGGTTATAAACCAGGTCGTTTTTCATTTAACGTTAAGGGTGGTAGATGTGAATCATGCGAAGGAGATGGAGTAAAAAAAATAGAAATGCATTTTTTAGCTGATGTTTATGTCGAGTGTGATATTTGCAAAGGTAAAAGGTATAATAGAGAAACTTTAGAAGTTAAATATAAAGATAAATCTATTTCAGATGTTTTAGAGATGACTGTCGAAGAAGGTTATAAATTTTTTGATAAAATTCCTGCAATAAAACAAAAACTACAAACTCTAATGGATGTTGGATTAGATTATATAAAAATAGGTCAATCAGCTACTACTTTGTCAGGTGGTGAAGCGCAAAGAATAAAATTATCAAAAGAATTGTCTAAAAGATCAACAGGAAAAACACTATACATTCTAGATGAACCAACAACCGGTCTTCATTTTGACGATGTTAAAAAATTACTTAAAATTCTTCATACGCTTGTTGATGAAGGAAATACTGTAATCGTTATTGAGCATAATCTTGATGTTATTAAAACAGCTGATCATATAATTGATCTTGGTCCTCTAGGAGGTGTAAATGGTGGTCAAATTGTTGGAACTGGAACACCCGAAGATATTGCAAATAATAAAAAAAGCTTTACAGGTGAATTTTTAAAAAAAATTTTATAAATAAAAGGAAATAAAATGATAAATCTAGAGTTACCAGATCTACCCTATAGTAAAGATGCTCTTATGCCGTATATGTCGGCTGAAACTTTAGAGTTGCATCATGATAAGCATCACATGGCTTACATTACTAATGGAAATAAATTTATTAAAGAACAAAATATAGCAGATGATAATGTAAATGATATAGTAATTAACTCTTATCAAAAAAATGCTCCAGTATTCAACAATGTGGCACAACATATAAATCATGTTCATTTTTGGGAAGTAATGAAAAATAATCCAGATGGTAAAATTCCCTCTGAACTCGAAAATAAAATAATTTCAGATATTGGTTCAGTAGAAAAAATGAAAGAAGACTTTATAAATGCAGGTATTGGTCAATTTGGATCAGGTTGGTGTTGGTTAGTTTTAAATAATGGAAAGCTAGAAATTACAAAAACACCAAATGGAGAAAACCCAATCGTACATGGACAGACTCCTCTACTTGGATGCGATGTCTGGGAACACTCATATTATGTTGATTATAGAAATAGAAGACCTGATTATTTAAAAGCTTTTATCGATAATTTAGTTAATTGGGAAAAGGTTACAGAAAACTTAAATAACGCTTAATCATCTTCATCTTGCGGTCTAAACTTAAAAATTAATAAAGTTGGGACCGCAATAAAAACAGATGAATAAGTACCAATTATTACACCTATAATCATTGTTAAAGCGAAAGGTCTAATAACCTCTCCTCCAAATATAAATAAAGAAACTAATGCAAGAAGCGTTGTTAAACTTGTCATTATAGTTCTGGATAAAGTGTTATTAACCGATAAGTTGAATAAATCTACTAATTCTAGTTTTTTATATTTTCTTAAATTTTCACGAACTCTATCAAATATCACTACTGTATCGTTAATAGAATATCCAGCAATTGTCAGAATTGCTGCTATTGTTGCAAGAGAAAATTCTACATTTAGAATAGATAACAATCCAAGAGTAAATAATACATCATGAGTTAATGCAACAACTGCGCCGAAACCAAATTGCCATTCAAAACGCAGCCAAATGTAAATTAAAATAGCAATTAGTGCAAAAGAAACAGCTTGAAATCCTCTAAACAGGAGTTCAGAACTAATTGTAGGGCCAACAAATTCAGATCTTCTAAACTCAACAACCTTGTCTTGAATTAAATTTTTGACAGAATTAACTGTTTCAATACTTTCTTGATTACTTTTATTTTGAAGTCTTATTAAAATAATATTCTCATTACCAAATTGCTGTAAAGATACATCACTATAAGAAGAAGATAAAATTTCTCTTAGCTCACCAATTGAAGTATTTTTTGTATTTACCTCAATTAAGGTACCACCTTTAAAATCAATACCAAGATTTAAACCTTTTATACTTAATAGACCAATTGAAATTAATATTGCTAAAATAGAAAAAATTAAAAAATTTCTTCTTAAACCTAAAAAATTTATATTAGGCTCAACAGGAATAATTTTATTTAAACCAAACATTATAGTTTTAATTCCTTTTTATTTGCAAATGATAAGTACATATATACTAAAAAATTTGTAAGCATTAAAGCAGTGAACATTGATGCTATCACACCCAAAGAAAGTGTAATGGAAAAACCTCTTATTGGACCGGATCCAAATGCAAATAGTAAAACAGCAGCAATTAAAGTAGTAATATTGGCATCAAGAATAGTTGACATCGCTCTGTCGAAACCATTTTTTACAATCTGAAAAACTTTTGTTTGTTTTAAACTCTCTTCTTTAATTCTTTCAAAAATTAGAACATTTGCGTCTACTGCCATTCCAATTGTTAATACAATTCCAGCTATACCAGGCAATGTTAATGTAGCACCAATTGTTCCTAATAATGAAATAATTATAAATAAATTTACTATTAATGAAACATTAGCAAGAGCACCAAAAGTTCCATATATGAGTATCATAAATACACATACTAAAACCATGCCTATGATAGCAGCTATTTGACCAGCAGCTATAGAGTCTGCACCTAAACCAGCGCCTACTGATCTTTCTTCAACTATTTCTAAAGGTGCAGGTAAAGCACCAGCTCTTAATAAAACTGCTAAATCAGATGCTTCCTGAGCATTAAAATTTCCAGTTATGATACCTGAGCCTCCTGTAATAGCACTGCTAATTCTTGGGGCTGTAATAACAACACCATCTAATACAACAGCGAGATTTTTACCAATATTGTTTGTTGTAACTTTACCAAATTTTTGCGCACCTTCTGTATCAAAACGGAATGAGACTGCATGACCCTCTGTTTGATCAAATGAACCTTTGGCATCAACTAAATTTTCTCCACCTACAACTGCTCTTTTATCTAATAAATATTTTGTATTTTCATCATACATGTCTGGAACAATTATTTTTCCAAAAGGAGCTAAGTTGTTTTGAAGAGCAGATACATTATCATTATCAACGATGTGAAAAGTTAGTTTGGCTGTTTTACCTAGTAAATCTTTAATTCTTTCTGGATCTTTTACTCCTGGTAATTGTAAAAGTATTCTCTTTTTACCAGATCTTTGGATTAAAGGTTCTTTAGTTCCAGATTCATCAATTCTTTTTCTAACAATTTCAAGTGATTGCTTAATTGCTGAGTCTTGAATAATTTTTCTATATTCATCATTTAACTTTATACTAAGTTTATTGTTATTAATTTGTAAAGAAACTCCTCTGTACATTTGAAAAAAACTATCTCTGATATCTTTTATCTTCTCTTTATTATCAAAATAAACAACAACCTCATTTTCTTGAATATCAATTTTTTCAATTTTTACTGCTTGATCTCTAGAAATCAAACGAACGCTATCGACAAAATTATCTAATTCTTCTTTATATAAAACATCAAGTTGAACTTCTAATAATAAATATGATCCACCTTGTAAGTCTAAACCTAAATTAATCTTATTTTTTAAAAACCAATTTTCTGAATTTTCATCATAAATAATTGAAGGAATTGCAAAAATTATTCCTAATAAGACTAATGATACTACTGTAAATGATTTCCAGATGGGATAATTTTTCATTAATAAAAAAATTTATTTTTTTCTAGAAAATAAAGAGAAGCCAGATTTACTCTTATTCTCTTCTTTTGGTGGTTCTTTTTTTTGAACTTCTGGCATGGCATATAAATCTGCAACCATTCCGGATGCAATTTTTATTTCAACATTTTCAGCAACTTCTAAGGTTAATTCCCTATTATCAGCAACTTTATTAATAGTTCCGATAATTCCACCTGAAGTTACTATTTTATCACCTCTTTTGAGATTGGATAGCATTTCTTTGTGCTGTTTAACTTTTCTTTGTTGTGGTCTAATTAATAAAAAATAAAAAACTACAAATATTAATATAAGTGGTAAAAATGTTCCAAATGCTTCCATAATAGTACCTATGATGATTTAATTTGAGAGATTTATTATACTGTGTAATAAGAAAAATCAAATAAAGTATTTATAATGTTTTTAAGCAATTTTTTATCAAATCTTACACTCTCAAGAGGAAAAGCATTTATTTGGGATAGTAAAATAAAAAACCTCAAAATAATCACTCATTTTAGATTTATAGATCTTGATCTTTTAATTGGAATAGAAAGACAAAAGAAAACTGTTTATGATAATACGATAAATTTTGCTGAAGGAAATTTTACAAATAATGCTTTGTTATGGGGATCAAGAGGTAATGGTAAAAGCTCACTAATTAAATCAGTTTTTAATGAAATAAGTAAAAAAAATAAGAATTTAAAATTAATACAATTAAATAAAAATAATATTTTTGATATTGAAGTTATTTATGAAAAATATGCAAATTTAAAGAATTATAATTTTATAATTTTTATTGATGATTTATCATTTGAAAAAATAGATAGTGATTACAAAATTATTAAGTCAACATTAGATGGAAGTATACAAAATCAACCTAAAAATATTGTTCTTTACGTAACTTCTAATAGAAGACATTTAATGCCAAGAGATATGATAGAAAATGAAAGGTCATCTGCTATTCATACAGATGAAAGTGTTGAAGAAAAAATAAGTTTAAGTGATCGTTTTGGTTTATGGATTGGCTTTCATAATATTTCTCAAGATGATTTTGTTAATATAATTTTTAAGTATTGCGAAAAATTTAAACTTCCTTTTAATGATAAGATTGAAAAAGAAGCAATTAAATGGAGTTTACAAAGAGGTAATAGAACTGGTAGATCAGCATGGCAATTTATTATTAATTATGCAGCTGTAAATAATAAAAAAATAGATATTTAATTTACTCAAAATCAAAATTTATTTTTTCTAAACCTGATACTCCGTCCTTTAAATGATAAATATTTACTTGATTAAGCTGTTCAACAAATCCATTAGCTAAAATTGAAGAAATGTCTCCATTTTGGCTTATAAAAATAACTTTCTCTCCTATTTGAACATTTTCTTTATACTTTTCAAAAAAATCTGGAAAAAAATTACCATTTTTATCAAATGCTGTTATCTGTATTGCTCCTGGGATTTTATTTTTATTAGCTATTTGATCTGCATTTCTAATATCTATAATTTTAAAATCATCTGTCATTGCTAATTTTAATTGGTAACCATCTATTTCCTTATATCCAGGTGGAATTACTTTTATTACTTCAATATCAAAAATAAGATTTGATTTTGGTGGAATTAAATTTCCTGCCCCACTTTCTCCATAAGCTAATTGATAAGGAATAAATATTGTTCTTTTTCCACCCTCTCTCATGCCAAGCAACCCAGTTTCCCAACCTAGGATTACTTTCCTTACTCCTATTTGAAAATCAAAAAATTGCCCCCTATCGTATGAACTATCAAAAACGGTATTGTCCTCGAGTCTACCTATGTAATGAACAGATAATTTTGAATGATTTTTTACCTCTAAACCATTACCAACAGTTTCACTTAAGATTTTAACTTCGTTAGAAAAAGATTTATAGCTAAAAAAGAAAAGAAATAAAAATAATAAGATTTTATACATTAATTTGCTTCCTTTAATTGTTTTATTTGTGAAGGTAGAGAAACAATTCCACTTAAGACTATAAATATTGCTCCAATATAAGCATATAAATTCATATATTCATTAAATATAAATATTCCAACTAAAGATGACCATAAAACCTGGAGGTAAACTAAACTAAATACTGATGCATAATGTTTTTGCGCAATCTTAAAAGCAGTAGTTGCAAAAAACATTGCTGAATTAATAAATAATGCAGCAGTTGAAATTAAAATAAATTCAAAAAGAGTTACTTTTAATGGATTCATAAAAAATAAAGGTATTGAAATAAAATGAACAAAGAAACCACCATAAAGAAAATATCCAATATTTGTAGTTACATGATTATATTTATTTACAATAAATGTTGTAATTGTAATTAATAATACTCCGATGAGCACAATTAGGTAATAAATATTAAAGTTTTCAAATCCCGGCTGTATAATAAACAACACACCTAAAAAACCAATGAACAATGATATATATGTTAAAAGATTTAATTTTTCATTAAGTAAAAAAATAGCAAATATTGTTCCCATCAATGGGGCAGTCATATTTAATGTTGTGAATTCAGGAAGTTTAATTTGTTCAAGCGTTATAAAGGCAATAAAAGGCAAAGGAATATTTAAAAAACCTCTGAAAATAGGTGGGAAATAATTAGTGCATTTTATATTTTTTTTTAAAGTTCCATTAAAAAATAAATATAATGGGAAACATAAATAAATGGGTATTCCATAAAAGATGAAATGATAAAATTTTACATCTGTTTCGGTTAGGTAGTTTATTATTGCATCATTTGTTACAAAAAAAATTCCAGCAAAAAATAAAAGAATTGAAGAATAAACTATACTTTTTTTCATATAATAAATTGAAGGATTGTATGATAAAAAAAAGTACTTATATTGATACTTGAATGAATACAAATGAAATAAAAACTTATCGACTTATTATTAAAGGAAAAGTTCAGGGAGTGGGCTTTAGACATTGGTTTAGTGATTTAGCAATATCTTTGGGATTAAATGGTTATATTCAAAATAAAGAAAGTAAAGATGAAGTAGAAGCCATAATTCAAGGAGATATGCAAAGTATACTATCTATTACTGAAAAAGCTAAAGATGGTCCATCACTAGCTCTAGTTGAAGGAGTTATTCCTAATAGTATCATTAGTAATGTTAAGTATTCAGGTTTTATAGTTAAATACGAAACTTAATTAAAAACTTGCTTTATAGTTTTGTGAAGAGAATCAAATATTTCATCAATTTGAATTTTAGTAATTATGAATTGAGGACACAAAACAATTGCAGGACCTAAAGGTCTGCAAATTAAACCATTATCAATTGATAAATTAGCAACTTTATCTCCCATATTAAGATGACCTTCAAATGGTTCTTTTGTATCTTTATTTTTTACCATCTCTAGTGCAGCCATAAGACCTATACCTCTAGTTTCTCCAATGTGTTCATAATCATTAAATTCATTTAATCTTTCAAAAAAATAGGGTTCCATCAACTTTACATTATCTAATAAACCCTCATTCATAATTACATCTATTGCTTTCAAAGCAATTGCACATCCCACAGGATGACCACCAGCTGTAAAACCATGTGGAAATTCTTCTGCTTCTTCTGATACTTCAACAAATTTATCTGAAAATTCTTTATTAACTATAACTGCACCCATAGGAAAATACCCAGCAGTTAAACATTTAGATGAGATAATTATATCTGGTTTGATATTGTAGGTTTCACAACCCCATAAATTTCCAGTTCTACCAAATCCACAAATTACTTCATCTGCGATAAAAGGAATATTATATTTTTTTAATATAGGCTGAACTAAATCAAAATACGATTTTGAAGGAGGTATACACCCTCCTGCACCTTGAACAGGTTCTGCAACAAAACCTGCAATAGTTTCTGGATCCTCTTTGATAATTTTTTCTTCTAAATTTTTGGCCATCCTAAGAGAAAATTCTTCTTCCGTTTCATTCTCTAATCCATATTTCCAATAATGAGGACATTCAACATGAATAAATTCTTCAGATGGTAAGCCAAACTCTTTATTGTATGGTTTAGCTGTCATTGAAGAAGCTCCTAAAGTAACGCCATGATATCCATTAATTCTTGTTATAATTTTTCGTCTATTTGGCTTTCCAATTCTTGCATTTAACATCCATAACATTTTGACCATGGTGTCATTTGCTTCAGATCCTGAATTACAAAAGAATACACGACCTTGATCAAAAGGTGACACTTCAATAATTTTTTCAGATAACTGCAACGTTTCTTCAGATAATCTTCCAAATAAAGAATGATAACCTGCAAATTTTTCATACTGTTTTTTTGCAACTTCAATTAATCCGGGATGATCAAAACCTGCACACTGATTCCATAGACCAGAATTCCCATCTAGATATTTACTACCTTTTGTATCGTAAACATATATTCCTTTTCCATAAGAAATAACTAAAGGGCCTCTTTCATTTAATGACTTCAAGTCAGTAAATCCATATAAATGGCTGGAAGTATTTCTTTGTAACATATCAGTTAAATATTTTTTTTTATTATGAAAAGCAAGATTTTATTTTCAGTTGGGACGATAGGTATACTTTTTATGATGGCTGGCCAATTATCATTCTCTATAAATGATAGTTATGTCAAACTTGTTGTAAAAAATATAGGTGATGACAATTCATTATATTCTGTAATTTTTTTAAGAGGTCTAGTTACATCAAGTCTATTAGGTTTATATTTAATTTTTTTCGAAAAAAAGAATTTAATTAAAATACTATCAATCAAAAGTTTTCATATAAGAGGTTTATATGAAGTTTTAACGGCATTATTTTTTTTGGTTGGATTAATATTACTTCCAATATCTGAGGTTTATACACTTTTAATGACTAATCCTTTTTTTGTAACAATATTTGCTTTTCTTTTTTTGGGAGAGAAAGTCGGTATAAGAAGATGGTGTGCAGTTATAGTTGGCTTCTTAGGTGTACTAGTTGTTGTAAATCCACAAAATTTTCAATTTAATTATCTTTTAGTGTTACCAATTTTAGCTGCTATTTTTTTGACTATTAGAGATATCGCTACAAAAAGTTTAGCAACTAAATCAAATAGTGTTGAAATTACATTTGTAACAGCATTGTTAATTACTGGGTTTGCAGGGTTGGGTTCAATTATTTTTGGTTATCAAGTAAGCGGAGAAGATATAAATTATATTCTTGCTTCCAGTATATTTGTTTTATTTGGATATTTATTTTCAGTATTAACAGTTTTTTATGCACCACTCTCGTTAACGGCCTCTGCTAGATACAGTGTAATTATATTTGGTATGATTTTTGGGTATTTAATACTAGGTGAAACTCCAACTTATAATATGATTATAGGTGCAATAATAATTACATTAAGTGGTTTGTTTGTAATCAAAAGAGAAAAAGAAATAGGTAAAATTAAATAGAATTTTACTGATCCTTACAAAAATTATAAACTTCTTCAACATGACCTTTAACTTTAACTTTATTCCAAAAATTTAGAATTTTTCCATTTTTATCGATCACAAATGTAGATCTATCTATCCCAAAATATTTCCTACCATACATCGATTTTTCTATCCAAATACCAAGTTTATCACAATTTTTTCCTTCATCCGAACCAAGTGGGTATTTCAATTTATACTTATCTGAAAATTTTTTATTCCGATCAACAGGATCTTTAGAAGCTCCTATTACATCAAAGCCAATTTTATTAAATTTTGTTAAATATTTTTGAAAATCTGCAACTTCTACTGAGCATCCACCAGTTAACGCCTTAGGGTAAAAGAATAAAACTGTTTTATTCTTTAATTTAGATGAATCAAACTCATTATCGTTTGTTAATTGAAATTTTATCTTAGGAATTTTTTTCATAATTATACTACCAGTTTAAGACCATACCCAGCTTTTTTAACTCTTGTTTTAAAATAATTTTTATTAAATTTATTCAAGGTTGGTTTTGTATTTATTTGATTTTCGACTTTAATTCCAGCTTTCTTAATAGAATTAATTTTATTTTTATTATTTGTAATAAGATTAACTTTATTTATTTTTAATAATTTAAGTATTCTAGCAGCAATATTAAAATCTCTTTCATCATCTAAAAAACCAATATTATGATCAGCATCTATTGTATCCATACCCCTTGCTTGAAGAGAATAAGCTCTCATTTTATTAGCTAATCCTATTCCCCTACCTTCTTGTTCTAAATATAATATAATTCCACCATTATTTCTAACCATGTAATTAATTGATTGATTTAATTGTTCACCACAATCACATTTTAAAGAATGAAAAATATCACCTGTAAAACAAGCTGAGTGTATTCTTAAATTAACAGATTTTTTATTTATTTTTTTTGGATTAACAATTATTGCTACATGTTTATCAGATCCAATATATGATTTGAATATTTTAAAATTAGAATTTTCGTTTTTTGGTAGTGGAACTTTTGCACTAGAAACTAATTTAATACTTTCACAAATTAATTCATTTTGCTTCAATAAATCTTTGTAATCGAATATTAAAATTCCATTCTTAAATCCAAATTCATTTATATTTTTGTAATATTTTTTATTTATTTTTTTAAAAACTAGCGATGGTATCATTTTAGCATTTTTGGAAAGATCAATACAAACATTATGAAAATTTTTAGCTTTAAATTTTTTAATATTGGTAAATTTAATTACTTTATTATTGCTAAGAGGATTAACAAATAAATTTATTATTTGATTTACATCTGTTTTGGGATTTATCTCAAAATAAATATTACTTTTAATATTCTTATTAAAAATTGATTGAGCTTTTTGTTTAGTAATAAGTAGATATTTTTCATCAATTAAGTGCTTATTAAATTGATTAAAAATTTTACTTTGGGAATGCTCTATATTAAAGAACATCCAATATTCCTTGTTATTTTGAATTATTAAGGGTCTTCCGGTCCTGAGTTCGTTAATTGCCCTATCTATTATAGTTCCTGTATTAGATTTGAAACTCATGAAAACTTTATATAGATATAATTGAAATAAAAACAAATGATTACATCAAAAAATATTGGAATTTTACTAGATTTTATAAAAAATTCTAAAAAGAATAGTGATTTATATTTATTGGTTAAAAAAAATAGTATTTCTTTATCAACAAAAAGAAAAAGTAACTTTTACATAAAAAATAATAATCTGGAATCTAAAATTAATATAAGTAAATTTTATCAATCAATCTTAAATATCCTTCTCCCAATATTAAGAAAAAATAAAAAATTAGTTATAGCTCAGATAGGACAAAGCATTGATGGTAGAATTGCATTAAATAATGGTAATTCACATTACATAAATAATCCTAAGAGTATAATTTATCTTCATTGTTTACGAAGTATCAGTGATGCAATTATTGTAGGCTCAAATACCATTAAAAATGACGATCCCCTATTAACAACAAGAAAAATAAAGGGCACAAATCCAAAAAGAATTATTATCGATGGTAGTCTTTCACTAAATAACAAATATAAAATATTTAATGACGGTAATGAAAATATAATTTTTACAAAAAGTAATAAAAATATTAGATTGAATAATTCAACAATAATTAAATTAAAAGAAAAAAATTTTACTAAAAACTTAATTACGCAAGTAAAAAAACTTAAATATAAAAATATTTTAGTAGAGGGAGGATCAAAAACTATTTCAGAATTAATAAATAATAAATATATTGATATTCTTCAATTTATGATTGCCCCAGTATTAATAGGTTCAGGAATTAATTCATTAAATTTAAAAGAAATTTCAAATCTCAATAAAGCTATCAGACCAAAACATAATTTTAATGAATTAGATAATGAAATTATTGTTAATTTATTTCTTAATAGCTAAAAAATCTGTATTATTTAAAATAAATCTAGAATTTTTTTCTTTAATACTTTTTAAACGAAATTTTAACCAATCATCAAAGTTAAGTTTATTTTTTTGAATAATTTCTCTACAAAAATTTAAGAAATAAATTTGAAATTCATAATTTTTACTAACATCCCATGTAGAGTCTGAAACATATGTTTTGTGAGTCATTTTAAATACTTTATTTATTAATTCAGTACAATCTGGTCCAACAGCCAATTCCCCTATTCCTTTGTCAGATTTTTGATCTTTATTAAAAATATTAAGAATTTTTTTATCATCCTTGTGTTTTGGAAAAAATTTAAAATTACCGTTATAATTTAAGGCAAAATAGACAATTTCTGTATCAAGATTTAATTTATAAAAATTTTTAAACCATGTTTTTGGAAGAATATCTAAAAAAGCAGATCCTGTAACTAAATTATAATCATTAAAATTTATTTTTTCTAAATTATTAATTACATCAACAATTTTAAAATTAGTTTTTTTTATTTTAGAAGATAATTGTATATTTTTTTTAAAATAATTTGTTGATTGATGTGATATGTCTACAAAAGACCAATATTGATTATTTAATAATCGTGACTTAAGAAATCTATAATTAGATCCAGCACCTGAACCCAAATCAACTATTCTAATATTTTTTTTATTTTTAAAAAATTTATTAATTAAATATAGTATTCTTTGGTTTCGTGAATTTCTATCGACAGTTTCTCTGAGATTTAACCATTTATTTTGAAATTCATGCATATTAAATTAAATTAACAAATTTCTTAGCTGACTCTAGAGGAGTAAGAAGATATCTTTTGTTTTTATGAATATCAATATTTAGTTTATTAAAATTTTTTTTATTTAATATATTTTTAATGATTATATTTCTAAGATCATTTACTTCAAATTTTTTGAAATAAATAACACCCTTTTTTCCTAGTGTATTTAAGATAGTATTAGTAAAAAAGGTTATAATTGGCTTTTTAATTATTAATGCATTTGCTAAAGACATTCCAAAACCTTCATATTTACTTACCGAAATGTAACAATCTGTTTTAGAATATAATTTAGCTAATTTTGTATCTGAAATAGTACCATGGAATATTATTTTTCTGTTCATTGAATTTTTAGAAATAAATTTTTTGAGTTTTTTGTAATAACCTATATCTCTTGTAGTATCACCAACAATTTCTAAAATAAAATTATCTAAAGGCTTTAAAACTTTTAATAAAAAAAGATAATTTTTTCTATTTATTATACTTCCACATGTTAAAAGATGAATTTTACTATTATTTTTAAAAATATAATTTGCTAGTCTTTCTATTCCAGGTTCAACTACAGATATTTTATTATTTAGAACCTTAAATTCATTTATTAATAAATTTTTTGTATTTTTAGATGTAACAATAAATTTATTTATTTTTTTGAAATTTTCTTTTTCTAATCGTAAGAATTTTTTTGACCTTTGACCTTTAAATTCAAGATATAAAGGATGATGTATTAGCGCGATGACATTATAAGTAAGTAATTTTTTAAAAATTGAATACATTCCTTCTAAAGCTAATCCATCTATGATAATTTTAGAGTCAAGATCAATTTTATCTAAAATTTTTAGAAAATATTTTATATCGTTATTTGTAGGAAAAGGATAATTTTCACTTAGAGCAATTGGTCTAATATTTATATCTCTTATCTTTGCATATTCTAGGATATTTTTTTCATAAATATATCCTCCAGTTTTTGCATTAATATTTCCTGGATAAACAAAATAAATATCAGATTTATTATTAGATAACCTCTTTTTCATATGATGCCCATGCAACATTTGATTCTTGCAAAGTTATTTTAATTTTTTTTAAAGATTTATAATCTTCAGAGAATTCATTTCTTAGTCTATTCAAGATCTTATTGCAGATATCCTCTGCTAAAAACTCTGTAGAGGTAATTTTTCCTTTAAATTCATCAATTTCATCTAAATTTTGATAATTATATATTTTAAGAATATCTTTTAAAGTAGTGGACACTATTCCTAAATCCATAATTATATTGTATTTATTAAGTTTATCAGTGAAAAATTCTGCATCTACTAAATATGTAGCTCCATGCATATTTTGGGCTGGTCCAAATACTTCTCCAGGTAAAGAATGAGCTATTAGAATATTTTCTCTTACTTTTATCGAATACATAATTAATATTTAACTAAATGCATTATTGTATCCTTATTTTGAAGGATTTTATAGTAATCTTTTTCTAAATCAAAAAAATTACTTTCACTAGTAATTAATTTTTCTAATTTTGAATTTTTTAAAGATTTAATTGCTAATTTTAATCTCCCCTCAAAATCATATTTATTTTTCATGTATTTTGGTATTTTAGATACCTGTGAGCTGATTATTTTTAATCTTTTAGAATGAAAATACCCGCCTAGGGAAACTTCTCCTTTATTTTTACCATACCAACTAGCTTCTACTATTTTTCCTTCGATAGATAATTTTTCCATTAAAGAATTTAAAACTTTATAATTAGCTGTAGTATTTATTGCTACATCTATTTTCTCAATCTTTCTTATGTCAATAAAATTTAATCCTAAATGATTAGCAATTTTTCTTTTATTTTTATTATTATCAAAAACATAAACATCTTTATATCCATTAATTTTAAAAAAATATGCAGTTAATAATCCTACAGAGCCAAGCCCTACAATTAGAATTTTGTGATTACTTTTAGATTGAGCGTCCCAAAAGATATTAATTGCTGTTTCCATATTTGCAGTAAGAATATATTTTCTCAAATTTCCTTTTGGTAGTAAAATTAAATTTTGAATAGAAATTTCATATAAATCTTGATGAGGATAAAGACTAAATATTTTTTTATTTATATATTTCCTTGGACCATCAATAATATTCCCAACATTTATATAACCGTATTTTATAGGTAAATTAAAAGAACCCTCTTGAAATGGGGCTTTCATTAATTCAAATTGATCCTTACTTACGCTTTTAGATGAAACTAATTTTTCAGTTCCCTTGCTAATACCTGAGTAAATAGTTTTAACTAAAACTGTTTTGTTATTTTTATTGTAAACAAGTTTTTTTTGATAAATTTTAGCTTGTTTTTTTTTATTAATCCATAAAGAATAAGATTTCATAATTTACTTATAAATGTATAATAAAAAAATGCTAACAAACTTTTGGGAAGAATTAACAACAAATGAAATTAAAAAAATAAATAGAAAAACAGTTTTAATTTTCCCATTTTCATCAATAGAACAACATGGTCCGCACCTTCCATTAAATACTGATAAAAAAATTCTTGAAGGAATATTATTAGAATTCAATAAAAAATATAATTCAAATAAATATTTAATTATGCCTGAAATATATTTTGGTTCAGCTGCTGAACATACAGATTTTGATGGAACTATAAGTATTGATTCATTTGAATTTATATCGCACTCTTTATCAATTTTAGAAAATGTATGTAAATTGAAATTTAAAAATATATTACTTTTAAATAGTCATGGTGGACAAATTAGTCATATAGATATTATTGCTAAAGAATTGAAATCAGAATTTAAGATAAACATAGTTAAAGGCACATATTTTTTATTTGATCAATTTAAAGGAATTATATCAAGTAAAGAAAAAGACTTTGGTTATCACGGTGGAGAATTTGAAACATCTATTATGTTATATTTATTTCCAAACCTAGTAAGGCAATCTAAAATTTCTAAACATAGATTATCTCCTGATTATTTATCATCTAAAACCATTTCTTATGAGAAAAATATTAAGAAAGCTTGGTCAACTAAAGAATTAAGTAAAAGTGGAATTATTGGAGATCCTAGAAAATCCAATGCACAGATAGGAAAAAAAATAATTGATAGAGTAACACAAAAATTAAATAAAATAATAAATGAGATGTTTTAGATTTTTATTTATTAAGAATTAAATTAAAAAAATTTTTCGTATACCTCATTGTACTCACAATCATATATTTCACAGTTATCCAGCATATATTCAGTTATTTGACTTAAAAATGTACCATGACTGACTAATACAATTTTTTGTAAATTAAGTTTTTTGATAGATAGTAGAAAAGACCTTAATCTCATTTTAATATCATTGTGAGACTCTTGTATAATTTTTTTTTCATTAATAGGTTTGTTATTATTCCACCAAAAATCATTTAAATTATTAAAATCAAAATCATTAAATTCTTTTTTTAATTTTTTTGGTTGTCTTCCTACATCACATGAGTTGTACAAATGTTCTCTTATTAATGGTTCAATTACAGGTTTATTAGATGGAAAAACAATAGAGAATGTTTCCAAAGTTCTTGTTAAGGGGGAACAAAAATAATTATCAAATTTGAGATTTTTAATTCTATTATTTAATTTTTTTGCTTGCTCAACTCCTCTTTGAGTAATTCTTGCATCATAATAATAAGTTGGATTATCTAAATCTGATGCTGCATTAGCTTCTGACTCTGCATGTCTAATAAGATATAATTTCATTTTTTAACTATAAATACGATAAACGATCATACATCAGTAAGTATAAAACTTAGCTTTATTTACGAGAAGAAACGGCCAATAGCAATGGCACAATCATAACTAAAGTTGTTAAAACTGATGGATTAAATAACCAATAAAGAACACCTAGAGAAAATATTAACATCCAGAATTCATTTTTATATAAAAATTTCATTATTTTTTAATTATATTAATTCAAATTATTTTCTACTAATACTTTTTTAACAGTTTCACCCATTACAGAAGGGTTTTTGGAAATTGTAACTCCACACTCTTTAAGAAGTTCTACTTTTTCTATTGCGCTTTCACCATAAGCAGAAACAATTGCACCAGCATGGCCCATAACACGACCTTTAGGTGCAGTTAGCCCTGCTATATATGCAATAACCGGTTTACTCATATTTTCTTTAGCAAATTGTCCAGCTTCAACTTCTTGTGGACCACCAATTTCACCTATCATTAAAACTGCAATAGTTTCATCATCATTTTCAAACTTTTCAATTATATCTCTAAAAGAACTTCCATTTATTGGATCGCCTCCTATACCTACACTTGTTGAAACACCAATTTCCAAATCTTTAAGTTGTTGTGCAGCTTCATATCCCAAAGTGCCAGATCTACTAACTATTCCTATTTTACCTTCTTTGTAAATGTGGCCAGGCATAATACCTAACATAGATTTACCAGGGCTAATTATTCCTGCACAATTCGGACCTACTAATCCCATTTTTTTATCTTTTGGATATCTTCTCATGTATCTTTTTATTTTAACCATATCATGAGAAGGAATACCGTCAGTAATAGCCACACACGTTTTAATACCTGCATCAGCAGCTTCCATTGCTGAATCTGCTGCAAAGGCTGGTGGGACAAATAAAATTGATGTTGATGCTCCAGTTTGATCTACAGCTTCTTTAACAGTATTAAAAACAGGAAGATTTAAATGGGTCATACCACCCTTACCAGGTGTTACCCCGCCAACAACGTTAGAACCATACTTAATCATTTCTTCAGCATGAAAACTTCCAATTTTTCCTGTGAATCCTTGAACTAAAATCTTTGTATTTTTGTGAATGATTATAGACATGATTATCCAAGAGCCTTCACTGCTTTATTTGCTGCATCTTCTAAAGTTGATGCTTCAATGTAATTTATATTGCTTTTTTTAAGTATTTCATTTCCCTTTTCGACGTTAGTTCCAGCTAAACGTATAACTAAAGGATGTTTAATTTCAATTTTTGATAAAGCTTGAACAATTCCTTCTGCAACCCAATCACATCTGTTAATCCCTGCAAAGATATTAACTAATATAACCTTAACTTTAGTGTCCATAGAGATTAATTTAAAAGCTTTAACTATTTTTTCAGGTGTTGCACCTCCACCAACATCTAAAAAATTTGCTGGTTCACCACCAGCAAGTTTGATCATATCCATTGAAGCCATTGCTAAGCCTGCACCATTAATAATATTACCTATATTCCCATCTAAGCTTACATAATTCATTCCTCTATCAGAAGCATAAACTTCATTTGAATTTTCTTGTGTCTTATCTCTAAGTTCTGCAATTTCGTCTCTTCTAAACATTGCATTATTATCAAAACTCATTTTACAATCTAATACTAATATTTCATCTTGATGTGATACAACTAATGGGTTAACTTCAACCATTGTTGCATCAAGCTCACTAAAAGCTTTATAGCAACCAATAATTGTATTTGCAGCTCTTGAGATCAATTTGGATTCAATTCCTAAACCAAAAGCTATTTCTCTTGCTTGAAATTGTTGAATACCAACTGCTACTTCTATTTTAGATCGTATAATTGTTTCAGGTTTTTCTTTTGAAATTTCTTCGACACTCATTCCGCCTTCTGTTGAGGCTACAACCATTATACTTTCTGAAGATCTATCAAACACTAAACCTAAATATAATTCGTGTTTGATATCAGTTGCTTCTTCAATATAAATTCTATTTATTATCTTACCCTCTGGACCAGTTTGGTTTGTAATTAATTTTTTACCTAACAATTTATCAGTTGCATCAGCAACTTCTAACGGAGAATTACATATTATAATTCCTCCCGCTTTACCTCTAGCACCTGAGTGAACTTGCGCTTTTACAACCCATTTTGAACCACCAATTTCTCTTGCTTTGTTTTCTGCATTTTCTGGACTATAAACAATACCACCAGTCGGAATTTTAACACCAAAATCAGACAATATTTTTTTTGCTTGATATTCGTGTATATCCATTACTTGCTCTCAATTAATTTATTTATATTTACAATATTTTCAGCCATTCTTGCAGATGCAGCATCGATCATTCTTCCATCAAGCTGAGCAGCACCCTTTCCTTCAGCAGCTGCTTTTTCTAATTCTAATAATATTTTTTTTGCTTTATCTATTTCTTCTTTAGGTGGAGAAAAGACTTCATTAGCAAGATCTATTTGTGATGGATGTATTGCCCATTTACCCTCAAAACCAATTGCTGCAGCTCTTTTTGCTGCATCAAGATATCCTTCTTTGTCATTAAAAGCACCAAAAGGTCCGTCTATTGCTCTTAAGCCATATGATCTACAAGTCATTACTAATGTTGATAAGCCATGATGCCATTGATCTCCAGGGTAATCAGGATTTAACCCCCCTATAACAACGGTTCTTGCGCGCATACTTGCTGCATAATCTGCAACTCCAAAATGTAATGCTTCAAGTCTTGAACTTGATGTTGCAATTGATTGAATATTGGACATTCCTAGTGCTGTTTCAATTAAACATTCTAAACCTATTCTATTCTCAAATTTTTTATTTTGCTCAATTTGATTAAGCAAACAATCGACCATATATACATCAGATGATGAGCCTACTTTTGGAATTAATAATGTATCAACCCTGTCACCTACCTCTTCTATAATTTCAATCACATCACGATACATATAGTGTGTATCCAAACCGTTAATTCTTATAGAGATTGTTTTACCTTCTTCTTTCCAATTATTTTCTTTTATTGCATTAATAACATTTCTTCTTGCATCAATTTTATCATTTGGAGATACTGCATCTTCTAGGTCTAAGAAAATATAATCGGCATTTGATTTTAATGCTTTTTCAAACATCTTTGGATTAGAGCCAGGAACTGCCAATTCACTTCTGTGTAATCTAGATTTAGCAGGTTTATAAAATAAATGGCTCATTTAAAAAAAAATTATATATTTGATTAATATTATAAAAGCGATAAAAAAATTTAAATATTATAAAGATATTTCCTTAAGACAATTTTCATCATTATTTTTTGGATTATTTACAATTTTTGATACTGGATAAAAGTCTAAATCATCCTCGATAATGCTTTTGTTTTTATGTAGGAATTCATTTTCATTATCATTAAGAAAATCAAGACCCTCATTATGAGACATAATAAGAGGCATTCTATTATGTATATGGGAAAGGTTTTCATTTGCTTCCTTAGTAATGATACAGACAACATTCATTTTTTTATTATCTCTTATTTCTTCCCTCCAAATTCCGCCAAAAAACAATAATTCATTTCTAGGAATTGATATTAAATATGGTTGTTTTTGATTATTTATATTTTTCCATTCATAGTATCCATTTGCAATAATAAGACATTTTCTTTTAGTAAATGATTCTTTGAATAAATATTTATCATTAATCGTTTCAATTCTTGCATTAATAACAAATTGAGTAACATTATTTTGTTTACTAAAAAAACTATAACTCCAAATAAAAGTATCTATTAAAAGTTTATGATTCTTTTCATAAATAATATTAACAATATTAGATGGTGATATATTGTAAGACTTATGTGAGTAATTTAAAACTTCAGAGTTAGGAAAAAGTTTTATAATTTTTTCTTTATCTTCAGTACTTGTAAATCTTCCGCACACTATGATGCTTGCGATAAAGGCATTGGTCTAGAAACACCTACGGTCATCCAACAATCTTTAAACTCACCGTTTTGCTCTACTTTTTCAACTGTCCATTCAAAACCAAATTTTTTTCCATTACTATCTGTAAGCTCTACAAAGTAATATGAACTTTTTTCTTGTTCCTGAACTGGAATTATATTGTGTTCTAAGTGATCAATCATCATTGAGTAGGATGGATTTTTAATCATCCTAATAAAATTGTCTAGAGGACCTGTGTACATTCTATTATTTGGATGTGCAAATTCCCAAGTTTGTTCAATACCGGCATCGTCAAAAGGTGAATTATTTTTTTGTAGTGCTTTTAATTGAATTAAAATAACTTCTTTAGGACCAATTGAAGGGTCTGGTTTTATCATTTCTCCATAAACACTTTTTGATAATAAAATAAACAAACTAAACAATATAATTTTGTGCATGATTTTAAAATAGTGTAATTATAATTTAAGGCAATATGTATATTTATGATTTTATCCAAGGATTAATAATTGGAGGAACATTAATTATAGCCATAGGACCGCAAAATTTATTTGTAATTCAACAAGGGCTTAAAAAATCTTATGTTTTTACAGTTACTTTATTTTGCAGTCTATCTGACAGTTTACTAATTGTAATTGGAATATATATCTATCTAATTATATTGTTCAAATTAATCCAAGTATCATAGGAATAATAAAAGTATTAGGTGGAATTTGGCTTATATTTTATGGATTAAATAAAGTTATAAAATTAAATCAAATTAAAGATATAAATAAAAAATTAAATATAATTAACGAATACGGTAAAGTATTAATTACCTTATTCCTTATTACATACGCAAATCCTCATGTTTATCTAGATACAATTATTTTGCTGGGATCATTATCAACAAATTTTAATGATCAATTTTCATTTGGAGTTGGAGCAATTTCAGCTAGTTTTTTGTTTTTCTTTTCTTTGGGATATATGTCAAAGTTTTTGTCAAAATATATTTATTCAAATAAAACTTGGTTTTGGATTGATCTAACCATTGGTCTGCTAATGATTAGTTATGGAATATATTTTATAATTTTTTAAAGAAAGTTTCTAAGTTTTTACATACCTGATCTACATTTAATTTTGTAAATACAAGAGGTGGTTTTATTTTAATAACATTGTCATAAGGTCCATCAGTGCTCAATAAAATACCTTGATTTCTCATATAATTAATAAGCAGTTTAGCTAATTTTTTATTTGGTTTAGAAACATTACTATTCTGAATAATATCTATTCCTAAAAAAAGCCCCCTACCTCTAACTTCACTAATATATTTTTTATATTTAAGTTGGATTTTTTTTAATTCTTTTAAAAAATAATTACCAACTAACAAAGCATTTTTTTGTAATTTATTATTATCAATAGTCTCTAATACTGCTTTACCGATAGCACAGGAAACAGGATTACCACCAAATGAGTTAAAATATTCCATCCCGTTATTAAAAGTTGAAGCAATTTTTTCTGTAGTTATAACTGCAGCTATAGGGTGACCATTGCCCATAGGTTTGCCCAAGGTTACTATATCAGGAACGACATCATGCTCTTCAAATGACCAAAAATGTCTTCCAACGCGTCCAAAACCAGTTTGTACCTCGTCAACAATACATAATGCATTGTTTCTTCTAATTTCTGAAAATATTTCTTTTAAATAATTTTTTGGAAGAATTACTTGACCGCCGCAACCAATTATACTTTCAGTAAAAAAACATGCAATATTGGTTTCTTTAATTTTATCTCTAATTACCGTTTTAGCTTCATCTATATATTTTTGAATCCAATTTGAATTTTGATATTTCCACTTACCTCTTAGGGGATCAGGCATGTCTAATACATGAACATAATCTTTTTTACCCAAACCACCCTTACTATTAAATTTATATGGACTTATATCAATTAAAGCATTGGTATGCCCATGATAAGCATTGTCCATCACAAAGACATCTTTTGCACTAGTATAAGTTTGGGCTATTCTATAAGCTAAATCATTAGCTTCAGATCCTGTACATACAAAAAATATCTTATTTAATTTCTTTGGAAACTTACTTAAAAGTAATTCGCTATAATCGTTAATTGTATCGTATAGATATCTCGTATTAGTATTAAGTTTTAAATTTTGCTGAGTCATAGCTTCATGGACATAGGAATTTGAATGTCCAACATGGGAAATATTATTTACACAATCTAAGTATCTCCTGCCATATCTATCAAAAAAATACTGATCTTTAGCTTCAAGCATATGAAGAGGTTTCTTGTAAGAAATTGATAAATTATCAGAAATATATTTTCTTCTTTTCTTTAAAGTATCTTTAAAATTATTATTATTACTAGAATAAAAAGATTTT
>CACNUO010000002.1 GCA_902623585.1 uncultured Alphaproteobacteria bacterium | reverse complement strand
CAGAGTCTGGCTATCATCAATTGAGGAAGCCTTATATATTTGCTGAAACTTAGCTAAAACAGAGTCTTCAAATTGATAAAAACCTTTTGATGAAAAGCTTTCAAATACTTCATTTACTCTTTTG
Organism: uncultured Alphaproteobacteria bacterium; assembly: GCA_902623585.1. Classification (GTDB taxonomy): domain Bacteria; phylum Pseudomonadota; class Alphaproteobacteria; order HIMB59; genus CACPNW01. The sequence goes on along the minus strand of CACNUO010000002.1, from coordinate 82,118 downwards.
CTATCTCTATTTAGGCTTTCAAAAATTTGCCTCTCAAAATTACTTGAAACTTGTATATCCATACTAGGGCTATATGTTTGAGAAACAGTTTTTTTTTTCATTTCTCCAGTGTCTACTATGGACTTCAAGATATCATTAGAATTAGTTGCTATATGTAAATGACCAATAGGTAATCCCATTTTTTTAGCAACAAAGGCAGAAAAGATATTACCAAAATTTCCCGAAGGAACAATAAAATTTATTTGATGCTTATCAGTTTGTAAATAAGACCAAAAATAATAAACTACTTGGGCAATTAAACGTGCCCAATTTATAGAGTTTACTGCAGTTAAAGAAGTAGACTCTTGTATTTCATCATCTACAAATAGTTCTTTGACAATTTTTTGACAATCATCAAAATTACCATCTACAGCAATATTAAAAATATTCTTATCAATTACTGTAGTCATTTGTTTTTGTTGAATAGGTGATACTTTATTATGAGGATGTAGAATAAATACATTTATATCTTTTTTTGATTTAAAAGAATGAATTGCAGCTGATCCAGTATCACCAGAAGTTGCGCCTAAAACAGTAATTTTTTTTGGAGATATCTCTAAACTTGCAGAAAATAGGTTACCAAGAAATTGTAAAGCATAATCTTTAAAAGCATAAGTAGGTCCATAAATTAATTCTAATAAAAATTTATTATTTTCTAATTCTACTAATGGAGCTATTTTTTCATGATTAAAATTTGAATAGGTTTCATTTAAAATTTTTTGTAAATCTAATTTTTTTATATTTTCATTTACATAAGGAAAAATAATTTCACATGCAACTTCTTCGTATGATTTATTTTTTAAACTTAGTAAGTCAATTTTGGGCCAGCTTTGGGGTAAATATAGACCGCCATCTCTCGATAATCCTTGATAAAGAATATCGTTAAATGATCTGCTTAGAGAATCATCTCTTGTACTTAAATATTTCATTAAAGATAGCGATTAGTAATATATTCTTTGAAATATTTAGCATTTAAAGGCGACTTTGTAACCTGTTCTAAAACCTCATTAGTTGAAAAAAAACTAGCTTTTTCATGGATATTTTTTTTAAGCCAATTTACTAAATTTGAAAATTTGCCATTTTCTATTTCCTGATCTAATTCCTTTTGATCAGTTCTCAATTGAGACGCAAATTGAGCAGCAGTGAGTGCTCCTAATGAATATGTTGGAAAGTATCCAAATAATCCAGCAAACCAATGGATATCTTGTAAACAACCATCAGTGTCTTTATTTATCGATAAATTAAATAATCTATTAAATTCATCATTCCAAGCATCTGGGATGTGTGCAATATTTATTTCATTTTTAAATATTTTTCTTTCTAAGTTAAATCTTAAAATAATATGCAATGGATAGGTTACTTCATCTGACTCAACTCTGATAAAAGATTTATTTACTCGATTACCTAATTTGTAAAGATTGTCTGAATTTGTAGCTTTGTCTTTAATATTAAATTTTTTATTTAAAGTATTAGATAAAAATTTTTTAAAAGCTAAAGATCTAGTGATTTGCATTTCAATTAATAGAGATTGACTTTCATGCATGGCCATCCCTCTAGACTTACCTGCTGGCTGATGCATCCAATCTTTTGGTAGGTTTAGCTCATATAATGCATGTCCAGTTTCATGCATAACACCATCTAAAGATGAAAATGGATTTTCATTATTATATCTAGTTGTAATTCTAACATCATTTGTAGACCCTCCACAAAAAGGGTGAACACTTTTATCAAGTCTTCCTCTTGTAAAATCAAAACCTATTTGTTTCATTATATATTCAGAAATATTTTTCTGCTTTTCTTCATCAATACTTGTTTCAAATTGAATTGTTTCTTCTTTTTTTTGCTTATCAATAATTTTATCAATAAGTGGTGTGAGAAATTTTTGTAAATCATCAAATACTTCAGATATTTTATTTTCTTCTGAAGAAGGTTCAAATTTATTTATTAGTGCTTCATAAGGAGAAACTTTAAAAGTTTCCCCTAAAATATTTGCTTCTTCTTTTGTTAAATTTATAAGTTCTTCTAAATCTTTTTTTACTAAATTAAAATCAGACTTTTCTCTTGCCTCTTGCCAAACACCTTCACATTTAGCTGAAGATTTTGAAATTTTTTCTACAAGCTCCGTTGGAATAGCAGAAGCTAATTTATATTCTCTATCCATTTCATTTAGGTTTTTCTGGTCAGTGTTATTTAGATTAAGATTCTTTGAGTCTTCAATTAAATCACCAACTTCAGAAGATGAAATTTTACTGTGACTAAGTTTTGATAAATAGGCTAATTGATCTGATCTTTGATCTCTTGAGCTGCTCGGCATCATTGTTGCCATATCCCAGTGTAAAATACCTGCAATATCTGATGTTAATGAAGCTTCATTAAAGATCTCTTTAAGTTTTAAATATGTTTTCATTTTTTCTTCCTAAATAAATAAATTATAAAAAAAATCAAAAAAGAAAAACTCATCAAAAACCATGTAATTGCATACTGCAAATGATTATTTGAAAAATTATGATTTTGAGATGATGGTATTAAGAAATTCTCTGCATAATTGCTCATATTTTTAATAAAAAATTTCTGATTGATCTTAACATTTAAGAAAGTTTGAATTTGCTCCAAATCATAATAATACCATTCATTTGAAGAGATAGAATTCTCGGGAGTAAACATCTTTTTTTTAGTTGGATATCGGATGTATCCTAGAATTTCAGCATTTATTATTTCATTATTGTCTTTAAAATAATCATATCTACTTTGCTCAAACCAACCTTCATCAATTAAATAATTATTACCATGATTATCTGACAATAAACTGGCTATTCTAACACCAGAAATCCCATTCAATGTTTTAGCCGGGAAAAAAATTTTTTTACTTCTGTCAACAGTTCCTAAAGTGATAACTTTAGTAAACTCATCAATATTTGGATACTTCATTTTTCCCATTGACAGTGACAGTGGTTTTTGATCCTTTAGTTCATTAAATTCAGCTATAATTTTTTCTTTCCATTCCAGTCTTTGCAATTGCCAAATTCCCAAAAATATTGTCAGCGCAATACAAAATAAACTAAATAAAATAAATTTTATTGGAAAGTTTTTAATTTATGCACCCCAAACATAAACGCAGACAAACAAGAACAGCCAAACTACGTCAACAAAGTGCCAGTACCATGCTGCTGCTTCTAAACCAAAATGTCTATCTGGGGTAAAATGATTTTTGTAAACACGATACAAACAAACAGCTAAGAAAGCTGTTCCAACCATTACATGAAATCCATGAAAACCAGTAGCCATATAAAATACTGATGGATATATTCCATCAGTAAAACTAAAATAATGATGAGCTGCCTCATAATATTCTACACCCTGCATAAATGAGAAGAAGATTCCAAGACCAACAGTGCACCATAATGCCTGAATGGCTTGATCTCTATGTCCTTCTCTAACAGCATGGTGAGCCCATGTACAAGTAGTACCTGACATTAATAATATTAATGTATTTAAAAAAGGCACATCAAGTGGATCAAAGGTTTTAATACCTTCTGGTGGCCAAATTCCAACTGCACCATTACTATCAAAAGTTTCTGAAAATTCTTCTATAGGTAATTTAGGTGTTAAGCTTGCATCAAAAAAAGCCCAGAAAAAAGCAACAAAGAACATAACTTCTGAAGCAATAAAAAGCGCCATTCCATATCTTAATCCAAGTTCTACGACAGGTGTGTGAACCTTTTGAAAAGTTGACTCTTTGATTACATCTCTCCACCATAGAAACATAATAGTTAGTAAACCAATAGTGCCTAGAATGAGGAGCCAAGAAGTTCCGTAATGCATATAAAATACAAGGCCAGCAGCCATTGCAAGACCAGCTATTGATGATAAAAATGGAAGTGGGCTTGGATCAACTAAATGATATGGATGTTTCTGCCCTGTTGTTGATTTATTAGCCATTGATTATTCTATATATTTAAAAAAGGTATATGACAACGTTATCTCTTCAACATCTTTCATTGTTGGATCTTCGTTAATTGAAGGGTCTATATAAAACACAACAGGCATTTCAACTGTTTCTCCAGGTTTCAAAGCCTGCTTTTCGAAACAGAAACACTGTGTTTTAATAAAATATGGTCCGACCTTTTCTGGTAGAACATTAAATGTCGCAGTTCCGATTGTTTCTACGTCAGATTGATTAGTAGCTTTATAATTAACAAGTTTATTTTCACCAACTTTAAATTTAATATTTTCTGGTGCAGTAAAAGTCCAATTTATACTATCATTTACATCAGCATTAAATTTAAGATTAATATCTCTTTCTAAAATTGATGATGAAAGGAACTCAGATGTACTTGTCTTACCACCATAACCAGTAACACGACAAAATAAGTCATATAACGGTACCGAAAACGCAACTAAAGTAATCATTGTTAAAACAATTAATGATAGTCCTAAAGCTGTTCTAGTATTAGTCATTATACTCCAAAAATATTAGCCTTAAACAGAGTCCATAAATAAAAAAATGCAACTATACAAAGTAAAATAATGAGAGTGATAATATTTTTTCTTCTTCTATTTTTCATCTTAATACCACATGATCAATTAACAATGCTGAAAATAAACTGAATAGGTAAAGGATTGAAATAGCAAAAAATTTTAATCCTTCAGAATTTGGTATTGATTTTTTTTCTTTAGATTTTTTTAACTTTAGCGAACTATTAAATAATAATAAATTTAATATAGTAACAATAGTTAAGTATATTATTCCAACTTTACTATCTAAGTATGGAAGATAACTCGATAAAATTAATATTACAGCATAATAAACAATCTGTTTTTTTGTATCATCAATACTACTTACATTTGGTAACATAGGCACGTTCGCATTTTTATAATCATTATATCTATAAACTGATAAGGCCCAAAAATGCGGTGGGGTCCAGAAAAATATAATTATAAATAAACTGATTGGTAAAAAACTTAATTCTGGAACAACAGCAGTCCATCCAATAATTGGAGGAATTGCTCCAGCTGCGCCTCCAATAACTATATTTAATGAAGTTGTTCGTTTAAGCCAAAATGTATAAATAAATACATAAAAAAGAATTGTAAAAAGAAGTAAGCTTGTTGCTAATGAATTTGAGAACCATTGCATCAAAATTAAAGAAATAGTACCTGTTAATATTCCTACAACTAATGCCTCATTTTTTGAAACTATTCCAAGTGGAATTGGTCTTAGTTTTGTTCTTTCCATAGTTTTATCAATATCTTCGTCAAACCACATATTGATTGCTGCTGAAGAACCAGCTCCTAATGCAATAGCAACAATTACTAGAATACTGTTTACAAATGTTATCTGCCCTGGTGCCAAAAACATTCCAACAAATGCTGTAAAGATAACCAAGGACATAACTCTTGGTTTCATTAGTTCGTAATAACCTTTGAATTTTCTTAAAAGAAAATTATTGCTATAACCAGCTTCTAAGGATTTAGCATCCACTAAATTATCCTTTGAATTTAGGTAAAGTCTCGAACTGATGGAATGGTGGAGGTGAAGACAGTGTCCATTCAAGGGTATCAGCTCCCTCTCCCCAAGGATTTGCAACTTCTTTCTTTCCATAAAGTAAAGCATACAAAATTGCGAAAAGAAATATCAAAGTAGCAGCAAAAGAGATGTAAGAACCATAAGTTGATACAAGATTCCATCCTGCATAAGCGTCTGGATAATCTGGAATTCTTCTAGGCATGCCAGCAAGTCCTAAGAAATGTTGAGGGAAGAATGTTACATTTACCCCAATAAAAAATAACCAAAAATGTAGTTTGCCCAAGAATTCATTATATTTTCTTCCAGACATTTTTCCAAACCAATAGTAAATACCTGCGAAAATTCCAAACATAGCACCCATACTCAGAACATAATGGAAGTGTGCAACAACATAATACGTATCATGCATTACTGTATCTATTCCAGCATTGGCCAAAATAACACCTGTTACACCACCGAGTGTAAATAAGAAAACAAAACCAATTGCAAACAACATTGGAGTTTCAAATGTAAGTGATCCACCCCACATAGTTGCAATCCAACTAAAGATTTTTATACCAGTTGGAACAGCAATAATAATTGTAGCTAGCATAAAATATGCTCTTAAATCAGCACTCATACCAACTGTGAACATGTGATGAGCCCAAACAATAAAGCCTATAAATCCAATAGATATCATAGCATACACCATTCCTAGATATCCAAATACTGGCTTTCTTGAAAAAGTAGAGATGACCTGACTTACAATTCCAAAAGCTGGTAATATCATGATGTAAACTTCTGGATGGCCAAAGAACCAAAATAAGTGTTGGAAAAGAACTGGATCTCCACCACCTGCAGGATTAAAAAATGTCGTACCAAAGTTTCTATCAGTTAGAAGCATTGTAATCGCTCCAGCTAAAACAGGAACAGCTAATAAAAGTAAGAATGCTGTAATTAACATTGCCCATACAAAAAGAGGCATCTTATGAAGAGTCATTCCAGGCGTTCTCATATTAAGTATTGTTGTTATAAAGTTAACTGCACCTAAGATTGAGGAAGCACCTGCTAAATGAAGAGCAAAAATTGCCATATCAACAGAAGGTCCTGCGTGTCCGAGTTTATTTGAGAGCGGAGGATAAATTGTCCACCCCGTACCAGCGCCAGTTCCTATTGTTGCTGAAACAACTAATAAAACTAGAGCAGGAACAAGTATCCAAAAACTAAAATTATTCATTCTTGGAAAAGCCATATCAGGTGCACCAATCATTAATGGGACAAACCAGTTTCCAAAGCCACCTATTAATGCAGGCATTACAACAAAAAATACCATTAACAAACCATGAGCAGTGATAATTACATTCCAAACTTGACCATCAGCAACAACATCTAAGCCTGGGGCAGCTAATTCAGCTCTCATTAATAATGAAAAGAAACCTCCAACTAAACCAGCTAGTATGGCAAATATTATATAGAGAGTTCCAATATCTTTATGATTGGTAGAAAAAAACCATCTTTTTATAAAACCTGGTTTATGATCATGATGGTCGTGACTTGCTGAATCTGCGTAACTCATTTTTCTCCTATTCTATTATATTCTCTTTAGTGCTTATTTCGTTTGCTAATGCTAACTTATTTTTTTGTTCAATTATCCAATTGTTGAAATCTTTTTCATTAAGTGCCTCAATGACAATGGGCATGTACCCATGACCTGTTCCACATAATTCGGAACATTGACCTCTATATATTCCAGGCTCATCTATATTGAACCATGTTTCATTAAGTCTTCCAGGCACCGCATCTTTTTTTACACCTAATGAAGGCATAGCAAAACTATGAAGCACATCACCAGCAGTGACTAATACATGAATATTTTTATTTGCTGGTAAAACTAGGTGGTTATCTACTGTTAATAATCTTATGTCGCCTGGTTCTAATTCTTCATCAGGTGTCATGTAACTCTCAAAAGAAATGTCATCATGTTCTGGGTATTGATACTCCCAGTACCACTGATGACCTATGACTTTAATTGTCATATCTGTTTCAGGTATTACATCTTGCTGGTATACTAACTTAAAAGATGGGATAGCCATAAAAACTAATATTATTACTGGAATCCCAGTCCATAGTATTTCTATAAATGTGTTATGAGTAGTTTTAGAAGCAACTGGATTTACTTTTCTTCTAAATCTAAATACAACATAAAAGATTAGAAACAGAACAAATATCGTGATTGCAGTCATCATAATTAATACAAAATTATGAAGATCATAAACATTTCTCATAACGTCACTTGCAGGTGTTTGAAAACCTAACTGCCAATCAGAAATACCATTTGCTGAAGAAGCAAAAGACATAAATGTAGCAGTAATAAAGGATAAAATGCGCATCTTAATTAGTTATTGTATACACTAATAAATAAATTATTCAGTAAATTAACCAGTGATTTAGAGGCAAAATTCTAGGACAGGTTGTCGCTCATTATGATTTATTCAATAACCGATTGAATAGAAAAAATTGCAGCTGTAGTTGCAGTATCTGATCGTAGAATTCTTTTTCCTAAAGAGACGGATATACATGAAGACAAAGAAGAGATGGTTCTTCGTTCCTTTTCAGAAAAACCACCTTCAGGTCCAATAATGACAGACCATTTTTTGTATTTTTTTGTTTCATTAATTAATGCATTGTAAATAGTTGGTAAATTTTCATTTCCTTCGTCACAAAATACTAGTCCTCTATCAGATGGAAAATTATCTACTAAATCATCTAGTTTAATTGTTTTTTCTAAAGTCGGAATTGACAATCTCTCAGATTGTTCTGATGCTTCAATCATATTTAATTCAAAATTTTTAAAATTTATTTTTGATTGATTTGTATATTCTGTCAAAATTGGAATAAATCTAGAGATGCCAAGCTCGGTAGCTTTTTGAATGGTGATATTCATTCTATAAGATTTGATTGGAGCAAATATTAGCCATAAATCAGATTCTTGAGGAATATCTCTCAATTTGTTTTGTATTTGTAAAACAATGTTATCTCTATTGATAGAAATTACTTTAGATAGCCATTCACCTGTCAAACCATCGAATAAATTAATGTTATCTTCTTTTTTGATTCTAAGAACATTTTTCAGAAAGTGGTGCTGCTTATTTTTTATATAAATTAAAATATTGGCTGATAATTTTTTTGATACAAATAATCGTGTTTTAGACATTTTCATTACAATAGTTTAGAATTATAACATTTTATTCATATATGTGGGATAACTTAGTTGTAAAAAAAATATTTGATTACTGCGAGTTAATCAGACTTAACAAACCTATTGGCTTCCTTCTATTAATGTGGCCTTGCTGGTTTGGTTTAGCGTTACTAAAAACAGAAACTTCTAAACTATTATTTTGGTATATACTTTTTTTAATTGGTTCTTTTTTAATGAGAAGTGCGGGTTGTATAATTAACGACATTATTGATATTGATTTTGATCAAAAAGTTACACGTACTAAATTTAGACCTTTAGCATCAAAAAAAATTTCTATTACTGAAGCGATATTATTATTAATAATATTTTTGGTAATTAGTTTTTTCATTCTTCTTGAGTTTAATTTTAAATCAATTTTATTAGGTTTGTTAATTGTGCCATTTGTTATTTTATATCCTTTTATGAAAAGAATAACTTTCTTCCCACAATTATTCCTTGGAATTATTTTTAGTTGGGGCGTGCTAATAGTTTCAATGCAATTTAATACACGCATTACATTTGATTTTCTTTTATTGTATTTTGTATGTATTTTTTGGACGTTAGCATATGATACGATTTATGCCTACCAAGATAGGTCAGATGATGTTTTAAATAAAATCAAATCTACTGCAGTTTATTTTGATAAAAATGGTAAAAGATTTGTTCAAACATGCTATGTTATTATCTTAATTATATTGTCTTATTTCGTATGGAATTCCTCAAATTTTTTACTTAGTTCAATTATTATAGCCACTATCGCAATTTGTACGTATATAGCAATTCAGAAATGGGATATAACATCACCGTTAAGTTCAAATTATTATTTCAGGCAAAATAATATTTTTGCAATTATGGTTTTTATACTTTTACATACTTTTTGATGTCTTCAGATAAAAAACAGTCAGTTACTTCAAGAATAGTTTTGCATTATTTAATGAGTCATAAACTCAAAATAATATTAGCTTTATTTATGATGGTTATTTCAGCAGCAGCAACAGGTTTACATGCTTGGTTAGTAAGACCTGCACTTGATGAAGTCTTAATCAAAGGTAATAAAGAAATGTTATTTTTAATTCCAATTGCAATTATTATAGTAACTCTTTGTAAAGGATTGGCAACATATACTCACTCGTATCAAATGAGTAAAGTTGCACACTCTATTATTGCAAAACTTCAAACTCAGATGTTTGAAAAACTCATGTATTTGAACATGAAATTTTATAGTGATTCTAAGTCAGGTAATTTAATTTCAAGACTCATCAATGATACTTACTACTTAAGACTTGCTATAGTTAAATCTGTAACAGGAATTATTAAAGATGTTTTAGTTATTATTTTTTTACTAGGTAATATGTTTTACCAAAGTTGGACACTAACTCTTTTTGCGTTTTTTGCATTCCCTTTAGCAATCTGGCCCATCAGAAAAATTGGGAAGAGTATAAGGAAAATTACTTATACAATCCAAAACGAAATAGCGATTTTTTCAAATGTGTTAGCTGAGAGTATTAAAGGTATTAGACAAGTAAAAGCATACTCTAGAGAAAACTATGAAAAACAAAGAGCTTTTGAAACAATTAGTTTCATCCAAAAATATTTTACAAAATCTGCTTTTATTAGCAATCGCTTAAGTCCTTTAATGGAGTTTATTGGAAGTTTAGCTGTAGCACTTTCAATTTATGCCGGGGGTGTTTTTGTCTTAAATGAAAGTATGACAACAGGTCAATTCATGAGTTTTTTAGTAAGTCTTCTTCTGGCTTATCAACCGGTAAAGGCACTAGGCAATCTAAACATTAGTGTTCAAGAAGGACTAGCTGGAGCTGAGAGAATTTTTAAACTTTTAGATACAAGCGAAAAAAATATGGAAAATATTTCTACAAAAAAAACCATAGATCTTGATGGAGACATTGTTTTTAAAGATGTTTCATTTGCTTATAACGATAATACAGTACTCGATAAAATAAATTTAAGAATACCAAAAGGAAAAAAAGTTGCACTAGTTGGCTTATCTGGTTCTGGTAAATCGACGATAGCAAATATAATTTTGCGATTATATGATAATTATTCAGGCTCTATATCAATAAATTCTAAAAATATAAAAGAACTAGATCTAACAGATGTAAGAAGCAGTGTTTCAATAGTAACACAAGAAACTATTTTATTTAATGAGAGTATATTTAATAATATTAAATATGGAAACCTTGAAGCAAGTGATGAAGAGATTAGTTTAGTTGCTAAAAATGCTGGAGTTAAAAGTTTTTCAGAAGAATTGGATCAAAAACTACATACTGTTATTGGAGAAAACGGTATCAAATTATCAGGTGGACAACGACAGAGAATTGCTATTGCCCGAGCCCTAATAAAAAATGCACCACTTTTGATTATGGATGAAGCTACATCTTCTCTTGATAATATTACTGAAAATAAGATTCATGAAACAATAAATAATCTTATGAATAATAAAACCAAATTAATAATTGCACATAGATTAAGCACAATAGAAGACGCAGACATAATCTACGTTTTGGATAAAGGCAAAATTGAAAGTCAAGGATCGCATGAAGAGTTAATTTTAAATTCAGCTATTTATAAAAAATTACAACTACGAGAACAGTTGGAAAATGAGTTTTAAAAAAAAAATTTTTAAATTTTCTGTATCTCAAAGAATTTTGGCTTTTGTAGGTTACTTATATATCTTATTCGTATGTTACACTTCTAAAATACAGATTATAAACTCTGAGTTACCAGAAAAATTGTGGAGAGAGAATAAACCTTTTATTTTAGCATTTTGGCATGGTCAATTGATGATGATAGGACATGTATGGAAAAGTAAAGCTGTGTTAAATATGTTAGCATCTAGTCATAGTGATGGTCGATTTGGTGCATATATTGCAGGTCATTTTAATTTAAAAAATGTTTCTATAATGTCAAAAAATAAATCACCTTCATTAAGAAAAGTATTTAAAATTTTGAAAGATAGAAATTATATTGGTATTACTCCCGATGGACCAAGAGGACCAAATAAGAAAGTCTCAGAAGGAATTATAAAAATTGCAATTCATTCTCAAGTCCCAATTATACCACTTGGTTTTGCTTCAAATAAAAATCGTAAACTTAAATCTTGGGACTCATTTTTAATAACATATCCATTTTCAAAATGTAGATTTGTCTGGGGTGAACCGATTACTATTCCTTCTTCTACTAAAGATGATGATTTAGACAAATATCAGAATTTCTTAGAAGAAAAAATTAATGATTGCATGGAATCAGCTGAAAAAAATCTAAATGCTTAGAATATATCAAATACTTAGTACTCTTCTCATACCAATAATTATTTTTAATATATTTATTCGCATCTATAGAAAAAAAGAGGACAGACTAAGATTTATTGAAAGGTTTGGAAAACCTACGGTAAAAAAAAATAGTGAGAAAAAAATTTTATGGATACACGCAGCAAGTATTGGCGAATTTAAATCGTCAGATTTAATTATAGAACGATATCATAAAGTATTTGATATCTTAGTAACTACAACAACAAAATCTTCTGCGGAATATATTAATGAGTTCTATAAAAATAAAATTATCCATCAATACATCCCATTTGATGTGTCTCAATGGTGTTCAAGATTTTTGAACTTTTGGAAACCAAATCTGATTCTATGGATAGAGTCAGATATTTGGCCAAATATGCTTAATATAATTCGAATTAAAAAAATCAATTGTTTATATTTAAATGCAAGGATTTCTCCAACTTCTTTTAAAAAATGGAAGAGTACAAAAAATTTCTATGGAAATTCATTAAAGAGTTTTAATAAAATTTTTGCACAAAGCAAAGATGACAAAAAAAGAATTCAAGAATTAACGAACTTACAAATTGACTATATTGGAAATTTAAAATTAGCTAGGAATAAAAACAATTCTTCAATAAATAAAGATCAATCAAATACAATCATGATTGCAAGTACTCATTCTAATGAAGAAAAAGAGATAATTAAATGTATTAAAGAAACAATTCGTGAATTTAATTTAAAAATTTTTCTTGCACCAAGGCATCCAGAAAGAATTAGTACAATTAAGCAAGAATTAAATAAAGAAGGATTTAATATTTCTTTAGAATCTAAAAAAGAATATAAAAAAAATGATATCATCATAATTGATAGTTTTGGAAAATTAGAGCAATATTTTAAAATTAGTGATTTAGTTATTTTAGGTGGTTCTTTTTTAAAAAATATTGGTGGACATAATCCTATAGAGCCTGCAAGTTATGGATGTGCTATTATTAGCGGTAATTATGTTGATAATTGGACTAATATTTATGAGGATATGGTAAAAGCAAATTCATGTATAATGGTAAATAAGTTTGAAGATATTGATATAAAGATGAAAGAATTACTAAATAATAATTTGGAAATTAAAAAAATTCAAGCAAATGCAATTGAATTTTCAAATAGATCCTTCTTTGAAAAAGAAAAACTTTTCAAAGATATTGAAAAGTATATCAATTAAAATGCTTAAAGCTCCTAAATTTTGGTACAAAAAAAATGATACATATTTATCAAACTCTTTATTTCCACTTTCATTACTATTTAGATTTGGAACAAAAATAAGAAATTTTGTAAGCAGAAAATCACCTTCTAGCATTCCAGTAATTTGCATTGGAAATATAGTGGTGGGAGGAGCTGGTAAAACACCAGTTGCTCTAAAAATTGGAAATTTATTGAAACTTAATGGATATAATCCTCACTTTGTTTCAAGAGGATATGGTGGTGTTGAAAAATCTAATATTCTTGTTAAAGAATGGCATTCTGCAAAAAGTGTTGGTGACGAATCTTTATTACTAGCTGATGTTGCGCCAACTTGGATTGGTCAAGATAGAAATAAATCCTTTATATTAGCTAAAGAAAAAGGTGCCGATTGTATAATTATGGATGATGGTTTTCAAAATCCGACTCTTCAAAAAGATTTTTCAATTATTGTTATTAATGGAGAACAGGGCTTTGGAAACAAAAGAGTGATCCCGTCTGGTCCTCTTAGAGAGAGTATATCAAGGGGTATTTCCAGAGCAAATCTTGTAATCGTAATTGGAGAAATATCTCAAGATGTAAGAGATAAAATTCCAAGCACTGTTCCTATTATTCATGCTAAATTTCAAATAAGTACAGATAATAAAATATATAAAAATCAAAAAGTGACAGCCTTTGCAGGTATTGCTTATCCTGAGAAATTTTATAATTCGCTTTCTGAACAAGGTGCTATTTTAGAAAAAAAAATTAGCTATCCTGATCACCATATTTTTGATGAAAATGATATGTTAAATTTAGCAGAAAATGCAAATCTTACTAAATCAGTATTAGTTACTACAAAAAAAGATTTTGTTAGAATTCCTAAATCCTATCGATCTTTAGTAAGCACTTTGAATGGGGAAATTAAATTTGAAGATGAAAATTTACTTAAAGAAATATTAGGTAACATTTTGGAGAATAAAATAAATGATTTAGCAATATGAAAAATGTAATTTATTTTTTTGAATATATTATAGTTTTTATAATATTTTTTTTATTTAAACTTTTACCATTAAATTTATCAGCTAAATTTTCTTCTTTTATATTTAGTTTTTTTGGTGAGTTATCTGGTGCGAACAAGACTGCAATTAAAAATTGCAAATATGTTTTTCCTAATATGAAAGAGGAAGAAGTGAAAAGTATAGTTAAAAAAAGTTGGGATAATCTAGGAAGGACAATTGCTGAACTCCCAAGTTTAAACTATTTATTTGATAAAAAAAAAATAAAGTACAATAAAATTGAAAATATCGAGAATTTAATTAAAAATAATTCCCAGGGAATATTTATATGTATTCATCAGTCTAATTGGGAAGTTGTAGTACCTAGTTTAGATAGAATTGGTATAAATCTAGGTGCAGTATATAGACATATTAATAATCATTTTTTAGATAAATTATTATTAAAAATTAGAACAAATTCGCTTGTATCATCTAAGAGTTTTTATACTCCAAAAGGAAAAAAAAGTGCAAAAGATATTACTGAAGCTATAAGAAACTCTTTATCAATGTTGGTTGTAATTGATCAAAAAGATTCTTCTGGCGAAGAGGTTTTATTTTTTAAACGTAAAGTTAAAACACAAACAGGTTTTTTAAAACTAGCCAGAAAATATAAATTACCAATAATCCCAATTAAAAATAAAAGAATTTATAATGGTAAAATTGAGCTAACCTTTCTTGAACCTTTTTATCACAATGATCTAAATATTAGTGATAATCAAATGATGGAAAAGATACATCATAAAATAGAAGATTGGATTAGATCAGAACCCTCTCAGTGGTTCTGGCAACACAAGAGATTTAGTTAATTTTTTTTACCTTAATATCAATTGTGCCATCAATAAGCTTAACCGATAATTGATCATTGGTATTAATTTTTTTTGTAGTCTTAACAATTTTTTTTTTATTCATCAAAATAGAGTATCCCTTTTTAAGATTTGAAGAAATAGAATTTGAATTAAGTAATCTGATGTTTGCTTTATATTTTTCAAGATTATCTTTGTAGTTATTAGCAATATTTAAATTAAGATTTTTTGAAAGATTATTTATCTTTGTTTGTGTCAAGCTTACTAAAGAATCTGGAGAAATTACAGATTTACCTAAATTTATGAGACTCAATTTAGATATGCTAAATTTGTTTTCAATTGATAATGTTAAATTTTTAAAATCATCTAAAAGCTTCTCCTTGTAATTATTTACTATTGAGCTTGGTGATTTAAGAAACTTATTTAAATATTCGAAATTTTCCTTTTTGGACTGGATTTGTGAATTAACTTTTGTGTTTAACCTAAGTTGTAAATTTTTAATTTTTTCTATTAATTCAAATCTAACTGGGGTAGCTTTTTCAGCTGCCGCGGTTGGTGTAGACGCTCTCAAATCTGATACTAAATCAATAATTGTTGTATCTGTTTCATGACCTATTGCTGAAATTATTGGTATTTTTGATTCAAAAACACTTGTTGCAAGATTTTCATCATTAAATGCCATTAAGTCTTCGGTACTTCCTCCACCTCTAGCAACAATAAGAATATCTGGTTTACCAGATTTAAGTTTGTTGAAACCTTCGATAGCATTTATAATGCTATCTGCAGCGTCAACACCTTGTACAGAAACAGGCCATATATCTAAAGGCATTGGAAAACGATCATTCACTCTATTAATTATGTCGTGTACTACAGAACCAGTGGGAGATGTAATTATACCTAATCTCTCAGGTAAAAAAGGTAATGGGATTTTTTTATCTTCATCAAAATAGCCTTTTTTTTGAAGTCTTTTTTTTCTTTCTTCAATGAGTTTTAGAAGTGCCCCCTCTCCTGCAATTTCAATTTTATCAATATCTATCTGGTAGGTAGTTTTATAGCGAGACCAGGTGGTGATTCTACCTGTTGCAATTATTTCTAGCCCTATTTCTGGATTTATATCTAAATATTTTTTTTTCTGATCCCAAATAACTCCACTTAAAATTGAATCTTCGTCTTTAAGTGTTAGATAAATTTGCCCTCTTGTTGCAGTTTTTACCTCAGAAATTTCTCCTTTAATTCTTACATAATTAAAATTGGACTCAATTACTTCTTTAAATGCATGATTAAATTCTGAAACTTCAAATTCGGGTATATTAATTTTATCTATCATGCTTATTTTTAAAAAATTTTTTTAATAAATTACTACATTCTTTTTCCATAATGCCACCATAAATAGTTGGCATAAATATATTTTCTCTTTGAAAAGCTACTCGGAGTCTTTCAATTCCTCCATTTTTTTCATCATATGCACCAAAATATAGATCTTTAATATGTACTTCACTTATTGCGCTAGCGCACATTGTGCATGGTTCCAAGGTAACAAATAATGTCATATTTTCTAAATATTTAAGTTTTAGTCTTTCACAAGTTTCTTGAATAAGATTTAATTCACAATGTTTGATAGCATTTTTATTTTTATTTACTGTGTTGTAGCTTCTGGCTACAATATTGTTCGTTGTATTATCAACAAGTATTCCTCCAACTGGAACCTCATTTAAATTATAAGCTTTGTCTGCTTCAATAATTGCTTCTTTCATAAAAAAATCAACGTTCATTCTGGAATACACTTATGTTGTACATTATAGTTGAATTATAATGAAAAAACCAATTATTGGAATAACTCTTGATAGTGAAAAAAAGAAAACATACTCAAAATTTCCATGGTATGCTTTAAGGGAAAATTATTTAACTTCCTTAACAAAATTTAACGCTATTCCATTTCCTTTGTTACATGAAAAAAAATATATTGATGATTTTTGTCATTTAATTGATGGTCTCATTATTACTGGAGGAAATTTTGATATTAATCCCAAATTATATAAAACAAGTAATACTCAATCTAAAAATATTAAAAATAAGAGAACAAATTTTGAATTAAATATTTTCAATAAATTTTTTAAATACAACAAACCTATATTAGGAATTTGTGGTGGTGCACAACTTATCAATGTTGCATGTGGTGGAACATTGATACAAGATTTAAAAAGAGATCCGATAAACCATGAACAAGTGAATCCAAGAAATCAAACTAGTCATAGTGTTAATATTTCGAAAAATACTCAACTACATAAAATATGTGGGGCTCAAAAAATAAATGTTAATAGTGCACATCATCAATCAATAAAAAAAGTAGGTAAGGACTTAAATGTTTCGTGTGCAGCAAATGATGGTGTTATTGAAGGAATAGAACATAAAAAACACAAATGGTGTATTGGCTTACAATGGCATCCTGAATTTTTAATAACAAAATATGATATAAAAATAATTAAAAATTTTATTAGTAAAACAAAGTGAATATTAGAATTTCAAAATATCTATCAAGTGCTGGAATTTGTTCACGAAGAGATGCAGAAAAATTAATTGTAGAAAAAAAAATTAAAATTAATAATCAAGTATGCCTTCATCCAAGTCATAAAGTAAGTAATTTAGATATAATTAAGGTTAATAATAAAATTGTTAAAAAAGCAAATAAAGTTGAAGTATGGAAGTTATACAAACCAATAAAATATATTTGTAGTACAAAAGATAATTTAGGTAGAAAAAAAATTTTTGATTTATTACCAAAAAATGTCGGTCAATTAATAAGTGTAGGAAGATTGGATTATATGAGTGAAGGATTGATTTTGCTAACTAATAATGGTGATTATTCAAGATATTTAGAACATCCATCTTCAAACATTGAACGGATCTATAGAGTTTGTATAAATAGCAATGTAGAAAATACTGATTTACAAAAAATTAATAAAGGCATTACAATTAAAGAAATTAGATATAAAAAAATTAAAGTTGCCTTTGAAAAGAAATTAAAAAATCATAGTTGGTTAATTTTTAAACTTAAAGAAGGAAAAAATAGAGAAATTAGAAATATTTGTAATTATTTTTCATGGAATATTGTTAAATTAATAAGAATTGCATATGGCCCTTATAAGCTTGGAAGACTTAAAGAAGGGCAATTTCAAAAATTAAATTCAATTAGCAAATGATACAGATTACTGGAGGAAAGTTTAAGCAAAAAAAATTAGCTAGTATTAATGATTTTGTAAGACCAACTTCTTCTCTAAAAAGAGAGGCTTTCTTTTCAATTATTGAAAGTTATGCAATCAAAAATTCTATCGAATTATATAAAAATCAAATTTTTTTAGATCTTTTTGCAGGAATTGGCACAATGGGTTTAGAAGCAATTTCAAGAGGCATGAGTGAAGTAATTTTTTTTGAGAATAATATTAAAGTTCTTAAAATTTTAAAAAAAAATTGCTTAAGTATTTGTAAAAATAATCAATTTAAAATTTATGAAGAAGACCTTATTCATTCTAAATTAGAAATAGAATTTCAAAATATTTCAGTTGTTTATATTGATCCACCATATGCAAAGTATAATTTAAAAAATCTTTTAGAAAATTTATCAAGTAACATTAAAAATACTACAGTGATTGGTTTAGAAACGGGTGTGAAAGATAATATTGTAATTCCAGAAAATTTGAATCTGCTTCAAAAAAAGACTTACGGTAAAACAATAATTTATATTTTTAAATTATCTTAAATAGGTTTTAGTTAGTTTTTTACCTTGTTCAACAGCAGGTTGATCGAAAGGATCAACATCTAAATACATACAGGAAGCAATAGTTTCTATTATACTAAAAGATAATAATTTACCTAAGTTTTGTTCATCTATTTTAGGAATATAGATTTCTCTAAAACTAAAATTATTTAATTTAAAAGTTTCAATGGTTGCGCGCTGTTCAGCTTCCATTAAATCTCCCATTGTTTTATCTTTAAAATAGTCAATATCGGTATTTTCAAACATATTATTATTTATTTTTATGCCCTTATTTGCATGATCTGTAGTGATAAAGGTGAAATATTTATCTTTAGGTCCATCTAAATACAGTTGTAATTGACTATGTTGATCAGTGGTCCCTACTGAATGAATTGCTGTAATACCTTTATTATTTTTTCCAATACTTTCTGCCCAAAGTTGCAGATACCATTTTCCAAAAAAATAAAGTGAATCAGAATATGTCATTAAAACATTATTAGTAAATTTTATATTTTCTTTTTGAGTTAAATATCTTCCAAGATCATAAGGTCTATAATTATCAATATTATTTATTACTTCAGATGCTCCACTAAAAAGTTCATTAATATTTAATCCAGAAATGATTGCAGGAACTATACCAACATTGGTAAATATAGAGTATCTGCCTCCAACATCTTTATGATGCTCTAATAGTAAACAATTATTATCTTTTGCAATTTTAAAAAGTGGTGATTCTTTAAATTCAGTTATGATTAAAGTATTTGAAAAAAATGCTTCAACTTTATTAGCTTCTGTTGCTTTTTGATAAAGACATGAAAATTGTGATAATGTTTCGGGAGTAGTTCCCGATTTTGAAATAACCAAGAAGCCAGTTAGCTCAAAATTAATATTTTGAAAATTTTTTTCAAAATTAATAGGATCAACATTATCATAAAATTCTAAGATAATTTTATTATTGGAAATAATATTATTTAATGCTCTAGCTCCTAAATTTGAACCTCCTGTACCAAATACAATTATTTTTTCCTTTTTCTCTTTAAATTGTTTTGAAATTTTAATGGTTTCTTCTAATAAATTTTTATCTGAAACAATATTCAGAGAAGGAAGTTTTTCTATTAAATTAGTTATACTTTGATCAGTATCTTTATTTTGAGTGATTTTGTCAAAATTTGAATTAAAGTATTTTATTTCCATTTATAAAATTAAAAGAAGAAAAATCTTTTTTTCTTTTTAGGTTCGCCTTCTCCGTCATCTTCATTTTCTTCTTTACTGTTGAAAAAGAAAAATCTTTTCTTCTTTTTTGGCTCTTCTATATTTTCACTTTCAACATCTGTATTATCTTGGCTTATTTCATCTTCTGAGTTTCCATCAAGATCTTCCCTGATACTATTATCTACTTGATCTGCTTCAGTTTCTTTTAAAATATTGTCGATAACAGAATTTTCAGAAGGTGTTTCATCACTTTCTTCATCCAGACCAAAGAGAATTTCCTTTGCAAGCTCAGTATCGGTATCATCAATATCTTTTGATTCAATTTGATCAGGTGGTAGTAAATTAAAATTTGGTGGAATTACTAATGGAGGATTTTCAACTACATTATATTCATCTATTACTTTTCTTTCTACACCGGCACTACTTCTTATAGTATTACAAGAAGATAGAAAAATTGAGGAAATAATTATTACAAAAATAACTTTTTTCATTTTACTGTTTTTGATTTTATAAAAAAACTCATTATTAACATGATAATTCCAATTGTAATATAGATATCTGCTAGATTAAATGCTGGCCAATAAAAATTTTCATAATGTAGTAAGATAAAATCAACAACATAACTATTTTTCAATCTATCAATGATATTTGATAAAGCCCCAATTATAACAAAGAAATAAGCCAGTTTTTCTAGTTGTTTATCTGATTTAATAAATAAATAAAAAATTAATATAACAACTATTAAGGCTATAAGTATTAATATCCAATGAGAAACATAACCAGAGAATAAACCAAAAGAAACACCAAAGTTCTGAACATAAACTAAATCAAAATATTCATTGATTTGTATTGATTGATTTAAAAATAAATTATTCTGAATAAAAAATTTTGTTAATAAATCTAATAAAATCAAAAAAATAAATACTGCTGTTTTAATCACTTAAATATTACAGTATTACACCTATTACAAACTTCATCATTTATTAACTTTGCCTCATATTTCCAACATCTTTGACACTTTTCTCCATTTACCTTTGAAGCTTTTACGATAACATCAGAAATATCTTCAATAGAAAAACCTTTGGATTTTTCGTCAATAACATACAAAGAAAATGATGAAGTAATTGTAATTTCATCAAACATTACTTTCTCTAGTTTTTTATAACTTTCCGCAGAAACAAAAATATCTATGTGTGCCTCAAGACTTGAGCGAATAATTTTTTCTTCTCTAATTTTTTCAATTGCTCCAGTAGCAACTTTTCTAATATTTTTAATTAAACTCCATTTTTCATTTAATTGATTATCCTCATATTCATTTTTACATTGTAAAAAATCTTGTAGGTGTATACTTTCTTTATTTCCCATAGCTTTCCAGGCCTCTTCAGAAGTAAAGGAAATAGATGGAGCAAACCATCTTACTAAATGATTAAAAATTATATTTAATAGAGTTCTAGTAGATCTTCTTTGAACGGACTCTTTGCTATCACAATATATAGTGTCTTTTCTAATATCAAAATAAAAAGCTGAAAGATCACTTGAACAAAAGTTTAAAAGTGTTGTAAACATTAAGTGAAAGTTAAATGTTGATACACATTTTTGAACAACTTGATCAACTTCCCACAATCGATGTAAAAGATATTTTTCTAACTCTGGAAACTCACTCCCATCAATAGTTTCTTCTTCAGTAAAATCACTTAAATTGCCAATTAAAAAACGAAAGGTATTTCTTATTCTTCTATAAGACTCAGCTTGTGATTGGAGGATAGCATTATCAAGCTTCAGATCATCATAATAATCAGATGCGACAACCCACAATCTTAAAATATCTACTCCATATTTTTTTAATATATCATCTGGAGAAATAACATTACCTAAAGATTTAGACATTTTACGCCCTCTTCCATCAACAACAAACCCGTGTGTCAGAACACTTTCATAAGGCGCTTTACCTCTTGTGCCAGAAGACTCTAAAAGTGATGAATGAAACCATCCTCTGTGTTGATCACTTCCTTCTAAGTACATCGATGCAGGCCATTTCAAATCTTCTCTTTGTTCTAGACAAAAAGCATGTGTAGAACCACTGTCAAACCATACTTCAACTACATCCTTAACCTGTTCATAATCTTCAAGTGAATATTCATCCCCTAAAAACCTTTGTGGATCTTCGGTAAACCACGTATTACTTCCTTCTTTTTCATATATATCAGCTATTCTATTAATAATATTTTCATCTCTTAATGGTTGACCCGTTTTTTTATTTACAAATAATGGTAAAGGTACGCCCCACACTCTTTGTCTAGATACACACCAATCTGGTCTAGTTTCAATCATTGATCTAAGCCTTGTTTGGCCTTGAGGAGGATAAAAAATAGTTTCATCAATTGATTTAAGAGCAATGTCTCTTAGGTTATTTTTTTCCATGGAAATGAACCATTGTGGAGTATTTCTATAAATAAGAGGGGCTTTAGACCTCCATGAATGTGGATAGCTATGACGAAGCGTTCCTTTAAATAATAATTTTGAAAATTCTTCTAACTTATCTGCAATTTTATGATCTACTTTATAAATATGCTCACCTTCAAAACCAACAGCATGTTGATTATATTTACCATCATCTTGAACTGTCTGGATTATATCAACATTATTTTCTATCCCTAAAACATAGTCGTCATCTCCATGTCCAGGGGCAATGTGAACCACTCCTGTTCCCTGTTCTAAGTTTACAAAATCCCCATGAAATGGTTTTACAATAAAATCATATCCCAATTCTTTAAATGGATGCTCACATTCACAAGAAGATAAATTATCTCCTTTAAATTTCTTTATTGTACTAAATTTTTTAATACCAATTTCTTTAGTTACACTTTCTAAAAGTTCTGAAGCAAATATTAATTTATCATTTTTTTTAACTAAACTATCCTCTTCTAATTCCTCAACAACAATAAGAGAATAATCTAACTCTTTACCATAAGCCAAAGCTCTATTGCCTGGAATAGTCCAAGGAGTTGTTGTCCAAATAACAATATTTGAATCAATTAAATCTTTATCAGTAGAATTTTTAATTAAAAATTTAACATATATAGTGTTAGACGTATGATCTTCATATTCAACCTCAGCATCAGCTAGAGCTGTCTTTTCTACTACTGACCAGAGAACTGGTTTTGCTCCTTTATACAAACTTTCATCAAGTAAAAACTTTCCAAGCTCTCGAACAATTTGTGCTTCTGCTTGATTTGACATTGTTAGATATGGATTTTCCCAATCCCCTTCAACGCCAAGTCGTCTAAATTCTTTTTTTTGTATCTCGATCCATTTTTCTGCAAACTCTCTACACTCATTTCTAAATTGAACGGTTGGAACATCATCCTTGTTCTTTCCTTTTTTTCTATATTCTTCTTCTATTTTCCATTCAATTGGTAAGCCGTGACAATCCCATCCAGGAACATAGATTGAGTCTTTACCAGCCATTTGTTGAGTTCGCACAATGACATCTTTTAAAATTTTATTAAGAGCTGTCCCCATATGAATATGTCCATTTGCATATGGTGGGCCATCATGAAGAACAAATTTTTCTCTACCTTTAGATTTATCTCTTAGCTTTTTAAAAATATTTTCTTTATCCCACTCCTCTATTATTGCAGGTTCTTTTGAGGGAAGGTTAGCTCTCATTTCAAAAGATGTTTTGGGAAGAAAAATTGTATCTTTATATTCCATTATAGTTGATGATATTCTTTAGCTGTATTTATATCTTTGTTGATTTGCTTAGTTAATTCTTCAAAATTATTAAATTTTTGTTCAGACCTAATAAATGTAAGGAATTCAACAGTCAATTCTTTACCATATATTTCTTCACTAAAATTAAACATATGTGTCTCTAGAAGGAGTTTGCTTCCATCGACTGTTGGTCTTAAACCAAAATTTGAAACACCTTTGTATTTTTTGCCTTCTAATAGCACTTCAACACAGTAAACACCTCTTTTTGGTAATATTTGTTCATCTGGTGTCATATTAGCAGTCGGAAAATTGATTTCTCTAGCTCTTTTATCACCTTCAATTATTGTTCCATGCATATGCCAGGGCCTACCTAAAGACTCTGTAACATCTTTCATATAACCATCTTTTATTTGTGATCGAATTATTGAAGATGAATATTTATCAGATTTATCAGCAAGCATAATAGGTTCAATTAAATGAATATTAAAAGTATTTTTTTCAGCGTACTTTTCTAATGTTTTAAAATTACCTTTTCTGTCTTTTCCAAACTTAAAGTCAGTACCTATAACTAAGTATTTAATTTTTAATTTATCAATTAGAACTTTAGATACAAAATCATCAGCTGATAATATTGATAGATTGTTGTCAAAAGAAAAATCTATGAATATGTCTAGACCTAATCGTTCAAGAAAATTTATTTTATCATTTTGAGTATAAATATTAAAAGGCTCATTAATTTGATTAAAGTAAATACGAGGATGAGGATTAAAACTCATTATAGAAGATAATAAATTATTGTTTGATGCAATCTCCTTAATTTTATTTATTATTTCTTGATGCCCTTTATGTATTCCATCAAAATTACCTATTGCGAGACAAAGGTCTAATTTTTCAAAATCTGATGCTGTATCTAATTTATAAATTTTCATAATATTTATAAATCAATTAGTATAGAAACTTATGGCTAGTAACTACAAATATTTATTTAAGATATTTTCCAGATATTCTTGTCTTCCTGAACGAGGCTCTGGTTCAATATTATCATCGATTACTTTTTTATTTATATCATCTAATCCAGTATCTTTATTATGAATAAACTGACCCAAATTTTTATTCCAGTCTTCATATCTATCTTCAATAAACTTAGGAATAACATTATCATTCATCAGTTTTTCAACAGCAATAAGTGTTTTTGCACAAACATCCATGCCTCCAATATGAGCATGGAATAAATCTTCAGCATCAATAGATTGTCTTCTTATTTTTGCATCAAAGTTCATGCCTCCTTGGCCTAAGCCGCCATTCTTAAAAATAAAATAAAAGGACATAATTAAGTCTGCAGGATTATTTGGGAATTGATCCGTATCCCAACCTATTAAAGTATCACCTCTATTAATATCAATGCTTCCTAAGGCGCTGTTTGAAGTTGCGTAAGCAATTTCATGTTCAAAATTATGACCAGATAAAGTTGCATGATTAACTTCAACATTTAGTTTAATCTCATTTTCTAAACCTGCCTTTCGTAAAAACGCTAAGCAAGTTGCAGAATCAAAATCATATTGATGTTTAGTTGGTTCATGAGGTTTTGGTTCCAATAAAATTTGACCTTTAAATCCTATCTTGTGTTTATAATTTACGACTAATTCGAGAAATCTTTGAAGATTAGCTGTTTCCTTAGTCATATCAGTATTAAGAATAGTTTCGTATCCTTCTCTTCCACCCCAAAGAACATAGTTTTGACCGCCCAATCTCATCGTTGCATCCATACAATCTTTTACTTGTGCAGCTTTATATGCAAAAACTTCTGGGTCTGGATTGGTAGAAGCACCACTCATATATCTTTTATGAGAAAAAGCATTTGCTGTTCCCCATAGTAATTTCATTCCAGAGTCATTAATTTTTTGTTCCATTAAATCTATAATATGAAAGAAATTTTTTTGTGTCTCAGCATAATTTGAACCTTCAGGAGAAATATCTCTATCGTGAAAGCAGAAAAAAGGTGTTTTTATTTTAGTGAAAAAATCAAATGCAGCATCAAGTTTCATTTCAGCCATTTTCATTTCATCACCCGCTTGCATCCAAGGTCTATCAAATGTTTGACCGCCAAACGGATCTAGACCTGGCCAAGTAAATGTATGCCAATAACAAGTAGCAAACCTTAAATGCTCTTTCATAGACTTGCCTAAAACTTTTTTAGATTCATCATAAAACTTAAAAGCGAATGGGTTTGTACTTTCTTCGCCTTCAAATTTAATCTCTGGTATTTTACTAAAGTACTCTGTCATATGATTTCCTATATTATATTACTCTATCTTGATGCCCAAAGTAAACCACGTTTATAAATTTTATTCATTTGTGGATGGTTTAATTCATGAGCAAAATGACCAAGAGAAATATAAAAAATTTTTCCTTTCCCAATTCGTCTTTTCCAGGCAACTGGCATTTCTACACCCTTTAACCATTCTGTGGTATATGCGTCACCACTTGATGAACCAGGTTCTTGTTCAAGCTTCCAAACTTCGTTACCTTTAAATGTCGTCGTTGCTAAAACTTCATTTAATGGATCCACATGCATGTAATATTGCTCTGAATGATAATCAAAATCTTCAATGCCTTCCATGATTGGATCATCTTTTTTTGTTATATTGACTTTATAATCATGAATACCATTTGGGTGACTTACCCATTGACCTCCTGTTAAGAACTGCCAATCAATTGATTGTCTAAATGCATCACACATTCCACCGTGATGACCAGCAAGACCACATCCATTATGAACAGCTTTAATAACATTATTAACAGCGGTTTTTTTTATTTCTCCTCTTGGATCAAAATGAAAGGCCATCGTCACTATTGGAATAAGCAGATCCATTTCGTGAACATAGTCTTCTGCAAATGCAGAAGTTTGATATTCTGCTCTTACCTCATATCCTTCAGGCTCCAGCATGCCTTTAATTATTTCAGTACATTTTTCTGGCTCATGTCCAGGCCAACCTCCATAAACTATTAAAGCTTTTTTCATTTTATTCCTTTCACTTTAATAAATTACTAATCTCATCTTCAGAGAAGTAATTTAAATTTTTAATAGAACTTCTAAGTTCTATTTTTTTATTTTCTTTTGATGATTTAATAATACTATCTAGTATATCTAAAACGTGAAGACTTAATTCTCCACTACATCTATTTAAACGATTATTTTTTATTGCATCAACTGTTTCGCTCACGCCAATACCTCTATAGTTAGCAATACCCGCTGACTCATTTGCTTTTTCAGATTTATTTTTAATATTTATTTTTCCAAGATTATTGTTCTTGGTATCAATATTTTCCCAAGGTCCGTTTTTTGATTTACAAACAAGAATATCACCACCAAACATATTTGGATCAGGAATATTTATTGACCCTTTATCACCATATAACTCAATATGATTTTTACTATGTTTCCAAATATCAAAAGAAAAAAATGAATCAATTAATGCACCATTCTGAAATTCTATTTGTGAAACTAATGTTGTTGGGATTTCAACTTCTATTTCTTGCCCTTGTCTATCGCCACTACCAATAACTCTTTTTTGATAAACTGTTCTTGATTGTGTAAAAACATTTTTTGCAGGACCAAGTAAATTTACTAGTGCTGTAAAATAGTATGGACCCATATCAAGAATTGGACCACCACCATATTTGTAATAAAAATCTGGATTTGGATGCCAAATTTCATGTCCAGCTACACCCATTGAAATACTACCAAGATTTATTTTACCTATTTCATTTTGATTAATAATTTTTTTTGCTTCCTGTATACCAGCGCCAAGAAATGTATCTGGAGCACAGCCAACATGTAAACCTTTTGAATTTCCTAATTTAACTACCTCTTCACCATGTTCAAACTTTATTGAGAGTGGTTTTTCTGAATAAGAATGTTTTCCAGCTTCAAGAATTGATTTTGAAACTTCAAAATGAACATCTGGTATTGTTAAGTTTATAATTAACTCAATTTCTTTATTAGATAATATCTGATCTACTGATAATTGTTCTACTCCATATTTTTCTGCATAGTTTTTTGCAGCTTCGTTTTTAATATCAGCACATGCAACAATTTGAAAATTATTAAAGTATTTCTGAGAATTACTGAAATAAATATCGGCAATATTTCCACAACCTATAATTCCTACTTTCATAAAACTATTCCTTAACTGCTCCACCTGTGAGACCGGCTACAATAAATCTTTGAAGTGCTAAGAAAAAAACTACAGCTGGAATTAAAGTAAGAGAGACAAAAGCAAGTATCTTTGGCCAATCAGTAATATACTCACCTCTAAAAACCATTATCCCAAGTGGCCATGAGTACAAACTTTCACTATTTATCATTATAAGAGGTAGTAAATAATTATTCCAACTACCAACAAGATTAATTACTGCAACTGTTGCTATAATTGGTGTTGAAAGAGGCAGTGTAAACCTAAAATAAAATTGAGAATATGTACACCCATCAACAAATGCAGCATCAAATAACTCAGATGGCATTTGTCTAAAAAATCCTCTAAATAATATTATTGCAAATGCTAAGCCAAATGCAATTTGAGGTAAGATAACTGCCCAAACTGAGCCTAGCAAACCAAGGTCTCTAACTCTCAAAAACAAAGGAAGAATTGCTGTGGCAAAAGGGAAAGTTAAACCAAGTATAAAATAATTAAATAAAAATCTACTTCCAATAAATTTCATATGAGCAAATACAAATGCTGTCATTGAAGCTAATAGAATAACTAAAAAGGTTGTTCCTGCTGCATATAATACTGAATTCCAAGTAAATAACCAAAACTTGTTATCAACAAGTAAACTTGTGTAATTTGATACTATCCATTCTGTTGGTAAACCAAGTGAATTAGTTCTTAAATCTCCAATTGTTTTGAAACCACCAGCAATAGAAACATATAAAGGAATGAAAATAATACCTGCCAATAAAAAAAGGAACAGATACATGTAATAAGATCTAAAGTTACTAAACATTAATCCTTCCTCATTAAAGTTCTTTGATAAGTAAGAGCTATAGTGAAACAAATTAAGAAAATGACAACTCCGATTGCACTACCAAAACCAAATTTCATTCGCATGACTCCAAAATAATATAAATATGTAACCATTGAATGAGTTTGATTTGATGGCCCTCCACCTGTAAGTGGCATAATTATATCAAATAATTGTAGAGCTCCTAGAATAGATAAAAAAACTGATAATCTTATTGTAGGTAAAATGATTGGTATTTTTATTCTCCACGCAGTAGTTACTGGACCAGCACCATCAACTCTAGCTGCCTCTAAAACTTCTTTAGAAATATTTTGAAGACCCGCAATATAAATCATCATATGAATTCCAAAGTATTTCCAAAAAATTACAATATATAGAGCAATCATTGCAGTTTCTTTTTCAGCAATCATATGAGGTGGTTCTGCTCCAAAGAAATTCCAAATTGCAGCAACCATTCCGTAGTTACCATCATAAATATATGCCCAAATTAATCCTGTTACTATTTCTGCTAAGATATATGGTAAGAAAAAAACAGTTCTAAAAAAATTTGCTCCTCTTATTTTATCTGAAATCATTAATGCAACCAATAATGCGAAAGGCAATTGGAGAAATAATGAAATAGCAATAATGTAAAAATTATTTTTTAATGAAAGAATAAATGTCTTATTTTTAAAAAGATATTTATAGTTTTTTAAACCAACATATTTATTAGGATCACCATATCCATCCCATCTATAGAAACTGTAATATGCTGCCTCTATTATTGGCAAGACAACAAACATTGTAAAAATAGTTAATGCAGGAATAATAAATATTACCAAAGTGGAATACTTACTTAATAAAGCATTAAATTTAGGTGATTGCATTATATTTCCTAGAGAAGGCTTTTTATAAAAGCCTTCTCTTTATAAATATTTACTGATTAAATTCCCAAGACTCTTGGACAAGTTGTGCTGCTTCTTCTGCTGAAATAATTCCTGCAGCTAAATCAGTAGAAACATCATTTACAACTCTGCCAATATCTGGACCTAAAAATTGGTCATAGAAAATTTGATGATATTGTGAGTTTCCAATGTTGTTTGCAACTTGAGCAAGTAAAGGATTGGTAATTGATTTATCTGCACCTTTTACAACTGGAAGATAAGCACCTTTGGCAGCATCTTCATTTTGAATGTCTGCTGAAACTAAGTGCATTAAAAATTCTACAGCTGAGTCTGGTGCAGTTTTAGAAACTAGCCATCCATTGATACCTCCTAAAGTATCAGCAGAGTCACCAAGGGCTCCTGGAGTCATTGGCATACTAAAGATACCCATATTGTCGTCTCCTAAACCTTCTCCACTTGCACTGTTAGATTTTTGAGCTGGATACATCCAATTACCCATGAAAGCCATTGCACATTTTCCATCACCAAAGAAACCAGCTTGATCAGGCCAAGTATGACTTAACCAACCATCTTGAAAAGGTTCTAGGGCTACAAGTTCTAACATTTGTTCACCTGATTTAATGTACTCTGGTCTATCCCAACCACCATTTTCGAGTGATTCAAGGAATAATGACTCGCCACCATTTCTAATGTGTAAATGTGTCCAAATAAAATGAACAGGCCATTTATCTTTTCCTCCAATACAAATTGGAGTTATGCCAGCAGATTTAATTTGTTTTACTGCTGAAAGAAGATCGTCCCACATTTTGATACCATTAACATCAACACCAGCTTGGTTAACTAAATCTTTGTTATACCACCACGTGACTTGTGAAACATTTCTTGGAACTCCTACTCTTTGTCCTTTGTATACAAATGCATTTGCTGCAGCTGCACTTAGTGTAGATAAATATTCATCAGTGATAACATCAGATATATCTCTTAAAAATCCTGCTTCAGCTTGTGCATACATTACTCCACCTCCCCAGCTATTAAAAATATCTGGTCTGTCATCTGATTGTAACATTGTTGGAAGTTTAGCTTTAAATGATTCATTTTCGAGATACATCATCTCAACTTTGTGCCCAGTTTTAGCTTCAAATTCTTCAACAGCTCTTACAAAGTTTGGATACTCAGGTGAGCTTTCACCAGTTAAGTGTAACCATTTAATTGTATCTGCTTGAACAGAAGAAAAGAAAAATAAAGATACTGAACCTATGATAAATTTAAATAAATTCTTCATCATTCCTCCTAAATTTTAAATAATCTTACTCAGTTAAGTAATATAATCAACAATCATATTGTCTTTTTTTTATATAAAAAACATATAAAAATTAATACTAAAATGAAGAAACCTAATATTGTTATTTTTAATCCTGATCAGTGGAGAGGAGATATGCTTGGATATCTTGGTTATCCAGGCGCACAAACTCCTAATTTAGATAGTATAATTAAAGAAGACGGGGTTGCATTTAAGAATGCTTTTTGTCAAGCAACAGTTTGTACACCAAGTCGTTGCTCATTTATGACTGGCTGGTATCCACATGTACATGGTCATAGAACAATGCATTATATGTTACATACAGATCAAGGTGACTCCAGTATTTTATCAGAACTAAAAAATAAAGATTACTTCATTTGGTGGGGTGGAAAAAATGATTTGATAGCAGGTCAGGAAGGATATCGTAATCATTGTGATATTTACTTTGAACCAACTAATAGAGATTTTCAAAAATGGGGTTACAGTCAACAACCTGGTACTCATGGTGGAGATTTATCATGGCGAGGACCTGAAGATGGAGATAATTATTATAGTTTCTTCAAGGGAAAATTAGATAAAAAAGATAAAGAAATTTATTTCGATGATGATTGGTCCATGGTTTATGGCGCATTAGATTTTATAAAAGATTATAAACAAGAAAAACCATTCTGTTTATTTCTACCACTTGGTTATCCGCATCCTCCTTACTGTGTAGAAGATCCATGGTTCTCATCAATTGATCGAAGTTTAATACCAAGTAGATATCAATACAAAACTTGGGAAGACAAACCAAGTCTATTAAAAGGAATTATGGATGGACAAAGAATGCAAGATTGGACCGATGAACGTTGGAATGAATTACGAGCTGTATATCTTGGTATGTGTGCAAGAGTAGATTATCAATTTGGACTTTTGGTCAATCAACTAAAAGAAAATAATTTGTATGATGATACTTTGATAATTTTTTTATCTGACCATGGTGACTTTACAGGTGATTATAATTTAGTTGAAAAAACACAAAATACTTTTCAAGACTGTCTTACGAATGTTCCTCTAATTATTAAACCACCAAAAAGTGAAAATACATTAAATGGTGTAAGCGATACAATGATTGAATTAATTGATATTGCGGGAACCATATATGATTACAGTAATATCGAGCCGTCATATTGGCATTTTGGCAAAAGTATTAAAAATTTTATTGAACAGAAAACTGATAATCATAGAGAAGAAGTATTTACGGAGGGTGGTAGACTTAGGTTAGAGAGACAAGCGAGTGAAAATCAAAGTCTTCAATTACCCCATGGCCTGTATTACCCTAGAGTTAGTTTACAAGGTCAAGAGGATGAAATTTTAATGCATACCAAAGCAACAATGTGCAGAAATAAAAAATTTAAATATATTAAAAGAGCTTACGAAAAAGATGAGTTTTATAATTTAATCGAAGATCCAGGAGAAATTAATAATGTTATTGATGATCCACAATATGCGTCACAACTCAAAGATCTAAAAGATAAAATGCTTTCCTGGTATCAAGAAACTTGTGATGTTGTTCCCTTAAAAGGTGATGAAAGAGATTTTAACTAATATAATTCATTCTCAATTCTAGTAAGCCAATAATCAATATCTAAATTTTTATTACCAGTGAGCATTCTCCAGAACTTAATTGTATTAATTTTATCTAATCGATTTGTATCTGCCTCTTGCCAAGGATATGATTTCATTAAAATATCATTGACTGTTTTTTCTTGATTTTCATCTGTCCAATATAATGCTTTATTAGGAAGTGGTTTATATTTTTTTTCAGGATCCCATAATAGTTCCTGTTTTTCTGTTGGTTGCAATCTTACTTTGAACATGTATCTAATCTCATCTGAAAAATTAACACCTGCACCATGCCACAAGCCATTATGAAAGATCCCAATTGTACCTGCCTTACAAACTATTTTTTTTTGTCCTTTAATATTTTGATATTTAGCAATTCCCATTTCGTTTACAATTCTAAGATGCGTACCAGGGTGATATCTTGTTCCACCCATTTCTTTTGTAACATCAGTTGGAAAATAGAATAGTTGAATATCAAATGTAATTCTTGGATCGATTGTGCTGTCTTGATGATTAACCTGAGACATCTGTCTTTGATTAGTTTTTTTAAAGTATTTCGTTGGGAATGTTAGATGAAGAAATTGATGATCAACTACAGCCTCAGATCCAACTAAACTATTAATTGCTCCTGCAACAACCTCATTTTGGAAAATTTTTTCTAAGGGAGATTTGTGTGGATAAGCATTCTTGAGTGGTGTTCCTGCAGGAATTCTTGGAATGCTGCTAGAAGCTTTAATATTTTGAAAATACTTTTGCATATTATCAACGTTTTCAATTTCAGTATGTCCAATATCGTTTAAAAATTCTTTATTAGTTTCATTATCTATTAATCCATCAAAAAATAAGCATCCGCTATTTGCAAACTCTGCCATTTGCTCAGTTGATAATAATTGTACCATCTTAAAAATCTCCTTCTTCTATTTTTTCAAAAAAAAATTCATGTTTTAAATATGAAGTCCTAAATTCTTCTCCTGGATGCTCTGGAATGGCTTGACTTGATTGAAATAATCTCCATCCATCTAATAAGGCGTCGAGGCCTGTAGGATAAGGAGGCTCATCACTATCACCTGTCATATGGAGTTTTTGACCAGTACCATCAAAAGTAGCCCATGAAATAACTTCAGCTTCTAGACTCGGAAACTTCAAATAAAGAACTAAAACTTTTTGTCTTTTGGTCATTTAGTTTTCTTTAAAATAATTGTTTAATAATTCCTTTGGTGGATCATAAGTTTTAATTTCATTCAGCATAAGATTTTTATATTTATTTATTAAATTTTCATCATTAATAGGATTTAATTGTCCAGGATCATCCTTTAAATTATAAAGAGCACATTTAGTATCTTCTAATGCTTTATGTGGATCTGATTTTCTAAGAATTCTATTAACTTTCATTACTGGAATATTTTTAGTAAAGTTAAATGGCTCATGCATTGTAGCAGTTTGCAACTCTTCATGTGAAAAAAATTGCCTCATATTGGTTGGCATCAATGTATATTGAAATCTACTTCTATCATATTGATCAAAATTTTCTGGAAAATGAAAATATGTATAATTTCCATCGGATATATTTATTCCCCCACCCCAATATCCATACAAAGCAAAATGCTTATTTTCACTGTCTTTATCTAGAAAGTTTAATATAGATTTACCTTTAACCTCTTTAGGAAGATTGTGACCATGCATTGTCATGAATGTTGGCATCAAATCAATATTTTGAGTTACAACATTTCTTTGCTCACCCGAATATTGTTTGTATTCCGGGTGATAAAAATAAAAAGGTATATTTGCAATTTCATTATACAAAGGCATTCTATTTTTAGCCCACCAATCATGTTCTCCAAGCATGAAACCATGATCTGTAGTTAAAATCAATGCAGTGTCATTCCATAAATTATTTTCATCAAAATAATCTAAAACCGTACCAAGTAAATAATCACATAGACCAACTAAAGCAATGTAATTGGCTTTTAACTCTGCAACCTCATCATCTGTTTCTTTCACTCTATCATACTGAGGCCAATCTAATCTTGGGCCAGTATAATTTGTTTTTAGTTTTTCTCTAAATCGCTCTGGCGCAAAAAAAGGTTCGTGAGGATCAAAAGTTTCGAGTTGAAGAAACCAATTATCAGAATCTTTATTAATATTTATAAAGTCTAAACCAGATTCAAAACATTTAACTGAAGGAAAATCTTTTTCTTCTTTAATAAATTCACTATTGATTGCGTAATGATAATAACCTGTTTCTCTATCAGTTAAATTTAATTGTGATTGATGATATTTTTCTCTTAATTTTTCAAGTGGTGGTTGAACCATTGCTTTCCACGGGTCACTCTCTTGTCCTCTAATAAAATCCCATGAGTTAAATCTATTATGATACGTTGCACCACCATCTTCGAAGTAATGATAATGATCAGTCACAAGATGAGTATATGTATTATTAAGTCTTAAGATTTCTGGAAATGAATTATCAAATGGTTCTAAAGGACCCCATGCACGGTGAAGAAAACTTAATCGACCTGAATGCATATCACGTCTTGCCGGCATACAGGGCATACTACCAATATAATGATTATTAAATTGAACTGATTTTTTTGCTAATCGGTTAAAATTTGGTGTTTCAATATATTTACCACCATAAGAATTTAACATTCTTTTATTTAATGAATCAAATAAAAGAAAAACTGTTTTCATAAATACCAGACTAATACGAAAAAAATAATTATTAAAGTTTTTTCTTTAATCTATGAAAAGAATCAGGATTTAATCCCATTTGACCAGGATTATTTACATTTTTAGCTTTTGTAATTTTAGTTGTTATATTTTCAACTTTTTTAATTTTACTTTTAATCTTTTTTCTCAAGGAGGTTACTATTTCATCATAAGTACTAATACCAATTAAGTTATTTAATTCATACGGATCAGCATCAAGATCGTATAAATTTGTTTCTGTGTATTGATTAGATGAAGGTTTATCACTCCCATTAGAGTCTTGATCAGCAATACAATATTTCCATTTTTCAGTTCTTAAACTTCTAGCTAATTGACTCTCACTAATTTGAACAAAAATTTCGTTTTCCCATTTTTTTGATGTTTTATTTACTAAGGGCAATACTGAACTACCATCACAATGAGAGGTATTTTTTACTTTTGCCAAATCTAATATTGTTGCATGAATATCTAATATATTGGTTAGTTCTTTTATTCGGCCACCTTGTTGGAAAACATTTCCAATTAAAGAAGTAGGAACCCGTATTGAACTTTCATGACATGAACGTTTATATTCTCTATTTCGTGTTTTAAAATTATTTCCATGATCTGATGTAAAAATAATTGCACTATCATCAAATAATTTTAAGCTTTTAATAACATCAATCATTCTTCCATAAGCTTCATCTATTCTCTTCACCATTCCATAATAACCTCCTAAATGTCGAGGAGAAGATCCAACCAGAGATGAAAGATCTGGAGGAGACCACTTGCCTGTATATTTTTCTCTGTATCCAATAGGTGGTGGATAATCATCTGTATTGTTTTGGTGATGTGGCTCAATAAGAGAGACGAAAAGAAAAAATGGTTTTTTTTGATTTAGTTTTATAAAATTTATAGCTGCATCAGTTATTGCATCAACTCTATATCCTGGAAGAAATACTTTTTTATTTTGTCCATCATAAACATATGTTTCATAAGCATCAGAAGTAAATTCTAATAGATTTGATCCTAACCAATAATCATAACCACCTCTATCCTCTTTTTTAACCGGTTCAGATGAGCCGAGATGCCATTTTCCAATATATCCAGTTGCATAACCTTCTTTTGATAAATGTTTTGCTAGAGTTTTAATATTTTTTTTTAAAGGTATTCTATTTTTAAAACATCCAGTTTTTGTTGCATACATTCCTGATTGTAATGAAGCTCTTGCAGGCCCACAAACTGGTTGGCATGTAAATGAGTTATAAAGATGTGTACCTTCGACTGCATAATGATCGAAGTTCTCCATCAAGGATAATGGATTACCATGTAAACCAGAAGTATCCCAGCGTTGTTGATCAGTAAAAAATACAATAATATTTGGTTTAGATTTAATATTCATTATGATTTAGATTTATTTACTAAAAGGTTTTCCTTTATATTTCCTAAGATTGTCAGCGTGTTTTTTTCTATCTGTTTTTTCAAGACGCTCAACATATGTATTCCAGACTTTTGAATAAATATTTGCATGATGAGGACCACCTTCTCTAATTACACCTTGAAGTGGATCTCCTCTATCAGCCTCATACATATTTTCTTCAATCCACTCATCGATTAAAAACATTCCATGAGCTACGAGATCTTTATGCTGATCTGCGAGATTATTCAACTCATGCGGATCCTTTTCAATATCAAAAAGCATATATTTTGGAAAATCTTTTAAACCAGTATCGTACGTTCTTATCAGTAACCAATTATCCCATCTTACAGATCTTTGACAACTCCAAGCACCATGACTAATAACTAAATAATCTCTTCCATTTGATGATTTACTATTAGTTAAATTTTCAGTGAAATTAATACCATCCCATCTGTCAGGTTGAGAAGATGAAGTAATTTGAGAAATAGTTGAAGTTAAATCTAAATTATAAAATTTATTTTCTACAGTACTTCCTTTATTTGTATCTGTTATCCCTGGCCATCTAATTATTAATGGAACTCTATTAGTTATATGATCAGCTGTTTGGTGATCTCCCCAAACATTTAACTCACCTTGATTTTCTCCGTGGTCTGCTGAAATAATTATTGCTGTATCATCCCAAAGATTCATTTTTTTTAAATCTTCAAAAACTTCATTTAAATAAAAATCTGCGTATTTAATTCCAGTATCATATGCATCAATTTGTTCTTTAGCATCAGAAGTATTTTTAATTTCACCCACTCCCATTGTATACTTTCCTCCAAGATCTTCATCAAATCCTGGAACTTCTCTAGCGCTATGCGGTCCGAAACTATTCCTTTGTTTTTTAATTAATTCTTCTGTTACCCATTCTTCGATAGGATCATCTTTAAATGGATTTCCAAATTCTTCAGGAGTATCATATGGAGTATGAGGGTCCCACATATTTACATGTAAGAACCAATTTTCTTTTTCTCCATTATTTTCTAACCATTTTTTTATAACAGGGTAGACTTCATCAGCATTTTCTAATCCACCTTTTCCAGTGTCATATGTTTCGGTAAAACCAAACCAAACTTGATAGGCAGTATGTCTTTCAGGGAAAGGACTGATACTTGCTGTATAATATCCTGCATCTCGAAGAACTTTTCCAAGAGATGTAAAAGCGTATTCTCCTCTCAAACCGCCTTTAAATTCTCTATTCCAAATATTTTTTCTAGGAGCAATATCAGAGAATTCACCGCCATGATTAACAACTCCAGTTTTGAAACCAAAATTACCTCCAAACAAAGCAGTTCTGCTAGGTAGGCACGGTGTGTCAGTTGAATAAAAATTTGTAAACTTGACCCCTTCTTTTGCTATTGAATCAATCGTAGGAGATGTGTTTCTATGATAACCATAACATCCTAAATGATCAGGCCTCAAAGAGTCTATGTCTACGTATAAAATTCTCATCTTTATCCTTTCTTAATTAAGCGCCTGAAACTCTTTTCATTTTTGATGTTTCATCTTTTAACGTGGCTTGCGCAAACTTGAATAATAAATCTTTTTTTAATGTTTGTGCGTTCGTATTATCCCATAAATTATTATATTCGTTTGGATCATTTTCTAAATCAAAAAGTTCACCATAGTTAGCTTCTCGGTAAATAGAAATTTTATAATTATCATTAATATAAGTTTTTAAATGAGGCATTCTTGGATTATGTCTGTTTTCAACAAATATATGTGAACGGATACTTTCCTTGTTGCCATAAAATACATCCGTTTGATCCACTCCTTGCATTTGGGTTGGTATATCAATGCCCGCGACTTTTAAAAATGTTGGCGCAAGATCAACTAAACTCAATAAAGATGAAGATGATGAATTTTGAGGAACTTTATCTGGCCATCTAACAATAAATGGTAAACGGAGCATATCTTCATAGTGGAATGGTCCTTTAGCAATTAAACCATGCTGTCCTATAAAGTGACCATGATCAGTAGTAAAAATAATTATGGTATTATCAAGTTCACCCATTTGATCTAACTTATTAATTATTTTTCCAATATTCTTATCCATAAAACTAACCATGCCATAATAAATTGCCATGTCTTTTTTTAATTCTTCCATAGGATACAGATGACTCATGCAACCATGAGCGTTAAATGGTGAATGCCAATTGTCAAAATCAGGATTTGTCGTTTGTGTTTTTCCAAAATGTGGTGGATTTAATTCGTGTTCACCTTCTTTTAACGTTCCAGGTGACATGTCTTCTGGATTATACATTGATGCCCATGGTTCACTTAATACGTATGGTGGATGTGGATCCTGAAAGCTTGTCCAAAGAAAAAATGGCTTGTCATCTTTTTGTTGATCTAAAAATTCAATTGATCTTTCAGCTGTCCAATTTGTGTAGTGATGTTTTTCATCTAACTTCCAAACCCTATCCGGTCTTGCCCAGTAGTCATATTCGCGAGCAATTGGAGGAGCATATTTAGAAGTTTCACCAGGCACTGGTTGAAAATATTCTTTCCAATCACTAAGACCGTTTTGTTCCATCCAAATTGCATAATGTTGACCTACATGACTTTCATCTGCATGATTACGTGCTAGCTCAATATGTTCAAAGCCATACCAAGGTCCTTTAAAATTTTTCCAAAATTCTAAATCTCTTAAAGTTGGTTGTCCTTCTATAGATTCCTGACCTGGAACTGAAGTTAATGGCTGGAAATGTGCTTTACCAATTAAACCAGTAGAGTAACCATTTTTGTATAAAAGTTCTCCAATAGTTTCTACTTCTTCATCTAATTTAACTCCAATTGTCCAAGCTCCATGAGAAGACGGATATTGTCCAGTAATAATACTTGCTCTTGACGGCGTGCAAACTGGTGATGGACAATAAGCTCTTGTAAAATTCATACCCTCATCACAAAGCTTATCTAAATACGGTGTTTGTATTTTTGAATTAAATTTTCCAATAGTATCATGATGCTGTTGATCGGAAGTAATTAATAAAATATTTGGCCTTTTCATATTTACCCTTTTACAGCTCCTTGAACACCTTCAACAAAATATTTTTGCATAAACAAAAATAAAATAATTATAGGCAAAATAGTTATAACAGATGCAGCTGCCATACCAGACCAATCGACAAAGTACTCACCTTTAAAAGCGTACACGCCTACGGATAGTGTTCGTATATCAGGATTACCTAATGTGATGACAACTGGTAACAAGAAGTCATTCCATGCATGCAAAACTTGTAGAATAGAAACTGTAGCTACTACTGGTTTTGTTAAAGGTAACATGATTGAAATAAATGTTCGAACAAAGCCCGCTCCATCCATTTTAGCTGCTTCTTCAAGCTCTACAGGAACTCTCGAAAAATATCCTGCAAACAATAAAATATAAATTACTGGAGTGTGTCCTGCTGTTGCGAGTGTTAGTCCAATTAAGTTTTTAGAAATATTTAAATTATTTAATAAATCAAAAACAGGAATAATTGTGTAACCTTGAGGAATAAAAATTGTACTAATTAAAATTCCTATAAGTATTTTTTTTCCTGGAAAAGAATATCTTCCAATTACGTAACCAAACATACCAGTTGTTACGACAACTATAATTACCGAAACAACTGTGATAATAAGGGTGTTAAAAAAATACCTACCCATATTTGCACCAAACCATGCTCTTTCAAAATTTTCCCAAACAAGCCGGTCAGGGATTAAACCTAAGCCTCCCCAAATTTCAAAATCAGTTTTGAAAGAGGCTGAAAGTACCCACAGTAATGGATAGATCCAAAAGAAAGAGAAAATAATAAAAGCTATAGTTATAATTAAATATTTAACTTGGTTTTTTTCAGCAATAAAATTTAAGTATCTGCTCATATTCTTCGAGTTCTCCTCATCCATAATCCCTGAAGTACTGTAATAAATAAAACTGCAACACCCCAAAATACTCCTGCAGCACAAGCGTATCCAAGCCTAGGCATTGTGCCAGAGTCAGTTACAAAAGCTGTTCTAAAAATATATATTTCCATAACTTCACTACTAAAGAATGGTCCTCCAGCAGTCATAGTTTCAATTAAAGGAAAAACATTTAGTGCTCCAACTGCCTCCACAAGAATAATGACAATAGCAAAAGGTAGTACAATTGGTAAAATAATATGGATCCATAATCTATATCCTTCAGCACCATCAATTTTTGCAGCATCGTAAACAT
Organism: uncultured Alphaproteobacteria bacterium; assembly: GCA_902623585.1. Classification (GTDB taxonomy): domain Bacteria; phylum Pseudomonadota; class Alphaproteobacteria; order HIMB59; genus CACPNW01. Next base: position 41,133 of record CACNUO010000002.1, on the reverse strand, counting down.
CTTGTGGGACTGTTTGTAAAGCGGCAAGCCAATACATCATAGTTATCCCTAGCCATTTCCAAACATATACTCCCATTACAGTTGGAAGCACCGTATCTGGGTTTCCAAGAAAATCAATTGGAGCAGAAGTTAAATTAGTAGACATTAAAAATTTATTAGCAGGTCCATTAAAAGGGCTAAATACAAAAGTCATTACAATACCAATGATAGCAATTGCAGTAACTACAGGCATAAAGATTACAGTACGAAAGAAAGGAGCAAGTTTCAAAACTTGATTATTTAAAAATACTGCAATTATAAATCCTAAAACAATTTTTACTGGAACTGTTCCAAACATAAAAATAAAAGAACGAATGAATGCATCCCAAAAGAATTCATCATTGACAGCTTCATAATAATTTTGAAGGCCAATAAATTTTGCTTCTTTTGTAAAACCACTCCAATCTAATAAAGAAAAATACCAAGACATTCCAATAGGATAAATGACAAACATTCCTGTTAAAATTAAACATGGTAGAACAAATACATAACACCATCTCGCATCGTATATCTGTTTGGATAAAGATTTTTTATTCATGATAAAAAGGCGAGTATAAACTCGCCTTTAGTTAATTTGTATTAAAGTTCGCTATATTTTGACGCGCCATAATTGGAGTTGATATCCCAATTTGGGAACACCCAATCATCACGAGTAACGTTAGCACCATCTGCTCTTGCTGCTTCAACTGCTTGATCAAGCGCATCTTCATATCTCTGATTACAATCTTTAAGCTGTGCTTCGACACCTTTAAGTTGTCCAGTATATAGCCCTTGAATAACTAAAGCTAAAGATGGGTCTGGAACTCTAGACTTAGCAGCTACAACACCTACATCTTTATTTCTAACTATTGGATTTGGTCCAACAAGTAGATTTTCAGCAAACATTGCAAGTGCTTGAGCTGATGGTCCAGTCAAACCAGCTTTTGCAACTGCTTCTGGATTAACAGCAGGATCTGCTGCACCAACAGTTTGTGCCCAATAAATTTGACCTTGCTCAGTTCCCATGAATCTAATTAGGTCACCAGCAAATGGTCCCATTGTACTATTAGCACTTAACCAAAGCGTATTTGACCCACCCTCTGCAATATAAAGTGGTTGAGCTTTTTTTCCATCTGGAACAGGCTCACTAGCAATACCGTATTTCCACTCCGGAGCATCTCTACCCCAAACTCCAATACACCAAGGACCTTGGAATATCATTCCTGCTGCACCTTGAGGCATAAGAGCTCTAGCTTGAGGAGCGTTCATACTCATGACACCAGGGAAAGCACTTCCATCAGATTTTAATTGAAGAAGTAATTCAACTGCTTCCATATATTGATCAGAAGCAATTTGGAATTTACCATTTTGGAAATTAATGTGTCTATTTGTAAAGCCACCTCTTCCTCCATGTGCTCCAGCTACTTGACCAAAAGTGTGAACAACATCTTCCCATCGATTAACTTGGTTTCCACCAATAATCCAACCATAATACTGACCATTACCTCTTTTAGTAATTTTTTTTGCAGCATCTCTGATTTCAGAATATGTCATACGACCAGCTTGAGGATCATATCCAGCCTCACTCATATATTTTTCACTATAGAGAAGACAAGTTCCTGTTCTTTTGTTAGCTGTTAAGCATAAACCATATGTCTTTCCATTGAATTGGTTGACACCAGGTAAATAAACTCCAGCAGGGAAATTTGCTAACCATTCATCTAGGTTTTCAATATAATCATCCCAAGGTTGAACCCAACCTTCAGATACAGCAACACCTGGATCCATTCCTAAAGGTAATTGGAATACATCATGAACAGTTCCATTTCTTATAGCTATTGGAACAATTTTATTTATTTCTTTCCATGGCAAACCATCATATTCAATAGTGATACCTCTTGAAGCTGCATATTCTGGAAAAAGTTTTTTCCAAAAGACACCTTTCATGTCACCACTATCAATCCATCTCATATTACCACCTGTTGTTGGTAATGGTTTTAGTGGATCAGGAATATTAAATTCTCCAGCAAATAGTTTTGAAGGAATAGATCCTGCTGACATCATTGCACCAGCAGCAAGAGCACCCTTCATTACTGTACGTCTAGAGATTTTTAATTCTTTTTTCTTCTTCATTAATTCCTCCCTATTTGAATTTTATTTTACGTGAATTAAGCAAAATAACAATTGAAAATAAATTTAAAATTGTGTTAATATTTATTAGTTTTTATGAAATATTTACACACAATGGTGAGGGTTGAGAACATTGATACTTCTCTAGATTTTTACTGTAACAAACTTGGATTAAAAGAGGTGCGACGAGTTGACAATGAAAAAGGTCGTTTTACCCTAATATTTTTAGCTGCTGAAAATAGCGATGAAAGAACAGGTCTTCTTGAACTAACATATAATTGGGATCCGGAAAAATATACTGGAGGAAGAAACTTTGGTCATCTAGCTTACAGTGTTAACAATATTTATGAAGTGTGTGAAAAATTAATGAACAACGGCGTCACAATTAATAGACCACCTCGTGATGGACATATGGCTTTTGTTCGCTCTCCCGATGGAATTTCCATTGAGATCTTACAAGAAGGGGAATCTTTACCTGAACAAGAACCATGGAAGTCTATGGAAAATTCTGGTTCTTGGTAGTTTAATTATTTAATTTAACTTTATAATATTTATTTTGATCAGTAGCCAAAGATATAACAGCTGGCAAAACTTTTTTATAAAAATCAAAAAGACTCGTGAACGGTTGTGGTAATTCTTTATCAATTTCTTTTCGTAATTTTTTTAAATTGTATGAAGGCACCATAGGAAACATATGATGCTCTAAATGATATTCCATATGCCAATATAAAAAACTTAATATTGGATTTATTCTAACAGAGTAAGTGCTTAAGCGGTGATCTTTTGTGTCAACTTTAGCAGCTAGGTGTTGAGTCACATTTACGGCAAACCAAATTGGCTTCCCAATATAAGTTGGTAAAATAATATAAATTATTGGTAAGAAAGAACCTAAGTAAAAAGAATATGCAATAACTGTTAACCAAATAAAAACATATAATCTTGAGTTCCAAAGAATTTTTTTCTTTTCTTCTTTAGGCGCTGTTATATCAATAACTGGAGTGAATTTTCCAAAAGCATGTTTTAGAACTTCAAACTTAATTAATTTATGTGGGTATAATAAATCTGTAAGAGGTATAAAATTCAAAAAGAATGCAAATAATTCTATCGGTCTTGATACTTGTATTTCGTGATCATAATCATCTTCTGTTTGTAATGTCTTTGAATGATGGAAAGTATGGCTCCAACGCCATCTAAAACCTTCAAAGTCACACATGAAAGAACTGATATGATAAAAAAATTCATTTATCCAACGAGTCTTGAATGCAGTTCGATGAACAGTTTCATGCCAGTTCGCTACACTGAACGCATAAATCGTACCATAAATAAAAAAGAATAGATATGTCCACCACGTACCTAAAGTAATGTATGCTAAATATCCTGAAATAAATAAAGATAAAAAATAAAAGAAGAAATGGATTAGTCCAGGTAGATCTCTTCTTTTACTTAAGGCTTTTAATTTTTTTCTGTCGACTTCTGGTCTGTACCAATCATCGAGATTAACTTCCATGCTTGATAATTAAATTAATTATCCCAACGATCTAACCATGACCCATCAACTGTGGAGTCAAATTGGTCTTTTTTTGAAGTCCCTCTAAATTTAGTGTGTTGTTCTTCATAACCTTTAAACCAAGAGTCCCAATCAGCTGTATAACTTGGGTCTTCTGATTTTCTCATTATGATTGGATCAACCAAACCAGTGTGAAAACCAGCTTCATCTTTTGGATTTTGAAATCTTAAGTCAACGCTCCACCTTACATCCTCAGATAAATTTTCAAGTGATCGATGAGGAACTAATTGATGTAAAAATAGAACTGAGCCAGCCTTCATTTCACAAGTAACGACTTTCTCCTCTGGAATATCTTTGTCTTCAATAAATAAATACCAAGAATCTTTTACTGAACCATCTTTCTTTTCTAATTTATGATTCAAAACTCTTTCAGGTCTATGTCCTCCAGGAACAACTTGCATGCATCCATTATTTTTATTTACATCTAGAAATGGAATCCACGCAGCAGGCTGAGTGGTTTTTTCTGCTCCATCTTTTAAATAAGCAGAGTCTTGGTGCCATGGAACTGTCATCCTAGCTGTCTGAGGTGTTTTAGATCTAATATTCCAAACTGGATGACCAGAAATATCTTTGCCAACCCAATTTTCAACCATATCTAAAAGTTTTTTTGATCCCCAAAGATTTGCAAGAGCTGGTTTTAATTCCCCTCTATGATGTATTAATACAGAAGAACCTTTAAAATCTCTTTCGAGAGCAGCTAGTCTTTTAAAGACATCTTTATCATCATGTTTGTTTGTAATTTTTCCAGCTTGAAAAGCTTTTTCTGCAAAATCATCAACAATTTCTTCAAATTCATTTAATATTGGATTTAAATCATCCATACTAAAAACATTTTCAACGATCGTATAACCTTCTTCGTTATATTGTTTTATTTGCGCATCACTAATCATAATTCCTCCCAAAATTATCCATTCACTAATAAATCAGTTAGATGATCTATTGTTGTGTCTTTTTTATCCAAATCAGCAATTTTTTCACCTCTTGCCATTACACATAAATGATCAGCAATTGGATATACATGACTCAAGTTGTGAGTAATAAATATTGATGTCACGCCTTGGCTTTTTAATCCTTCTACAAACCTTAGTACTTTATTTGTTTCTTTTACTGATAAGTGGTTTGTTGGTTCGTCTAATATTAAAACTTTTGATTTAAAATACATTGCTCTTGCAATCACAACACCTTGTCTTTCTCCTCCAGACAATTGGTTAACTGGTGTATCTGGAGATCGAAGATGCAGTTCAACATCTGTTAATGCTTTCATCGCATCGTCCTGCATGGTTTTAGTTTTCATTAAACCAAAATTGCCAACATTATATTGAGTTTGTTCACGTCCAATAAAAATATTTCTTGCAATAGACATTTCAGGGATCAAAGCCGAATACTGATAAATTGTTTCAATACCTAAATTCATTGCTTCTTTTGTAGATTTAAATTTAACCTTATTACCTTCAAAATATATATGACCTGAATCAGGTTGATGTGCGCCAGATAAGATTTTAATTAATGTTGATTTACCAGCACCATTGTCTCCAATAAGACCAACAACAGAGTCTTTTTTTATCTTTAAGCTTAAATCTTTTAAAGCATGAACTCCTGAATAGTATTTGTTTAGACCCTCACAAACTATTATATCTTCCATCTTTAATCCTTTGCCTTGTTTTGACCAATTCGTGTCGCTCTTCTACTTATATAAGTATTAAACACTACGGCTATGATAATTAAAGAACCTAAACCTGCTCTAAACCATTCCGCATCTATTCTAGCCATAATGATTCCACTTTCTAAAAACCTAATTAGTATTGCGCCAATAACGGCACCAAAAACTGTTCCGATACCTCCAAATAAACTGACACCGCCAATAACTGCTGCAGCAATTGACTCTAGTTCTAATAAGTATCCTTGAGATGGTAATGGTGCTTCCAATCTAAATGTTTGAATCATTCCAGCAAAGCCAGCTAAGAAACCGCATAAGATGAAACAAAACATTTTAACGTTTCCAGTCTTTATTCCCATTGAAGATGCTGCGTTTTGATCTCCGCCAGTTGCATAGATCCAGTTACCAACATTACTTCTGTGAAGCATAACACCTAAAACCACGGCAACTAAAAGAGCCCAGTACAAGGACGCTCTAAATAACTCAAATTGATAAACGAATAACTCATTTGGTAAAATATGAGGAAATGGTGGTGGAAATCCTGCAGTAGCTACAGTTGTAAGACTTCTAGCAATATAGAGCATTCCAAGAGTTGCGATGAAAGAAGGGATTCCAAATCTTAAGGTAATAAATCCATTAACAAAACCAACAATAATACCAATCATTAATCCTAGAAAAATAGCGAACCAAGGTGGTATCCCTTGATGCACCATTTGTACAATAGTCATTGGGACTAATGCAAAAACAGAGCCTACAGATAAATCAAATTCACCTGAGATCATTAATATTGCGATGCCAATAGCAACAATAATATATTCGGGTGTAATACCCATAACTATTCTTATATTTCTTGCATCTAAAAATCTTTCATTAGCAATATAAAATCCAATCATTATTGCTAGGAACATTAAGAAGGTTGCTACTTCTGGTCTTACTAATAAACTTCTAAGACTAAAATTTTTACTCATATTTTTTTATTTTAAAAAAAAACCAGGCTCTATTTAAAGAGCCTGGTTAAGATATTTATCTAACTGACATTCCTTTGAATGATCTGATTGTTTCAACATCATCAGGACCAATCATAGCTTTACCAGTGTTGATATCTAGTGCACTTAAACCATACTTGTTCATTAAGTATAATTGGTGAACTGACATGTAACCTTGGTAGTATGGTTGTTGGTCAACTGTTAGTTGAACATAACCTTTGTCCATTTCTTCGAAAACTACGTCAACTAAGTCAAAACCAGCAAGAAGTATTTCACCAGGTCCGTAACCTAAGTTTCTTACTGCTGCAGCTGCACCAGCTTCCCAGAAACCTACATCAAGATATGCAGTTGTATTTGGGTTAGCTTGAACATAAGCTGCCACTCTGTTTCCAACAGTTGAAAGATCTAGACCTGACTCGATTTTCTCATAAGTTACTTTTCTATCAGGGTTAGCTGCTTTGTAATCTTCCATGAAACGTGCAATACCGTTTCCTCTAGTGTATGCCCATGATTGGTTCATATCTGCAACACCGATTAGAACGTGAATATCTCCATCAGGAAACATTTCAGAAAGATTAGCTGTTAATTCATAACCAGCTGCTTCTAAGTCTTGTCCAACATATGCTAGTCTGTTACTACCAGCAGCACCTTCTGGATCATCAGTATTAGCTGTAATTACTGGAATACCAGCAGCTAATGCTTCATCAACTGCAGCATCAAAGATAGTTGGGTTAGTAATTGTAGTTACGATACCATCAACACCTTGAGCTATTGAAGACTCTAAGTTTTGTAATTGCTCTTGTTGGTCTCCATCACCTGAAAGAGTTAACATTTGGCAATCAGCATTAATTTGTGCACAAGCATCTTTAAAACCTTTGTGAACAGCTGCCCAGAAAGCATTGTTCGTATCACTGTGCATTACGAAGTTAAATTTGTATTCTGCCTTCGCTGAAGTAGCAAAAAGCGCTACAGAGGCAAGAATAATTGAAGCAATTTTTTTCATGCATTCCTCCTATAAATAATATTTTCCTAGCAAGAATGGGTATGTAAAACAAGGAGAAATATCAGGAATTAGTCTGTAAAATTATCGCACTAATCAATAGCTAAGCAAATTTTATATTTTTTTTAGGATTTGCCTTATGAAATCGTCATGCATGGGTTCAGGCTTTACACACGAAGAACGGAGCTCTACTTCCACTTTATAAATTGAAGAAATCATAGCACACTCGATTACATCTAAAACGTGAAGAGCAAGTTCTCCATTACACCTATGCATTCTATTATTTTCGATAGCGTCAATCATTTCAGCTAACCCAATACCCCTGTAGTTTGCTTGTTCAGGCGCCTCATTACTTCTTCCACTATGGTTAACAATATTTGTTTTTCCAAGGGGTTTATCTTCGACGCTAATATCTCTCCATTCAGATCCAAACTCACCAGATATGGAAACTGGACCACCAAACATATTTGGATCAGGAACTACTATTGAACCTTTCGTTCCATAAAGCTCCATATGATTACGTTTATGATTTAAAACATCAAATGAAATAAAACCTTGAATGATAGCTTTATTTTGAAACTCAATATTAAACATATAAGAAGTTGGAATTTCAACATTAAAAGTTTCTCCTTTTTTTGGACCAGCTTTGTATTCTCTTTTATCAGAAAATTTAGCTCCTCTTCCTCGTATATTTTTTACGGGACCTAGAAGATTAACAAGTGTGGTGAAAAAATATGGACCCATATCTATTACAGGTCCTCCTCCTTCTTGAAACCAAGACTCAGGACTTGGATGAAAATCTTGAACACCTGGAAAAGCAAAAATAAAATTCCCGGTAAGAACTTGTCCAATATCATTATTATCAATTAAATTTCTAGTAAGCTGTCCTCCTCCTCCTAAAAAAGTATCGGGTGCATTCCCAATGTAGAGACTATTTTTTTTTGCTAAATTTAATAATTCTTTTGCTTCATCAAACTTAACACTCATTGGTTTTTCACAATAAACATGTTTATTAGACTCAAGGGCTCTTTTAGATATATCATAATGAGCTTGGGGAATTGTGAGATTAAGAATAATATCTACATTCTTATCATTAAGAATCTCATCAACTGATAAAGGAATAATATTATATTGATCAGCTGTTTTTTTTGCGGCATCTAAATTAATATCAGCACAAGCAACAAAATTTATATTATTAAAATATTCCTGAGCCCGGAAATAAGTCTCTGCAATATTACCACAACCAATTAGACCAATATTTTTCATAACTTGTTTCTATAAATCAATTGTAAAAAATGGAATAGTAAAAAAAAAGGCCGTAAAAAATTACGGCCCTTTAAAAATAATTTAGCTTTGACTTACATAAAGTCTGAAGCGTTTTCTTTAGTAACTAATACAGTTCCAGTATCAATGTTATCTGGAATGCTCTCACCATTAGCTAACTTAAGTGCATTTTCTACACCCATATATCCCATGTTGTATGAGAATTGAGCAATAGTTGCTGACATTTCACCAGCCATTACACTTGCAGCAGCATCAGGGTTAGCATCAAATCCAACAACGACAACATCATCTAGCATATCAGCATTTTTTAATGCTTGGATAGCACCTAGACCCATATTATCGTTAGAAGCAAAGATTGCTTTTAGATTTGGGTTACCAGTGATGATATCTTCCGTTACTGACATACCTTGTGCAGTATCCCAGTTAGCTGGAAGTTCAGCAACAACGTTCATACCACATGCTTTAAGACCTTTGCTAGATCCTTCAGCTCTGTGCTGACCTGTAGTTTGCGTGATCATTCCTTGAAGAATTGCAACATCAGAACCACTTGGAACATTATCACAAATGTATTGAGCAGCTAAAGCAGCACCATTGATATTGTTTGTACCAATGAAAGTTACACCTTCATTAATTCCGTTAGTATCAATGTATACAACTGGAACACCTGAAGCCATTGCATCATCAAGAATTGGTGCAACTGCGTTAGGGTCAGTTGGTGCAATCGCAATACCGTCTACACCTTTTGCAATTTGGTCTTCAATTTGTGCTACCTGAGCCATAACATCACTTTCTTGCGGTGGTGAAAGTATGATTAGGTTTACACCAAACTCTTCAGCAGCATCTTTAGCACCAGCTTCAACTGAAGCCCAAAATGGATTTCCAGCACCTGGTCCTTTAGTACTTAGCATTATTGTTTTTGCGTGTGAGCCTGCTAAAAGACTACCTGAAAAAAACAATACAGAAGTAGTAATTATAGAAATAAAAAATTTCATTTTTCCTCCTAAATTTTTTTTTAACCATTAATCAAAAATGAAAATCTAATCAAGTGACTGTTTGTCAGAAAGCGATTATTTTTTAATATTATGTTCTGGTCGCAAGTTGTCTTCTTAGAACATCAATATAAACGGCCAAAATAATAATTGAACCAATAAGAACCTGTTGCCAGAAAACACTAACATTCATTAGATTTAGACCATTTCGGAGTATACCCATAATCATGACTCCAGCAAACACACCTAAAACCGTTCCTCTGCCCCCGAAGAAGCTTGCTCCCCCTATAATGACTGCTGCAATCGCATCTAGCTCAGATTGTAAACCAGCATTTGGATAAGCAGAGTTTGTTCTTCCAGCTAAAATTAAACCTCCAATACCAGCCAAGAAACCACAAAGGGTGTAAACTACGATTAAAATACGATCTACATTTATACCTGCTGCTCTTGCTGCGCCAGGGTTACCACCAATCGCATAAATCCATTTACCTATTCGTGTATGATTTAAAAAAACCCAAAAGATAAAGAATATAACAATCATTAAAATTAAACTTGTAGGAATATACTCTCGCGCCCCTTCTCCAAAAAAAACATCCAGTTTAATTTTACCATTTCCGATAACTCTTATCTGTTCAGCAAAACCTGTTATTGGCACACCTCCGGATATAAGATTTCCAATACCTCTAAATATGTAAAGCGTTCCCAATGTCATGATGAATGGATGAGGCATTCGAAGTAAGGTAATGCCAATACCATTAAACATACCGCACAAAAATCCAATTGCTGGTGCAACTAACATGACAACGTACCAAGGCATTCCTGCCTTCGAAGCAATAGCGAGTCCCATTAATGATAACATAATAATTGAACCGACTGATAGATCTATACCTGCAGTTACAATGACCATAAAGACACCAAGCGCTAACATAGACTGCCAAGACACTTGTTTAAAAATATTTGTTACATTTCTCCATGATAAAAACACATCAGGTTGCAACAAATGTAGGACAGCAATCATTATTAGGATCAGTAATAAGATTCCATATCTCTCAAAAAAAGGAATAAGTCTGACAAATAAAGTTTCTTGATTCTTATCCATTAATCTTTTTTCCCCATGATCCATCCAATCACTTCGTCTCTTGAAGTGTTTTTTAATTCTGATTCAGCGAAGTTTGTTCCTTGAAAAAGTGCCATTACGCGATCACAAACAGTAAAAATATCATCCATTCGGTGACTAATTACTATTACACTAACACCTAATTTTTTTAGATTTAAAATTAAATCTAGAACCTTTCCAACTTCTTTAACAGCAAGTGCTGCTGTTGGTTCATCCATCAATACAATTTTTGCATTAAAAGCTGTAGCTCTAGCAATTGCAACTGCTTGTCTTTGTCCGCCTGATAATTCTTCAACCTTTTGATCAGCACTCTTTACGTTTATTTTAAGTTTTGCAAGATGCTCTTCCGTTAACTGTTTTCTTTTTTTATGATCTAAAAAATTGAAAGGACCAACCTTTCTTGTTGGCTCTCTTCCTAAAAAAATATTATCACCGATAGGGAGATTACCAGCTAGTGCTAAATCTTGATATACCATTTCTAAGCCCAAATTTTGAGAGTCTCTGGGACTATTTAAAGTTACTTTTTCTTTATCAAAAAAAAGAGATCCTTCACTTGGCTTATATAATCCAGATAAAACTTTCATTAATGTAGACTTTCCAGCACCGTTATCGCCGACGACACCAAGAACTTCGCCTTTATTTAAATGAAGATCTACATTTTGAAGAGCTGTAATAGTACCAAAAAATTTTGAAACTGATTTAGCTTCCAGTACTAAGTTATCTGACATAAGTGTGTTTTTAAATAAATTTTAATTAATATCAACTGGTTTTGAGCGTAAATATTTAACAGTTTCTCTTTCAGCTTTTTTGCATAATTTAGGAGGCAGGCCTTTTGAAATAAGTTTTAAATCTTGAATTACTAATTCACCCATCTCTTTAAATGCACTGTCTAATGCCCCAGCTCTATGCGGAGAAAAAATTACATTTTTGAGTTTTCTTAATTTATGATTTTTAGGAAATGGTTCTTGTGGAAAAACATCAATGGCAGCAAACACATTTCTATTTTTTAAAAAATTATAAAAATCATCAAAATTTATTATGGCTGCTCTACTCATTAAGACAAACACTGATCCATCTTTTATTAATTTAAGCTTAGATGAATTAATCATGGATTCATTAGAAGAAGTAATGGATGCAAGTACATAAATGATGTCAGCATTTTTGAGTAACGAATTTAAACTAGTAGGCTTAGCATCAAATTTTTCGATTTCTTTATTGGGAATCCAAGGATCATAGGCAATAATTTTATTAGAGAATGCTTTGAGTATGGGAGTAAGTGATTTAGCTAAATCACCAAATCCAATTAAACCAAATGTTTTATTTTTTATTAAAAAATTATTCTGACTAATTGCTCCACCATATTTTTCTTTTTTTGAAATAAAGTCTGAGTGAGCAATATGAATGCTTCTGGCTATCGATAAAGTAAGGCCGATTGCCATTTCAGCAACAGGTTGAGCAAATACAGGAGATGTTGCTAAAACATGTATTCCTTTTCTAAAACAATAATCGTAATCCATATTATCCATAAAATTACTCTCTACATTAAATATTGCTTTAAGTTTTGTGGATTTAGAAATTAAAGATGAAGGTAAATTGGGTTGCCCAAAAATATAATCTGCCTTTGGTAAATTTTTTTCATAAAAAATATTTTTATTTTTATTTGGAGCAGTAATAAGCTTAAAATTATTTTTTAAGTATTTTAAATTTTCTTTAGAAAAAAGTAGATCCATTGTTCTTGGATATGGATCTAATAAAATTATAGGCTTTTTTTGACTCATATAATTTTTAAATTTTAGAAAAAGAGATTTATTTTTATACACCCTTACGTTGTTTATTTTTTCCTTCTAAAAATTCGTTAAGAGCTGATTTCTTACCTTCGGTATTATCCACTTCAAGTGTTGGACTTTCCCAAAAAGCTGTTCCTTCTAACCATTCATATCCATCTGTTTTCATAGAAATTACGTATGTTTTGTCTGATTCTTTTGCTCTTTTAAAAGCGGTCTCTAACTCTGCAATAGATTTAACAGTCTCACCATTTGCCCCCATACTTTTTGCGTGAGCTTCAAAATCTACAAACTGTACATTTGTCGCTCTTGCAGCATTGAGATTGCAAAGATATTCATTGCCACCTTTTGCTAGTTGCAATCTATTAATAACCATATGACCACCATTATCACAAACAACTATAATTAATTTTTTATCATATAAAACTGAACTGTAGATATCGCTATTTTGTAAGAGGTATGAGCCATCGCCTACAAATACAATTACATCTTGTTCAGGTTTTGCCATTTTGATTCCAAGCGCACCTGATATTTCATAACTCATGCAACTAAAACCCCATTCAGTTTCAAAAGTATTTAGTTCTTTAGGTTTCCATATTTGAACCACTTCGCCAACTAACCCTCCAGCTGCAGTCACTACAATATCTGATGGGTCTGAATTTCTATAAACTGCACCTACAGCATGAGCATAGGATGGTAATTCTTGATTTGTTGGTCCACTTTCTTTGGCAACATATTCATCCCATTTATTTCTTTCCTCAATTGAACGTTGGTACCAATTATCTGGTGCTTTCCAATCCCCTAATGCTTTTGATAATTCTTTAAGTCCAATTTTTGCATCACTTACAACAGGAGTAGCGCGATGTTTTGTAGTGTCAAATCGTGAAGTATTTATTGATACAAGTTGAAAATTTTCATTTTCAAAATTAGTCCAAGAACCAGTTGTAAAATCTCCTAACTTTGTTCCCACGGCTAGTGCTAAATCTGTATCAGTAGCAAGGTTATTAGATGAACCTTCACCTAAGCATCCAATTGCACTTATATAATAGGGATCATCTTTATTCATACATCCAATACCCATCACAGTTGCTGTTACTGGAATATTATGTTTTTTTGCAAAAGCGGAAATTTCCTCTTCTGCTTCTGAATATAAAACACCTCCACCTGAAATAATAATTGGTTGTTTAGATTGTTTTAATTTATCAGCTGCCTTTTCTATTTGATTTGGATCAGGATGAATTCTTCTAATTTCATGAATTTTTTCCTCAAAAAAGATTTCAGGATAATCATACGCTTCTCCTTGAACATCTTGAGACATAGAAATTACTGCTGGGCCACAGTCTGCAGGATCAAGCATTACATTAATTGCTTGCGGTAAAGATGTTAAAATTTGTTCAGGTCTAGTTATGCGGTCAAAATATCTTGATACAGATTTAAATGAATCATTTTGAGTTTCTGAAGGAGAATTAAAATGTTCTACTTGTTGTAAAACAGGATCTGGAAAACGACTAGAAAATGTATCACCTGGTAAAAGTAAAATTGGAAGTCTATTACTTAAAGCAACTGCAGCAGCTGTAACCATATTAGTAGAACCAGGTCCAACAGATGAAGTTGCAACAAATATTTGTTGTCTTCTTTTGGCACGAGCATATGCAATACCTGTTAATGCCATATTTTGTTCATGATGACCTCTATATCCAGGAAGTTCATTTTGATATTCTTCCATCGCTTGTCCAATACAAGCAACATTACCATGGCCATAAATACCGAAAGCACCTGGAAATAGTGGTTCTTTTTTTCCATTAATTAAAATTTTTTGCATAGTTAAATATTTAATTAATGCATGTGAACATGACATTCTAACTGTTTTCATGTGTTCCTTTCCCAAAAAAAAATAGATACTATTATAATAAAAAAATAATTTAAAGAGTTAAACAATTTATTTTTCTAATATTTTAGATTATAGAATTATTCATGAAAGTTGGAGTTGTTGGTGAAATTCATCCAAGTGGATATGAGATATTTGATAAAAATAATATTGAATACTTTGTCACTAATAAAATTGATGAAGTTCATCTAATTGAAAAATTAAGAGATGTGGATGGTATTGTTGTAAGAACGGCGGAAATAAATAAAAATATTCTCTCTCAATCAAAGAACCTAAAAATCGTTGCAAGACATGGTGTTGGCTATGACAATGTGGATACTGAATATTTAAATAATAATCAGATAGCTATAGCCATTACTGGAACAGCAAATGCGACCAGCGTAGCTGAACATGTAATGACAATGATGCTTTGTTTAACAAAAAATATTTTTGAATCAGATAGATTAGTGAAATTAGGTAAATTTAAAGAAAAGCGCAATCTACCCAACTACTTTGAACTCTATAATAAAAAAATTTTAATTCTTGGTTTTGGTCGAATAGGAAAAGCATTAGCAAAAAGATGTAATGGGTTTGAAATGGAGGTTTATGTACATGATCCATTTCTTTCGGATGAAGAAATAAAAAATCATAATTGTATTCCAATCAATAAAGAAGAAGGCTTTAAAATTGCTGATTATATAAGTATCCATTTACCTTTAAATGAAGAAACTAAAAATTTAATTTCTTTTGATCAATTTAGAAACTTTAAATCTAATATGATTTTAATTAATACAGCAAGAGGCGGTATAATTAATGAAGATGCTTTATATGAAGCTTTAAAAGATAAAAAAATTTTCGGAGCTGGTGTTGATGTATTTGAAAAAGAACCACCATTAGAAAATCATAAACTATTTTCTTTAAGTAATACGTTGCTGACACCACATAATGCTGCTTTAACTCTAGAATGCAGAAAGAGGATGTCTGTAGAGTCGTGTGAAAATGTTTGTCATTTTTTAACTAAAAGTAAAAATTTAAACAAAAATAATATTATAAATCTTAAGATAATAGGTTAGATATTTAAGTAAATATTTCCATCCTCTTCAGAGATGTCAAAGATCTTAAGACCATCCAATTCAGGTTCACTAATACAATCACCAGAAACAATACTATAAGTATTGCCACAAGCAACACACTCTAACTCTTCTCCTTCAATTTCAGATTCACTCAAGGGTGCTTTCTCCTCGCAATTACAGTTTCCCTGTGTGCAAAAAAATCCTGGCTCTAAATGATAAACTGCGTAATTAACATCGTCATGTTCAAAACTTTCCACAGTTCCAATTTCGATATCATCAGTCTCACCAACTAGTATTGGATCAATTTCATCATTCATAAAAAATTTGTAAAATAAAATTGAATTAGAATAAATATTTTTTTTAAAAAAGTTGTTGATTTATCTAAATTTTAGATTTTTTCTTGTGAGTTCTTTTACATTAGAAACTCCCATTAATTTCATATCTCGTTCAATTTCATTGCGTAAATTAGATAAACTTTTTTCGACACCTTTTTGGCCTCCTGCTGCCAATGCATATAAATACATTCTTCCACCTGAACAGGCTTTTGCTCCAAGTGACAGTGCTTTTAAAACATGAGTACCTCTTCTTATTCCTCCTTCACAAATTACATCTATTTTATCTCCCACAGCATCAACAATTTCAGCTAGTTGATCAAATGGTGATCTTGAACCATCTAATTGTCGACCTCCATGATTTGAAACCATTATAGCTGAAGCGCCCACATCAACAGCTTTTTTTGCATCGTCTACTGACATCACACCTTTAATAGCAAATTGACGCCCCCACTCTTTATTAATATGTTCTACATCTTTCCAACTCATAGAATTATCAAGCATTTTTGTGAAGTAATCTCCTATGGTTGTCATTACTGTTGTGCCTTCATTAATGTGATCCTTTAGATTACTTAATTCCCATTTAGGCTTTGTAAAATAATCGACTGCCCACTTTGGATGAAGCATAAAACTTAAAACACTATTGAGTTTTAATTTCATTGGAATTGTAAAACCCGTATATAAATCTCGTTCACGGTTTCCTCCAACAGCAGTATCTACAGTCACAGCCATTGCTTCAAAATTTGATTCCTTACATCTTTCTATAAGAGCTTTATTCAGGCCTTTGTCTTTGTGAACATAAAGTTGAAATAATTTAGGTGTCTTGACTAAATTTGATATTTCTTCAATACTGGCAGTCCCTAAAGAAGAAATTCCAAACATTGTTCCAAATTTTTCTGCAGCTTTTGCAACTCCAATTTCACCTTCATGATGAAACAATCTTTGAAGAGCAGTTGGTGCACAATACAAAGGCATATCTAACTTTTGTCCCATTACAGTAGTTGACATATCAACTTTATCAACGCCACTTAATACATTTGGTATCAAGTCACATTGCTCATATGCATCTGTATTTCTTTTATAAGTTATCTCATCATCAGCAGCACCATCAATGTAATGGAATATTGGGCTAGGTAGTCTTTTTTTTGCTAAGTTTCTAAAATCTTTAACATTATGACAATTATTAATATTGCCAAACATTACGCCTGAATAGTTTTTTGAGTTTGTTCTCCCAGACCCTCAATACCAAGTTTCATTACATCACCAGCTTTTAAAAATACTTGTGGTTTCATTCCCATTCCAACTCCTGGCGGTGTGCCTGTTGAGATGATATCTCCAGGTTGTAATGACATGAATTGACTTAAATAACTTATTAAAAAGTTTACTCCGTAAACCATTGTGCTTGTTGATCCATCTTGCATTCTTTTACCATTTACATCAAGCCACATTTTTAAGTTTTGAGGATCTGGCACTTCATCGGTAGTAACCAAATATGGTCCGATTGGACCAAAGGTATCACAAGACTTTCCTTTAACCCATTGGCCGGAATGTTCTATTTGAAATTCTCTTTCGCTGAGATCATTGATGACACAGTATCCAGCAATATGAGATTGTGATTCGCTCTCAGAAATATATTTTGCTTCTTTTCCAATAATAACACCAAGCTCAACTTCCCAGTCAGACTTTACTGATTTTTTTGGAATCTCAACATTATCGTTTGGTCCAATAACGGCACTTGTTGCTTTTGCAAAAATAATTGGTTCAGGTGGAACTTTCTGACCTGTTTCTTCAGCATGATCAGAATAATTTAGGCCGATACAAATAAATTTTCCGATACTTTCTTTACTAACACAAGGTGCATATCCATCACTGTTTTCAACTAGAGGTAAAGATGTAGGATCAATTTTTTTCACTTCATTCAATTTACCAATAGTTACATTTTTATTATCCCAATCCTTGACAAGAGATGATGTATCACGGATATTACCTTCTTGATCAAGTATTCCTGGCTTAACTTCATTCCCAATTCTGTATCTTAAAGTTTTCATTATAAAGTCCATCCTCCATCAATTAAATTTAATGTTCCAGTAACAAAATCTGATTCGTCACTAGCTAAGTAAGTTGCAAGCGATGCTATCTCTTCTGGTTGTGCCAGTCTGCCCATGGCTTGTCTTGCTATAAAGTCTGATCTTGCTTTAACTGGATCATCGGCCATATTAACTCTACCTTCCCAAGAAGGTGTTTCAACAGTTCCTGGTAAAATAGCATTACAACGAATACCATCTTTTACATGATCTATGGCAATTGCTTTTACAAACCCATTTAAAGCAGCTTTAGTTGTGCCATATATAAATCTATTTGGTGCGCCCTTAACATTTGAAGCAGCAGATGATACAATAACAATATTGCCCTTCTTTTGTTTTAACATTTTTGGAAGAAGATTATGTGTCATTAAATAAGCAGAAAATATATTTATATTTATTGATCGTGAAAATTCATTTTCATCACAATCAAGAATTGTTCCATGATGAACAAAGCCCACTGCGTGAAATAAAACATCAATTTTGTCTATAGAAGAACAGAAGGCCTCTACATCATTTTTGTTTGTTGCATCCAATTTCATTGTTTGGATACTCTCATTTTCATTTTTTAAATCATTTAGTTTATTTTCATTAATATCAGTTGCTAAAACTTTAGCCCCCTCATTTGCAAATTTAATGGCAGTTGCTCTTCCGATACCTTGTGCAGCTGCAGTAACTATAATATTTTTTTTATCTAATCTCATATTTCAGAATGATTTGTCTTTTTTAAGCATTAACAGACTTTATTTTGAATTCAATAAATAAAGAGATTTATAATATTAGTCATTTACAAAATATATCAATTTTAAATTAATAAATAATAATTTATTAGATACGTATATGAATTTTCTTTTAACAGGTGGTGCTGGATATATAGGAAGTCATGCCGCTCTTTCTCTTCTAGATGCTGGTCACAGTGTTCATATTATTGACGATCTATCTACTGGGAATAAAAGTCTCATTCCTAAAAATGCATTTTTTACAAAATGTAATATTAATGATGAAGAAGTAATTTCTGAGCTTATAAAATCTAATAGCTTTGATTTATTAATGCACTTTGCTGGTTTTATTCAAGTTGAGGAATCTGTAAAATACCCACAGAAATATTTTGATAATAATACTGAAAATGCAACTAAACTATTTGAAACTTGTAAAAATAATGGATTAAATAAAATTGTATTTTCTTCTACAGCTGCTGCATATGGATCAGTAAGTGAAAATAAATTAATAGATGAAAATACAAATTTAAATCCTCAAAATCCCTATGCTGAATCAAAAATAAAAACAGAAAATTTTTTATTTGAAAATAAAGATGATTACAAATTTATAATATTACGATACTTTAACGTTGCTGGTGCTGATAAAAAATTACGATCAGGTCAAATATCTAAAAGATCAACACATTTAATAAAAATTTTATCTGAAGTTGTTGTTGGTAAGAGAGAGCATATTGAAATATTTGGCAATGATTATAACACGCATGATGGAACAGCTATCAGAGATTATATTCATGTCTCTGATCTTGCTGATATCCACTTAGAAGTTGCAAAATATTTATTAGAAGGTTCAGAATCTAATTTATTTAATTGTGGTTATGGAAATGGTTTTAGTGTTTTAGATGTTATAAATACTGCAAATAAAATTTCAGAGGATAAAATTGATTATAAATTTTCAAGCAGGAGAGATGGAGATGTTGAACAATTAATTGCTGATACATCAAAAATATTGAAACATATTGATTGGATACCAAAACATAATGATCTAAGTGAAATTATAAATTCTTCAATTAAATGGGAAGAAAAAATTAATGAATCAAATAAATAAAAGAATTTTTATAAGAAATGATAAAAAAGAACTTTATCTTTATGGCTATAAGGAACACAAGGAATTCCCAAGTCAAGAACTTGATATTACAGAAATTCCTAAACCTCATATGAGATGGAATCCTTCAAGAGAGGAATGGGTTACATACTCAGCAGGAAGAAAAGACAGAACTTCATTTCCACCAAAAGAGTATTGCCCACTTTGTCCAGGGGCAAATTTAAATTATCCAACAGAGATACCATTTTCAAACTTCGAAGTTGCAGTCTTTCCAAATCGTTGGGCTAGCTTTAATCCTAATGGAGAAAATATATTTTTAGAAAATATTTTAAGTAAACCGTCAAAAGGAGAGTGCGAAGTAGTTGTATATTCTCCAGCACATCTTGATACTATTTCTGAAATGCCTTTAGAGCGAATAGAATTATTAACTACAGTTTGGATTGATAGATATAAGGAGTTGCAAAAGAAACCAGAGGTTAAATATGTTCTACCTTTTGAAAATAGAGGGGAAGAATGTGGTGTTACTCTTCATCATCCGCATGGTCAAATTTATGCTTATCCTTTTATTCCACCTGCAATAGAAAAAGAAATAAGAGCATTTAAAAAAGAGAACTTTTTAAGCAAAATTATGAATCAGTTGGAAGAGAAATATTATGTATATCAAAATGACAATTTTATCGCTGCTGTGCCTCCCTTCGCAAGATACGCTTATGAGGTATGGATAATACCAAAAATTCAAATCGAAGGACCGTGGAAATTTAATGATATGCTAATTGAAGATTTCTCTAAATGTATTCAGCAGGTTGTGAAAGGGTATGATACTTTTCTAAATAAAAGATGCCCATATATAATGGGTTTACACGCTTCACCTGAATTAGATGATAGTCAGTTTCATTTTCATGTTGAATTTTACCCACCTTTACGACACGGCGATAAACCAAAAGTTTTAGCAGGCTCTGAGTCAATGGCTGGTGTTTTTATAATGGATGTATTGCCAGAAGATTCTGCTAAAGTATTAAGAAAATTTATGTCATGAAAACAATAGAAGAAAAAATAAATTACTACAAAGAAAGTCTAGATCTATTCGATGACGGAATGGATAAGTACAAGTTTTTAATTGATCAAGCAAAAAATGCTAAAGATTTTCCAGAAGAATATAGAAATGAGTCCTTTAAAGTCTCTGGGTGTCAGGCACAAGTTTGGTTGGTTCCTCAATTAAAAGAAAATAAACTTTCATTTTATTATGACTCAGATGCATTTATATCAAAGGGTATGGTTACAATTCTATGTGATATTTATGGTGATAGGAGTCCATCTGAAATTAAAAATTCTGACTTTAGCATGCTAAATACTTTAGAGCTTGATACTCTTTTAACTCCAGGGAGAAGGAATGGGGTTTATTCAATGCTTGAAAAAATAAAAGAATACGCAAATTCTTATTTATAAAATAGATAATGTTTTATGAGCCAAAAAAAGGAAGTCCTTTTAAAATAGACCCATTTAAGTCACTAGTTTTTCCTAGACCTATTGGATGGATTTCTTCAATTAGTAAAAATGGAATAGCGAACTTAGCACCATATTCATATTTTAACGCTGTAGCTGATGAGCCTCCACAGGTTATGTTTTGTTCAAATGGTAGTTCAACACATGGAAAATATAAGGATTCATTATCAAATATTTTGACTACAAAAGTATTTGTTGTAAATTTTGCAACATCCACTTCACGAAATCAAATGAATATATCTTCCAGGGATTTCAAACCAGATGAAGATGAATTTATTTTGTCAAATTTAAAAAAGAAAAAATCAAGACTTGTTAAAGCTCCGTCAGTTAAAGATAGTCCTGTTAATTTAGAATGTAAATTAGTTAAAACAATTAAATTAAAATCAAATTCAAAAAAAATTTCTACAATGATTATTGGTGAAGTAATTGGAATTTATATAAATAATAAATTTATTAATAATAATAGAGTTGATAGTGTTGCAATGAGATATATAGCAAGAATGGGATATAGTGAGTACACGACTATTTCTTCAAAATTTAATCTAAAAAGATAATCGTAATAAAAATAAATAAATCATTAAAACTAATAGACTAATAATTAAAACCAGAGTAAACCTTAAGTCAGGGAGTATGGCGGAACTGGTAGACGCGCCGGATTCAAAATCCGGTCACTTCGGTGGTGTGGGTTCGATTCCCTCTACTCCTACCAATTTATCTTCACGCATTATAAAAAACATTAGTAAAGCAATAAAAAACATTATTACGCCTAATGCATACATATTAAATGTTAAACCAAAAGTTTCAGCTGAAATTCCAACAACAGCAGGTCCAAATATAGCTCCAACAAAAGCAATACTTGATACATGAGAAATAGTAACTGGAATTGGATTTTGAGAATTTTTTACTGCCTGTCTAAATACTATGGGCATAACGTTCGAAATTAACATTCCAAAAAGTGTTATTGCTATAAAAATAATAATTATATTTTGAGAAAAAATACTTAACACTAATATTGTAGATCCAATCATTGCAAAACATGGACCTACAATAACTTCACCAAGTTTTGTAATTAATTTTGACGCAAACATATTACTAATGATCTCACCTAAATTGAAAAAAATAACTATTGAACCGACTAAAAAAATTGGCGCAGAAAGATCGGTAACGAGCCATAAAGGTGACCATTGAATTATTATTCCCATAAATGCGATAATACACATGTTAATTGATGCAAACATGATAATTTTATAATTTGGAATTGAAAATCTTGGATCCTTATTAACAACATCATATTTCATATTCAATCCAAAGAAATGCATAGTCAAAGTTGATATAAAAACACACAAACCTACAATAAAAGTAGTATAGACAGGGTCAATTTCTAAACCAAGACATAAACTAGATATGCCTGCACCAAGAAGAAAACCAAAATTAAAGGATGATTTAAATATTGGATTGAGGATTTTTTTTGTTTTCTCTTCTATTATCGCAACTTGCGTAAAAATATTTGGTGCTTGTATGCCAATAGATATACCCCACAACATAGACACAAAAATAAAAAAATTATAAGTAGAGAAGTAAAAAATAGAGAATGGAATAAATGCGTATAATAATCTCGCAATTATTAAACAATTTGTGCTCCCTATTTTTGGGAGTAAAAAACGGGTTGTAAGTTGATTTGTAATTACATTACAAATACCAAAAATAATAAATCCTAAAGAAAATTCTATTTTTGTCATATCAATCAAATCAAAAAGAATTGGTGAATTTACCATAAACATACTGAAGGTTAATGTTGCAAAGAACCCTTGTGAAAAGGTTGCATAAAATGCGGTTTTTAATTCTTTAGTCTCTATATTTTCCATTTAAGTAACATTTATGATAATTTAGATTTAAAATCATTAATAGTATAAATCAAAATTATAAAAAAAATAAATTAAATGAATTTTCTTAAAAGAACTTACAATTGGACATTAGAAAAAGCGCAACATAAAAATGCAAAGTGGTATTTAAGTTTAATATCATTTGCAGAAAGCTCATTTTTTCCAATTCCACCAGATATACTACTTATACCAATGGCATTAGCATCCAAAGCAAATGCTCTATTTTACGCATTTATATGTACACTGTTTTCAGTACTAGGTGGAATACTAGGATATGCAATAGGATATTTTTTTTATAATTCAGTAGGTATTTACATTGTAGACTTTTATCATCTAAAAAATTCATTTAATATTTTTGAAAGTTATTACAAAGAATTTGGTATATTGATTGTTCTTGGTGCTGGAATAACTCCATTTCCTTATAAGTTTATTACTATTGCCAGCGGAGTATTTGGATTAAATATTTTTTTGTTTATTATTGTTTCTATTATTGGTCGAGGATTAAGATTTTATTTGATAGCAATTCTTCTTTATTTTTTTGGTGAAAAAATTAAGTTAATTATTGATAAATATTTTAATATTTTAACCATTGTATTTTTTATTTTACTTGTTGGAAGTGTTTTTATAATTAGTTTTTTATGATAATTCGTAATTGGATAACACTTTTATTTTTTATTTCGCTTATTTCGATATCATCAGCGTTAACTGCAGAATATTTTTTTAATCTTCAGCCATGTGAATTGTGTTTAAAGCAAAGACATCCATATTATTTAATTTTAATATGTTTAATTTTGACATTTTTATTCAAAAATTTAAATAAAATTTGGCTTTATTTAGTAATTCAATTTGCATCAGTTTATGGGCTTTTTTATTCTATATGGCACGTAGGAGTTGAAAATAAAATTTTTAAAGGACCAGCAGGTTGTTCAGCAATGCTAACGAAAAGTGAAAATACTGCAGACCTTAAATCTCAGATATTATCAAAGCAGGTAATTAGTTGTGATGAGGTTATATGGAGTTTTTTTGGAATTTCTGCTGCTTCAATTAATACGTTTGTTTTACTAGTTATTTTTATTTTAAATGCTATTTATTTAACTAGATACTATGGCATTAAAAAAGAAAAAAGCATCTAAAAAAAAACCCTTGTCAAATAGAACTACTCATAGGGAGGTTTTGGAAGAAATCATAAGAGTCGATCATGCAGGTGAATATGGTGCAACTAAAATATATGATGGGCAAATAGCAGTTTTTGGGAAAAACTCAAAACTTGGAAAAACAATTCAACATATGGCTGACCAAGAACAAGAGCATATTGATAAATTCAATGAATTAATATTAGAACATAGAGTTAGACCAACTGCTCTCCTTCCTTTATGGAATGTTGCAGGTTATGCGCTTGGCGCATCCACTGCCTTAATGGGTGAAAAAGCTGCCATGGCATGTACTGTTGCTGTTGAAAAAGTAATCGGTGAACATTACCAAGAACAATTAAAACTCTTAGGAGATGACCACAAAGATTTAAAAAAAACAATTTCCAAATTTAGAGATGATGAACTTGAACATCATGATATTGGAATAGAACATGATGCAGAAAGTGCACCAGGATATAAAATTATGTCAAAAATAATTGAACTTGGATGCAAAACTGCAATTGCTATCTCAAAAAAAATTTAATTTTCTAATTCAGTATCCCAATATAAATAATCTCTCCAAGTTTCATGTAAAAAATTAGGAGGGAAATTTCTTCCATTATTTTGTAGTTGAATTGATGATGGTCGGAGAGGTTTTTTAAAAAGTTTCATATCTGTATTCTGTATAAGTTTTCTTCCTTTTTTTAGATTACAGGATGTACATGCAGACACAACGTTTTCCCAAGTAGTTTTACCATTCAGACATTTAGGAACTAAATGATCAAATGTTAGTTCATTTGCAGGGAAACGATTGGTACAATACTGGCAAGTAAAATTATCTCTTAAAAATACATTAAAACGAGTGAACGCTGGTCTTCTTTGAGGCGTTACATAATCTTTAAGTGCAATTACACTTGGTAACTTAAAAGTAAGGTTTGGAGAATGAACTTCATGCTCATAATTTTCAATCACTGAAACTCTTTCAAGAAATACGGCTTTTATGGCATCTTGCCATGAGCATAAGGAAAGTGGATAATACGATAGTGGCCGAAAATCAGCATTAAGAACCAAAGCTGGATTTTCTGCGGTACTCATTTTAGTTTCTACTCACCCAAGTCATATTATTCAAATAGTAATATAATATGAAGATTCGATTACTTTAAATATTTTTTTTAATAAAATTTTGGAATAAAGTTATTGTTTCTTGTGACATTGTGTGCTCATCTTTTTCAATAAGATAATTTTCAAAATTGTAATTGTAATTTTTTAATACTTGAACTGAATCATTATAATTGGAAATAGGCAAAACAGCGTCATGGCCGCCATGAGAAATAAAAATTGGTGTTTTTAAAAATGCATTATTAGGCTTGTGCTCTTTTGATATAATTCTTGAAGATATAATTGCTAAGCCTGCCAACTGATTTTGTACTATCTGCCCAAGTTCAAAAGCCATCATACCTCCTTGAGAAAAACCCATAACAAAACAATCGGTCATTTCTAAATCTAAATTTTCTAATAAAAGAGAAATAGAGTTATGAATTTTTGTTACATTCTCAGATATTTTTTTTTTGGCTACATCATATTCTTTTGCACTAGCATTAGAAATATGTATGCCATTTAGGTAAAGCTGAAACCACTCATACCCCATAGGATAATCTTGAATTGTATCTGGTGCATTTAATGCAACATATTTCATCTCAAAGTCATCTTGATCTATTAAATTCGCAATTTGAATGAAATTGGTAGCGTTATCTCCATATCCATGAAGCATAATCATCAATTTTTTTGGATTTTGGTGTTTAGTAAGTGATGGACCTTTTAAAATTTCAACCATAAACAAACGCTTTATTTAGGACATCTTGTTTCATAAAATAAAAGTTTTATATAGATATTTATATGAGCACAATGCAAATAATATTAGTGTTGTTTATGGCTGCAACACTTGCTGTAGTAGTAATTGGTGTTATTGCTATGGCAGTAAATGGAAAACTAAATAAAAATCATAGTAATAAATTAATGCGTTTAAGAGTGCTTTTCCAAGCAATAGCTATATTTGTCTTTGTTGTAATTGTTTGGTTAGCTAGAAATTAGCAAATTAGAGTCTAGAAATATTTCATAATATTTAGTATATAGACGCAGGGTTCATATGGGCATACACTTTAATCATAAATCTAAAGCGGGCGATCGCAAAATGCAAAAAGAGCTTAAGCTAAAAATGAAAGCTGAGGAGCGCAAAAAGAAACGTGAAGAGCAAGAAAGACTTAAAATGGAAGAGGAAATGCGTAAACTCGAAGAACTTACAAGACCTGATAAAGAAGAAAATAAGTAGTAACAAAAATATTTATTACTAAAAATTTTTAAATTTAACTTATTGGTAATGGATAGTTTTCAGCTATGAATTTCTTTAGAATTTCTAATGTTTGATCTGCTTCTTCTAGTAGCATCATATGACCACAATCTTCAATAATCTTTACTTGCGAGCCTTTAATATAATCAGCAAGAATTTTTCCATCTTTTAAACGGCACATTCTATCTTGTGCACCTAATATAGAGAGAGTTGGTAAATCTAATTTTTTAGCAATCTCAGGTCCGTTTTTATAATTATCGCATGCTCTAAAATCCACACCTAAGGTATCTTTAATTTCTTTATTTTGAACTATCATAGAACCAACATTTAGGTGATATAAGCCAGGAACAGGATGACCTCCAAAATGTCCTGCAGGCCCGTGCGCAAAATCCATCATAAGATCAACAGCCTTAGGATTACTCTCTTCAGCAAGCCTTAATAGTTCAGGATTCATTGGAATTGCAGATGCACCACCCATAAGAGTTAACGTTTTAATTTTTTCTGGATGTTGAGCAACACATTCCATTGTTACAAGACATCCTTGAGAATGTCCAACAAGTGAAGCTTCTTTACATCCAACTGCTTCAATTACATCGCCAACCCAGTTTCCCATTTCTTCAATAGTTTTTAAACTTTCACCAGAAGAAAGTCCATGACCTGGTAAATCAACGGCTAAAACACTATATCCACGGAATGCAAAGTAGCGTGTTTGTAAAACCCAAACCATGTGACTTAGTCCACTGCCGTGAACGAATATTATAAGGGGTTTATTTTTATTAAAAGGTCTGCCTCCAGTGGAGGCAAACGTATCAATTCCACGAACTTTAAACTTCATTTATTTGTTTGCAACTAAACGAGGTTTTTTTGCAGCTCTGAATCCATCTTCGAAATCGTTTACAATATCTTCAAAGTCTTCTAAGCCAACAGATAATCTAATCATATCATGAGATAACCCAGCAAATTTTAAAGTTGCCTCATCCATTTGTGAGTGTGTTGCAGATGCTGGGTGTATAACTAGTGTTCTTGCATCACCAACATTTGCTAAATGTGACGCAAGTTTAACATTATTAATAAAAGCAGCACCTGCTTCTTTTCCACCTTTAATTCCAAAGGCAATCATTGACCCAGTTCCTTTAGGAAGAATTTTTTCTGCAAGTTCTTTATCTGGATGTCCTGGTGCGCTGGCATGTGAAACCCAAGCAACACTCTCATGATTTGATAAATACTCAACCATTTTCAAAGCATTAGAACAATGTTTTTCCATTCGAAGAGAAAGAGTTTCTAAACCATGTAAAATATTCCAAGCATTTTGAGGAGCTAAACAAGGCCCCATATCTCTCATACCCTCAGCTCTTGCCATCATTGTAAAAGCTGTTGGACCAAATTCTTCTGCAAATGATAGTCCATGATAGCCCTCGTAAGGTTCTGTCATAGAAGGAAATTTATCATTTTGCATCCAATCAAAAGTTCCACCTTCAACTAATATTCCTGCCATAGAAGAACCATTACCACTCATCCATTTAGTTAGTGAGTGTACAACAAGGTCAGCTCCGTGTTCAAAAGGTCTGCACAAATAAGGAGTTTGATAAGTACTATCAATTATTAGTGGGATACCTGCTTCTTTTGCTATGTTTGAAACTTCAGGCATGTTCATTAATTCATTACCAGGATTACCAACAAGCTCACCAAAAATTCCTTTAGTATTTGGTTGAATAGCTTTTTTAAAACCTTCTGTATCTCTTGGTTTTACAAAAGTTGTTTTAATACCAAACTTTGGAAGTGTTAATCTAAATAAATTTACTGTTCCACCGTAAAGCTGAGAAGAAACAACCATGTGATCGCCAGCGTTACAAAGAGTCATAATAGTTAAAAATATTGCACTCATTCCAGATGCAGTTGCAAGAGCAGCTGTTCCTCCTTCAAGTGCACAAACTCTTTCTTCTAGGACTTGTACTGTTGGGTTGGACATACGACTATAAATATGACCACCTCTTTCTAAATTAAAAAGTGCTGCCGCATGATCAACATCATCAAACATATATGAAGTTGTTTGATAAATTGGAACTTGTCTTGAGCCAGCGTTTTTACTTGGTTGATAACCGGCATGTAGACTGAGTGTGTCAAATTTATAAGTTTTTGGATCCATTATAACTCCTTTGCTTTTGTTCTTAATTCAAACTTTTGTATCTTCCCAGTTGAAGTTTTTGGTAATTCGCCAAAGATTACATGCTTTGGTCTTTTAAATCCAGCCATATTTTCTTTACAAAACTGAATTATATCCTCTTCTGTGGCATTTTTTCCAGGTGCTAATTCTACAAAAGCACATGGTGTTTCACCCCACTTCTCATCTGGTTTGGCAACTACTGCAACCAAGGAAACAGATGGATGTTTTGCAACAACATTCTCCACTTCCACAGATGAAATATTTTCTCCTCCAGAAATTATAATATCTTTAGATCTATCTTTTATTTGAATATATCCATCAGGATAAACAACGGCTAAATCACCAGAGTGAAACCATCCTTTTTTCATGGATGTTTCAGTCGCCTCTTTATTTTTGTAATATCCTTTCATTACAACATTTCCTCGAATTAAAATCTCTCCCATGGTTTCTCCATCCATTGGAACTTTTTCATAGGTCTCTGGATCTGCGACACAAACTTCTTCAGTATTTGGATAACGAACACCTTGTCTTGCTTTAATATCAGCTTTTTCAGATTTTGATTGTGACTCCCATTCTTCATTCCAGGCGCATTGAAGAATATGGCCGTATGTTTCTGTTAACCCATATACATGCATAACTTCAAAACCTAAGTTATCCATCTTTTCAAGAATTGCACTCGTCGGTGGAGCTCCAGCAGTTAATACATACACTTTATGATTTATTTCCTTTTTATCTCTCACATCTGCGTTAGCAATTAAACTTAAAACTATGGGAGCGCCTCCAAAATGAGTTACTTTGTATTTATCTATTAAATTATAAATATCTTTTGCAACAATGTACCTGCAGCAAATTATCTTTGCATGTATTAAAGCGGCTGTCCAAGGGTAGCCCCATCCGTTACAGTGGAACATTGGAACAGTATAAAGAAATGTTAATTTATTAGGCATGTTCCATGCCGTAACACTTCCTGTAGACATTAAATATGATCCACGGTGGTGATACACAACACCTTTTGGTTTACCAGTTGTGCCTGATGTATAGCTTAGTGAGATTGCTTGCCATTCATCTTCCGGTAAAGACCAATTATAATTGTCATCACCTGTTTGTAAAAATTCTTCATATGTCATTTCTCCAATTTGTTCACCCTCACCATCTTTAAAAACTGCCTGATCATCATGAATGTCAATAATAGGAATATTCTTCCCATATATTTTTAAAGCCTTTTTCATTGTAGGTGAAAATTGAGTATCAGTTATAAGAAGTTTTGCATCACTATGATCTAGGATATACGCAATTGTATCTGCATCAAGTCTAGTATTGATCGTATTAATAACGCCGCCAGTCATTGGGATAGAATAATGTGCTTCGAATAATTCTGGAGTATTTGCCGCTATGATTGAAACGGTACTTCCTTTTGTAATTCCTTTTTTTGCTAATGCACTAGCAAACTTGGTACATCGATTATAGGTTTCAAGCCAAGTGTAACTTCTTTTTCCATAAACTAAAGAGTCATAGTTTGGATAAATATCTTTCACGCGAGTTATAAAACTTAATGGTGATAGTGGAACAAAATTGGCTGAATTTTTATCTAGGTTTGTATCAAAATTACTCATCTGTTTCCTTAAAGGATCAAATACTACAAGAAATTAATTTAATTTACTAATGGTTTTCCAGTTTCAAGTGTATGTTTTATTCGCTCTTGAGTTTTGGGCATCTGGATAAGTCTCATGAAAGCTTCCAATTCAAGATTATAAAGATCATCTTCACTTAATTCATTATCAATATTTGTATTTCCACCACTAAGCACAAAAGCAATTTGCTTACCTACTTCTAATCCGTGGTCTAAAATTTTATTTTCATTATATAGTGCTTCAAGTTTTTCAAACATTTTATCTTTGACAGCACTACCGCCTAAATTGAATTTAGGTTGAGATGGTTTTTCATAACCTCCCTCAATATTATTTAATAAATCGATAGCCGTTGATAATTGTCTGTCTCTATTTATTACCACCTTATCCTTTTCTAAAAAGAATTGATTTGGAAGCGCTTCATTTGGTGAGGTAGCAGTAATAGCATAACCAATAAGATCAAAAACTTTCATAGACGCATGTTCAGAATTTTCTTTACCTTCTGGAGTTTGTAACCAACGCCACAGCATTTCCTTACAACCCCCACCAGCAGGAATGAGTCCAACTAAAGATTCAACTAGTCCAAGAACAACATTTGTATGAGCAACGTTATAATCACAATGCAATACCACTTCAAAACCACCGCCAATAGCAAGTCCTGATGGCGCAGCAATAAAAGGCTTATCTGCATATTTTATTGTTTTACACGTTTGTTGGAAATCAATTATAAATTTTTCAATGTTAGACCATTCATTATTTTTAGCAAATTCCATGACATAATTTAAATTTACACCAGCAGAAAATTGCATTGCATCATTAATCACAATTGTGCTTTTATTATTTTGAGCAGCTTCTTTTAAAGCTAACATAGAGTCAGTATCTAAAGCGTTTGCCTTAGTAGTAAATTCAACAACCTGATATGATGAAGCATTTTTAATATTAGCAGAAGGGTTTTCAAAAGTTTTTTGTAAATTTAACGATCTTAAATTATCAATACTAGAATCTAAATATCCAGGTCTTTTATTAAATTCAAAAACTCCCCTTAGATCTTTAAAGAATTTAATATCAGTATTTTGATCAATAAAATTTTTTGTATCAATATTTGAAAGCATTTCAAAAGGGCCAGCAGTCCAATTAAAACCTAATCTTAGTGCATCATCTATGTCTATATATTTTGATGATACATCAGGGATTAAATATGCAGCATACCTAATTACTTTTGTCAGAATTGATTTTGCATATTCACCGTATTTGTCTTTTCTTTGAATGAGTTTATTTATATCAATTTTATCTCCCATACCTAAATTAAATTTCTGACTTGGGTGATACTCGCCAGTTTCTAAATTAATTGCTTCAAGAATTTTTTTACCATCAGATTTATTCATTCTATAAAAACCACCCTTACCTTTTCTTCCTGTATACCCAGTTTCAATAAGTTTTGTGACCAATGGAATTTCTTGTGCAACCTCGTGGAAAGGATCTTCTTTTGGGAGTTCTTTGATAAAACTTTTTAAAACATCAGCCATCAAATCGATACCAATTAAGTCGTATAGCCCAAAAATTCCAGTCTTCGGGATACCCATTGGTCTTCCAAATACTGCATCAGCTTCTTCAATTGATATCTTCATTTTAAAAGCTTCAGTCATAGCAACTTGCATTGCATAAACCCCAATTCTATTTCCAATAAATCCTGGAGTGTCGTTACAAATAATTACACCTTTACCAAGTTTTTCATCACAAAATTGTTTTAATAAATTTATTTTTTCAATGTCATTAACTTCTTCAGTTACTATCTCGAGCAATGCCATATATCGAACTGGGTTAAAAAAATGAGTAATGCAAAAATTTTTTTTCATTTCATCTGACATATTTGCAGATAAGATTTTCAATGGAATTGTAGATGTATTAGATGAAATTATAGAATTGTTCTTTCTTGTAGTCTGAATTTTATCATAAATGTTATGTTTAATATCTATTCTCTCAACAACAGCCTCCACAACCCAATCAGCTTCCGCAACTTCATTAAAGTCATCCTCAATATTTCCAACCTTAATTAATTCTGCTTTGTTTTTTTCTACTAAAAGTGGGGGTCGTGATTTTTTAATTCTTTCTTTAGCGTTTTCTGTAATTTGGTTTCTAGATCCTTCTTTTGAAGGTAAGTCTAGAAGTGTAACATCAATATTAGCATTTGCTATTTGGGCTGCGATTCCACTGCCCATAGTGCCAGATCCTATTACTACTACTTTTTTAATATTCATGTGAGTTCTATAAAGGTGAGCTTATATAAGAAAAATTTGCCGTATGAAAATAATTTAAGCATAAGGGTGGAAATTAATATAAATATCTCTTATAGGCGCGCAAAATGAAAAAAAATCCTTCAAGAAATGTCCATTTTTCAAAAGGACCTAGCGAGATTTTAGATGCAATCAATACGTCTATAGATATCGATCAACGTCTGTATAAAGAAGATATAACTGGGTCAATAGTGCATGCTAGAATGCTCGGTAAACAAAAAATAATAAATAAAAAAGAACAAAGTGCAATAGTCTCTGGACTTAAAGCAATCGAAAGAGATATTGAAAAAAACAAGGTCGTATTTTCAAAAAAACTTGAAGATATTCATATGAACATTGAAAGTTTATTATTTAAGAAAATTGGAAAAATTGCAGGAAAGCTTCATACTGCAAGATCTAGAAATGATCAGGTAGTAACTGATTTAAAATTATGGGTTAAAAAAGAATCTAAAATTTTAGATAGTGAACTAAAAAAATTTCAGAGAACTTTAATTAATATTGCAACAAAAAATACTGAAACAATTATGCCAGGTTACACTCATTTACAGATTGCTCAACCAATAACATTGGCTCATCATGTTTTAGCTTACGTTGAAATGATTGGTAGAGACAGAACAAGACTTGAAGATTGTTTATATCGTCTTAATGAAAATCCATTAGGTGCAGCTGCACTTGCAGGGACTTCTTTTCCTATTGATAGAAAATATACAACTAAAGAGTTGGGATTTAGAGAGCCAACAAAAAATGCTATGGACACTGTCTCAGATAGAGACTTTGTAATAGAATTTTTATTTGTTCTGTCACTAATTGCTGTTCATTTATCAAAAATAGCAGAGGAAATAGTACTTTGGTCAAATCAACAATTTAATTTTATCAATTTGCCAGATGATCTTTCAACTGGTAGCTCAATTATGCCTCAGAAAAAAAACCCAGATGGTGCAGAGCTTGTTAGAGGAAAAACAAGTATTATCATTAGTAATTTAAGTTCAATGCTTAATATTATTAAAGGGTTACCACTTTCTTATAGTAAAGACTTACAAGACGATAAACAAATAACATTTAATTCATACGACAATGTTTCTTTGTGTATAAAAGTTATGAATGAAATTTTATCAAAATCTACATTCAACAAAACTAGAATGAAAGAGTTGATTGATAATTCAAATGCAACCGCTACCGATTTGGCTAATTGGTTGGTTCAAAATCTTAGATATTCATTTAGAGATGCTTATGTAGTTACAGGAAAGATTGTTTCTTATTGTTCAAAACAAGACAGAAACATAGATTCATTATCTCTTGGAGAATTAAAAAAATTTGACAAAAATATAACAGCTGATGCAAAAAAAGTGCTATCAACTACTAACAGTGTTAAATCAAAATCAAGTTTTGGGGGTACGGCTCCTGAAATTACTAAAAAAATTATAAAACTTGTTATAAAAAAATACTTATGATGATCAGATTAATATTATTATCATTTTTGTTGTTTACTTTTAGCTGTGGTAAAGTTGGTCCTTTAAGTTTGCCAGAAGATCAAGTAGACAAATCCGTAATTACATATCCATGTGATGAAGCCTGTTTAGAGAAATTAGAAGAAGAGAAAAAACGTCAACAATCCGTTATTATAAATACTGAATAAATGCTCACTTATAAAAATAATGACCCGTATATTGAGGGTACTTCTTTATATGACTTAGTTAAAGTTTGTCAGACACCTTTTTATGTGTATTCACAACAAAAAATTATAAATCAAGTAAATAAAACTAAAGAAATTTTAGGTAACAATATTTTTTATTCAATTAAATCTAATTCAAATCAAGCTATTTTGAAATTAATGAACTCGTTAGATATTGGAGCAGATGTAGTGTCAGTTGGTGAATTAAAAAGGGCCTTGGAAGCTGGTTTCGATCCAAAAAAAATAATTTTTGAAGGTGTTGGAAAATCTGAACAAGACTTACTCTATGCTATGCATAAAAACATACGTTTAATTAATACTGAATCTTTAGAAGAAATAAAACTACTCGATAATTTAGCAAATGAAAAAAATAAAAACGTTGATATTGGTGTTAGACTTAATCCAGATGTTGATGGTGAGACTTTAAGTAAAATTTCAACAGGAAAAAAAACTGATAAGTTTGGTATTGAATTTGAAAATTTAGATAAAATTATCAAATTAGTTAAAAGTTGTAAAAATTTAAATTTAATTGGTATTAGTTGTCATATTGGAAGTCAAATTAGTAAAATTGAGGCCTATAGAAATACGTTTTCTCAAATGAAAATGGCTGCAAATAAGTTTATTGAATCAGGTATTAATATCAAGCATGTAGATTTGGGAGGAGGTTTTCATGTTAAATATGAAGAATCTGATCCTGACTTTAATATTGAGATGGTAAAAGAAGAACTTGATAATTGTTTTACGCAAACAAACTATGAACTATCATTTGAGCCTGGTCGGTATTTAATTGCTGATGCTGGAGTCATAGTTACTTCTATTGTTACAATTAAAAATAATGGAGGTATAAATTATTTAATTGTTGATGCAGGAATGAATACATTGATACGTCCAGCCATGTATGGTGCACACCATGAAATTTTAGCGATTGATGTAAAATCAGAGGAAATTATGGATTATGCTATTGCTGGTCCAATTTGTGAAAGTTCAGATGTTTTTTTAAAAAATATTAAATTGGCTAAACAAAAAATTGGCAATCTACTGGTTATAAAAAATACAGGAGCCTATGGAAAAGTAATGTCTTCAAATTATAACTCTAGGCCACTGCCCTCTGAAATTTTAATAAACAATGATAATTATGCAATTATTTATTCTCCAGAAAAAATTGAGAAAATAATTGAAGCTGATATTATTCCTAGCTGGTTGTAACTAATTTAAAGTATTGTGTATAATTTTAGCTAAGTCTGAAATTATCAAATTTAAATTAAAGAAAAACTCCCTAATATAGAAATCAATAATAATAAAAGTATTTACACCGTAGGATCGATAAATCCATATTGCTAAAATTACAACTATAGCTAGAGCAATTACTATCGTTGAATTAATAACACTTGGTTTTTCTTGTCTTACAACTGTACTTGGTAAATTTCTGACTGGATCTTTTTCTAATTTTTCTTTTTGGTTATTATTTTTTATATTTTGATCTAATTCTTCTTTTTTTGTAGATGGGACTGATGATGTAATTTCAGTATCATCTAATTCTTGAAACCATTGATGATTACAATTTGCGCATTCAACCATTCTACCATTTGGTTTAAGATCTGCAGAATTTACTAAATACTTAAATTCACAATTAGAGCAAACAATGAACATAAATTATATATAGATCAGTCAGGCTAGTATATAAAACAAAATCATTAAGTATGTTAATTTTAAAAAGTATAATATTTTATATTTCCTTGGTTATATGGACTGTGTTGATGGGTATTGTATGTTTACCTTTTCTCTTATTACCAAGTTATTTACTTAAATATCCAACGAAACTTTGGATACATGTTATTTTTGTTTTTCTTAATCTTATATGTAATATTAAACATAAAATTGAGGGTTTAGAAAATATTCCAAATGAAAGTGTCTTAATTGCGTCTAAACATCAGTCCGCTTTTGAGACACTCGCACTCTATTACTATTTAAAAGATTGTTTCTTTGTCCATAAAAGAGAGCTTTTCTTTATACCAATTTTTGGACAATATTTATTCAAGGCTAATATGGTTGCGATTAATAGAGATGGTGGAACAAAAGCTATAAGAGATATGTTAAAAAAAGTTCAATCAAAATTATCTTTTGGATCTTCAATTATTATTTTCCCAGAAGGAACAAGAAAGCTGCCTGGTAGTAAACCTGATTATAAGACAGGTTTTATTGGAATTTATAATCATACAAAAAGAAAAATCCTTCCTGTAGCTTTAAATTCAGGTTTATGTTGGCCAAAACAATCATGGGTATTAGAAAAAGGATTAATTACTATAAAATTTTTACCGACAATTGAGGAAGGTTTAGATAAAAAAGTTTTATTAAACGAAGTTCAAAATAGAATAGAAACTGCTTCAAATTTATTATTGGATAACTAATTCTTTTCTGTGGGATCAAAAGTTCCTGCTTGACCAATCTCTTCAATAATTTTTCTAATTTCTTTTGATTTTATAAATTTTTCTTCCAAATATTTTAAATCATTATTTCTTATTGCTTTTTGATAAGTAAGCAGATCTTCACTGAAACGACCAAGCATTTCTAAAACGGCTTCTTTATTTTTTTCATAAACATCACGCCACATTACTGGATCACTACCTGCCAATCTTGTGAAATCTCTAAAACCTGCAGCTGAATACTTAATTACTTCATCTTTCATTTGAGATTCAAGCTCTGTTGCAGTTCCTACTACAGAATATGCAATGAGTTGTGGAATATGAGATGTCATAGCTAGTACTCTGTCATGACGTTTAGGTTCCATGATTTCTATATTCATTCCAAATGACTCCCAAATATTTGAAATTGATCTTGTTATCTCACTCTGAGTTTCTATTGGGGTCAAAATACAATACCTATTTTCAAACAGCTTTGCGAAACCAAATTCTGGTCCACTTTTCTCTAATCCAGCAATAGGGTGAGCAGGAACAAATAAAATTTTTTTATTATTAATTGATTCTTTAAAATCTTCTATAACACTTACTTTTGTTGAACCAACATCTGTTACTAGTGTTGTTTCATTAACATAGCTGTTCAATTGCTTAAATATATCCCTATATGAACTCAAAGGCGTACAAATAAAAATAATATCAAATTGTTGATTAAATTTATTTAAATCACTCTCTATTACATCCACAAGATTTAAATTTTTTGAAATATTTATTACCTCACTATCTCTATCAATAGCAAAAATTTTTTTTGATAATTGTTTTTCCTTCAGAGCCCTCGCTATGGATGATCCAATTAATCCCATACCAATGACCAAAGCTGAGTCATAAGTTATTTTAGACATTAAATTTCTTCAAACTTTCAACTGTCAAATTCATTTCTTCTTTTGTACCAATACTAATTCTCAAAAAATTGGGCAAATTATAACTATTTAAACGCCTTATAATAATGCCATCATTCATAAGATGATTACTAATTTTCTCAGCTTCTTCTTCTGAAGTTTCAATTAAAGTAAAATTACCTTCAGTTTGTCTGGTTTTAATATTTAGAAGTTTGAGCTCTTTTTCAAACCAATCTTTAATTTCAGAATTTAATTTAACAGAGTTTTCAATATGTTCTTTATCCTCCAAAGCTTTAATTGCAAGAGACTGTGAAATAGTTGTCGTATTAAAAGGAGGTTTTATTTTATTAATTATATCAGCTATTTTTTGACTGGTATAACACCAGCCTACTCTTAAAGCTGCGAGTCCATATGTTTTTGAAAATGTTCTTGTTAAAATAATATTCTCATATTCATCCGTTAAACTAAATCCTTTATCATAATCGTCTTTTTGCACATATTCGACATATGCCCCGTCTATAACAACTATAATATTTTTAGAAATGCTATTCATTAATTTAACAAGTTGGTCTCTAGACAAATAAGTTCCGGTTGGATTATTAGGTGATGCAATATAAATTACTTTAGTAGCATCATTTGTTTGATCTATGAGATTTTCAATATTTAAATTGAAATTTACATCTTCCATAATTTTTTTTGGAACTGCACCAACTACTTTACTCACAATTGAATACATCTCAAAGCCGTGGTTTGCGTGGAGAATTTCATCGCCATCTTGACAAAATGCCAAAGCTGCAAATAATAAAACTTCATCTGAGCCAGAGCCAAGAATAATTCTATTACTATCAATAGAAAAATTTTTAGCTATTGCTTCTCTTAATGATGATCCATCAATTTCTGGGTATCTATGTAAATCATGATTAATATTTTTTGTTTCTAACAATTCAATTGCTTTCGGTGAAGCACCATAGGGATTTTCATTTGAAGAAAGTTTGATAACTCTTTTATTGTTATTTAACTTTGCCTTACCACCTTTATAAACATTAATGTTTTCTATAGATCTTTTTGATTGAATATTTTCTTTAGTTAACTTTTGAAGTTTTTCAGAAGATTGAAAAATTTCCCTCCAAAGTCTAACGATAGTATCTTTTGGATAAGATCCTGTAAATTTAGAACTTAATCTGTCGAGAATTTTTTGTTCTCTATCTAGATCAACAACTGAATTATCTTTTTTGTGTTTTCCTATTTCTAAAACAATTTTAGATCGATTAGATAATAAAGATAAAATTTCATCATCAATGTTATTAATTTTGCTTCTTAAATTGTCTAATTCTTTATTTTTCATAATTTTGGACGTTTCTTTACAAACTATCTTACGATAAATCAAAATAAAGTAGTATTTAATTTAAAAAATGACGATTTATTGACTTAGAAAGATATATAAATATAAGTCCAATTATCACCGATTTGAGACAGCTTGCGGGTGGAGCAATAATCAGCTAAAGCGTTTACACTCCTCCTTCATTCTTTCAAATAGTGTTAGACTAAAAAGATATGAAAACAAAATTTACTACTGACACAAAACTTGAAAGCGAAATAGCCTATTTCCAGAATATTAATTTAAAACTAGAATCAGGAGATATAATAGATAGTTTTAAACTAGCATTCAAAACATATGGCAAATTAAATGCTGATAAAACTAATGCTATTCTTGTTTGCCATGCTTTAACTGGAGATCAATATGTTGCTGGGAATAATCCCATTACTGGGAGAGAAGGTTGGTGGTCTAGAATGGTTGGGCCTAATAAACCAATTGATACAAACAAATTTTTTGTAATTTGCTCAAATGTACTCGGCGGTTGTGCTGGCTCAACGGGTCCTAAAGAGTTACAAAATGAAAGTGATGTTGCATATGGTGGTAATTTTCCTTCCGTAACAATAAAAGATATGGTGAAGGCTCAATCTTTATTGATTGAAAATTTAAATATAGAGAAGTTATTTTCTGTCATTGGTGGTTCGATGGGAGCAATGCAAGCGCTTCAATGGGCAATCGATTTTCCAGATAAAATTTTAAATATAATACATATTGCGGGAGCGTTAAAACATTCGGCTCAAAATATTGCATTTCATGAAGTTGGGCGACAGGCAATAATGAGTGATCCTATTTGGAAAAATGGAAAGTATTTTGAAAATAATGAAGTGCCAGAAAGAGGTCTATCAGTAGCAAGAATGATTGCGCATATCACATATTTATCCGAAAATGCGATGCATAGAAAATTTGGAAGAAAACTTCAATCAAGAGATATTATTTCTTTTGGATTTGATGCTGATTTTCAAGTTGAGAGTTATCTGAGATATCAAGGTAAATCATTTGTTGAAAGATTTGATGCAAATTCATATCTCTATTTAACAAGGGCTATGGATTATTTTGATCATGATGAAACATTTAGAAAAAATATTGAGTTTAGTCATAATCCAAATAACCATTTAAAATATTTAATTGTCTCATTTACCTCGGATTGGTTATTCCCTACAATAGAAAGTAAAATGATTGTAAATCAATTAAATTCTCTATCAAGAGAAGTAAGCTTTCTAGAAATTGATACTGATAAAGGGCATGATAGTTTTTTATTAGAGG
Organism: uncultured Alphaproteobacteria bacterium; assembly: GCA_902623585.1. Classification (GTDB taxonomy): domain Bacteria; phylum Pseudomonadota; class Alphaproteobacteria; order HIMB59; genus CACPNW01. Next base: position 855 of record CACNUO010000002.1, on the reverse strand, counting down.
AACCACAGTTAGATGATGTAATAAAAGGTTTCCTAACAAACAACTTTGCGAAAATAGATGAATAAAATTAATAGCATAAGAAAAGATTGGTCTCTTATTGAAACACTTATCGCAGAAGATAGAAAAATCCTAGATATTGGATGTGGTGATGGCGGTCTTATGGAACAATTAGAAAATAATCGTAATGCGATAACTCATGGCATTGAATTAAATAGAGACCTAGCTGCAAATGCTATTGCAAGAGGTTTCAATGTTGTACATGGAAATGCCGAATTAGATTTGTCCCAATATTCAAATAATAGTTTTGATTATGTAATTTTAAGTCAAACTTTACAAGCAATGATGAAGCCTAAAGATATTCTGTCTGAATTATTAAGAATAGGATCAAAAGCAATAGTTTCTTTTCCTAACTTTGGACATTGGAAAATAAGATTACAGCTTTTAATATCTGGAAGAATGCCAGTAACAGAAAGTTTACCTTATACATGGTATGACACACCTAACATTCATTTTTTTACAATTAAGGATTTTTTGAATTTGTGTAATGAAATGAATATTGTAATTGAAAAAAGTATTGGATTAACATCAAAAGGTAAGCAATTTGATATAAGTGAATCAATTACTGGAGTTAATTTTTTCACTCACGAAGCTATCTTTTTATTAAGTTATAAAAATTTTGAACCAATAAAAATTAAATCATCAAAAAAAGTTTTTGCAAAAAATTCTGTTATTGCAAATTAGTTATTAGATGAAAGTTGAAATTATAAATCAATTAAAAGACAACTACTCTTTTGTTTTATATAATGACACACTTAAGAGTTGTGTTATAGATCCTGCTGACAGTAATCCTATATT
>CACNUO010000001.1 GCA_902623585.1 uncultured Alphaproteobacteria bacterium | reverse complement strand
AACCGGATATTATTTTTAAAGGAAGTCAATATAATCTTAAAGATATTATTGGTTTAGAATATGCATTAAAATATAATAAGGAGATCAAAAGACTGAAAATGTATTCAAATTACTCAAGCACACGTATTGAAAAAATTATAACAAAATAATCATTTAAGTTTTAAAAATTAAATTTTTTATTTCATAGATAAATCCCTTTTTATTTAACAAAGAAAGAATTTTTTTCTTTTGAATTTTAAAAATGTGATGTGATACCAAAACAATGATTGAGTCAAAGTTTTTAATATTTAATTTTTTTATTAATTTATTTTTAATATTTTTATTTAGAGATTCAGTATGCGCGATTGGGTCGTATATATACAATTTGTTAGTTTTTTTTGATAAATAATTTATAATTTCTAAAGCTTTTGAATTTCTAACATCTTCACAGTTTTCTTTAAAAGTTAAACCAAGAACTAATACTTTTGAATTTATAAAAGTAATTTTATTTTGTGAAAATTTTTTTTTTATTAAAGATAAATGATATTTTGGCATATTGTCATTAATATCTCTTCCTGACAAAATAAATTTAGGATTATAACCTTTTTTTTTAGACTGATATGTTAAATAATAAGGATCAACTCCAATACAATGCCCCCCTACTAAACCTGGCTTAAAATCTAGAAAATTCCATTTGGTATTAGCAGCCTTTAAAATTTCATTTGTATCTAATCTCATTTTATCAAAAATTATTTTAAGTTCATTTACAAAAGCTATATTTAAATCTCTTTGTGTATTTTCAATAACTTTTGATGCTTCCGCTATTTTTATTGATGGAGCTTTATAGGTTCCGGCTTTTATTATCGATTTATATAATTTATCTACCAATTTTGCAGCTTTTTTATTAGATCCTGAAGTAACTTTAATTATTTTTTCTAATGTATGTTTATTATCTCCCGGATTAATTCTCTCAGGGCTATAACCTACATAAAAATCAGTATTTAGTAATAGTTTTGATTTTTTTTCTATTAATTTAACACAATAATCTTCTGTTAATCCAGGATAAACAGTTGATTCAAAAATAACTAAATCATTTTTTTTTAAATTTTTAGCAACTGTAATACATGCATTTTTAAGAAAAGTTAAATCTGGTTTCTTGTTATCATAAATAGGAGTAGGCACAGCTACTATAAATATATTACAATTTGATAAATTATAGAACGGGTTAGCAAATACAATATTACTAGTTTTATATTTTATTTTATATTTATCGACTTTTTTTTTGTTTGAGTCTATTCCAATTACATTAAATTTTTTTGAAAATGCCAATGCAAGAGGTAGGCCAACATATCCAAGACCTATTATAGCTATTTTATTTTTCATTAAATTTTATTTTTTAAAATACATTTTATACCACATAATGAAATTATTTATTCCATTTTTTAGGTTAGTTTTAGGTTTATAATTTATTTTATTTTGTAATTTTTTTGTGTCAGCGTGAGTTTTAAAAATATCCCCCATCTGCATTGGCAAATTATTAATCATTGCTTTTTTACTTAAAATTTTTTCGATATATCTTAAAAATGTCTTTTTTAAATGATGGGGTTTACTGCCTCCAATATTGAATATTTCAAATGGAATTTTTTCTTTGGAAGGTTTTTTTATTAATCTAATTATTGACTCAACTATATCATCAACATATGTGAAATCTCTATAATGATTACCATTATTATATAATTTTATTCTCTTTGCAGAATTAATATTTTTCACAAATTTAAATAAAGCCATATCTGGCCTTCCATAAGGGCCGTAAACAGTAAAAAATCTTAAACCAGTGCATGGTAACTTATAAATATTGCTATATGAATATGCCATAACTTCATTAATTTTTTTTGTAGCAGCATAAAAAGATAAAGGTTTATCGGTATTAAAATTTTCTTTTAAGGGCCATTTGCTTTGTTCTCCATATACTGAGCTTGTGGATGCAAAAATAAGATGTTTTATCTTAATCTTTTTTGAAACCTCTAAAATATTATAGAAACCAGAAATATTATTTTCAAAATATGTATCAGGATTGGTTATAGAATATCTAACACCTGCTTGTGCAGCTAAATTTATAACATAATCATATTTATTTTCTTCAAAATTTTTTGATAATTTGACAAAATTCGAAATATCAAGTTTTTTAAAATTAAAATTAATATTTTTTTTTAATATTTTTAATCTATCTTGTTTTAATTTTACATCGTAATAAGTATTTAGATTGTCTATACCATAAACTCTAAATTTGTTATTGTTTAAAAGTTTTTCAGCTAAATGAAAACCTATGAAACCTGCACATCCAGTAATAAGAATTTTCATTAATTTGTTGGCATAACAAATTCTGGACCAGAATTAATACTATCTGGCCATCTTGATGTAACAGTTTTAAGTTTTGTATAAAAATTTATACCTTCAACTCCATGCATAGAATTACTGCCAAACAAAGATTCCTTCCATCCGCCAAAACTATGGAAAGCCATAGGAACAGGAATTGGAACATTTACGCCAACCATTCCTATTTTACAATTTGTGGTAAAATGCCTAGATACCTCTCCATCAGAAGTATAAATGCTAGCACCATTGCCAAACTGGTGAGAATTGACTAATTCAATTGCCTCTTCATAATTAGAAACTCTCACTACACAGAGCACTGGTCCAAAAATTTCTTCTTTGTAAATTTTCATATTTTTCTTCACATTGTCAAATAATGTAGGTCCAAGAAAAAAACCATTTTCGTAGCCTTGTATCTTAAAGTCACGACCATCTAAAACTAATGATGCGCCCTCACTTTCTCCATAGTTTATATATTCTATGATTTTGCCTTTATGCTCTTTAGATATCACCGGTCCCATATCAGAGTTTTTATCTGTCCAAGGTGCAACCACCAACTTTTCAGCATTTATTTTAATATTCTCAACAATTTTATCAGCTATGTTGCCAACTGCTACAGCTACTGAAACTGCCATACACCTTTCACCCGCTGATCCATATGCAGCTCCTATTATTCCATCAGTAGCTTGCTGTATATTTGCATCAGGCATTACAATAAGGTGGTTTTTTGCTCCACCCAAAGATTGTACTCTTTTATGATTTTTAGCTGATGTTTCATATATATACTTCGCTACAGGAGTAGAGCCTACAAAACTAATGGATGCAATATCTTTTGACTCTAATAGAAGATCAACTATTTCTTTATCACCATTCAATACATTTAAAACTCCCTTAGGTAAACCAGCTTCAACGAATAGTTCTGCCAATTTAATAGAACAAGAAGGATTTTTTTCAGATGGTTTTAGAATAAATGAATTACCACAAGCTATTGAAATTGGAAACATCCACATTGGTACCATTGCAGGAAAATTAAATGGTGTTATGCCTGCGCTTACACCCAAAGGCTGTCTTACAGACCAAGAATCAATATTTGTACCTACATTTTGAGAGAATTCACCCTTTAGTAAATGGGGTATTCCTGTTGCAAATTCCACAACTTCAAGACCTCTTGTAATTGAACCTTTTGCATCATCGAATGTTTTTCCATGTTCATTACATACTAACTCAGCAAGGGAATTAATATTTTTTTCAATCAATTCTTTGAATCTTGCAATTATTCTTGATCTCTTTAAAGGTGTCTGTTTTGCCCATTCATTTTGAGCTTTAAGAGAACTTTTAATACAGTGATCGAAATCATTCTTATTTGACAATATTACCTGAGAAATTGTCTCCCCTTTTGCAGGATTGACTATTTCAATTGACCTGCTTGAGCTACCTATATGCTCTCCATTAATATAGTTCAGGAGTTTTTTCATTTTTTTTCTTTCTTTTTTTTATATATTAATACTAAATTTCTTATGTAAATCAATAAACCAAACATCTGTCCTGTTATAATGACAGGATCCATTCTTGAAATTGCGTATGATAGTAACAATAATCCCCCAAATATACTTAAATACCAAAATATAATGGGTATAGAACTAGCACCTAGTCTTTCTGAATAAATCCACTGAACTATAAAGCGACTAGCAAATAAAGCTTGGCCTAAAAAACCTATAATTAAGAAGTACAATTCAAAAGTACTTAGAGAATTTAAATGTTCTAACATCTATTATTATCAATTTGTTTAATCATTTTTTTTACCCTATATAGATCTAATAAACCCCTAATTAATCTATCAGTAGTCCCATATTTTGACTTTCCTTTAATTCTAGGTTTATGATTTATAGTCACATAAACAGGTTTAACACCATAAGCAATGAAAAGTGCTGGTAAAAAACGATGCATACCATCAAAAAAATTTATCTTTAAGAAAATATCTTTTGAAAAGAGTTTTAAGCCACATGCAGAATCCTCACAATTATCTTTTAATATTAATGACCTCACAAAATTTGCTACTTTTGAAGAAAATATTTTTACTGGACTATCTTTACGAGACTTTCTAATTCCTGAGATCAAATACGATTGATCAAAATTATATTCATTGACTAAAATAGAAAAATCATTTGGATCATTTTGTCCATCGCCATCTATAGTAATAATATTATTGTATTTTGATTTTCTAATACCATTGCTAATTGATTTACTTTGACCAGATCTAGAATTATTTTTTAGATATAATATTTCTTTATTTTTTTGAAAGCCCTTCATTATCATATTGGTTTTGTCAGTACTAAAATCATCAACAACAATGATTTCCATATCTAAAAATAGATTTTTTTGATTAAGAATATTTTCTATTAGTAGGGTTAGATTTTCTGCTTCATTGAAAGCTGGAATTATTATTGATACACTTAGTTTCATTAATGCATTCTAAAAGGTTTGAATATTTTATATAATAATAGGTATAATTATTAAAATATTGCTTACAAAGAAACTATATATGATTACAAAATTTATGTAAATGTAGAAATTAGTTATATAATTTAACAAAAACATATTTCTGAAATTTAATTAAAATTATTTTTTTAGTATAAAATTATTAATTTATTAAAATATGTGATAATAATACTAATAAATCATCTTTATTTTTTAAAATGTTTAAAGCAATTAGTTTCCTTTATAATTACGAAAGAAAAAAAACATTAAACATAACATTATTATTATTAATATCAGCAATTTTTGAGAGTTCAATTTTTATGTCTCTTATTCCTATAATAAATATTTCACTTGGAACCTATGAGGGAAGTATAAGTAATCTAAAATCAGTCAAAATTTTTTTAGAAGACGTTGATCTAATTACAATCTTTTCTATTTTGTTAGCTTTATTAATTTTAATCAATATTTATATTATTGTAGCTACAAATTTAATGCTAAAATATGCATTTTCTCTTGGTGATAAGTATTCATTTGAAATTTTAAATAATTATTTACATAAGTATATTCATAGTGAAAAAAAAATAAATTATGACAAATCAGATATACTTAACAAAGTTACAACTGATATGGAAAGAATGTCAGTGTATATTGGATTATCTTATTGCAATTTAGTGCACAAATTTTCTTTGTTTATAATACTTTATACCGTGCTATTAATATTTAATCCAAAGATAACTTTTTTATTAACAATATTTTTTTCAAGTATTTATCTCCTAATAATATTTGCTCTTACTAGTAAAAATAAATTCTATAAAAAATTAATGCAAACTAGTTCAAGTGAAAAATTTTATTTTGCTAAAATTATTTTAAACGGTGTTGAATTACTTGATATTTATAAAAAAATTAACAATTTTTTAAAAGTTTATAAAAAGAAATCTAAAAACTACATGTTATCTAGATCTCAATCTGAATTTTTTACATATTTTCCTAAAAATTTATTAGAGTTAATCTCTCTTTCTATAATATTAATAATTTTAATTTATTTCTTAAAATCAAATATCTCACTATCAATCTATCTACCCATAATTAGTGCTTATATTATAGCTGGATATAGACTTATACCAAGTATTCAAAATATTTATGCTAACTCGGCAAGATTGCAAACACACTCTAATATTATTGAAGAAATTGAAACAATAATTTGTGAACCAAATATACCATACAATAAAGCGTCAAAAAAAAATGAAAGTTTTGAAAAACTAGAAATTAAAAATCTATTTTTTAATTTCAATGAGAATGTAATTTTCGAGAATTTATCTTTTTCAATAAAAAAAGGAGAGACTATTTGTATTGTTGGAAATTCTGGAGTTGGAAAATCAACATTGTTAAGAATTTTAATTGGTTACGAAAAAAATTTCCAAGGTGATATTATAATTAATAACAAAACTTATAAAAATAGTAATTTTTTTAAGAATTTTATATCATACATACCTCAGGATCCATTTATTATAAGAGGTAATGTGGCTTTTAATTTATCGCTTGATAATGAAAATGATAAAGAGAATTTATCTAAGGTTGATAGAATTATAAATGAAAATGATTTTGATTTAGATTCATCTTTTAAGTATAATAAAAGAATTCAAGAAGATGGGTTAAATTTAAGTGCTGGCCAAAAACAAAGGTTGGAAATATTAAGATCATTATTTTTTGAAAGGCAAATTTTGATACTTGATGAACCTACAGCCAATTTAGATAAAAATGTTGAGAAAAAAATTATAGATCAATTATTAAAAATTAAAAAAACATTAATTATTATTACTCATAGCAAGGAATTAATTAAATCTTCTGATAAAATTCTATTTTTAAAAGAAGATAATTCATTTATATTTTCAGATTACAAAAATTTATTGAGTGATAGAGATTTTCAAAGACTATTCCAATTTTAAATGTTATTCTAATTGGTTAATTTAGTATAAATATGTATAAATATTATCTCAAATATCTTAAATATATATAGATTATCTGAAAATTTAAATGAAAGATATTAAAGAAATTTTTTTCCTGTTCAGTGTAAATCAAAAATTTTTCACCGACACCGCTATTGAATTAAATAAATTAAATAAAAATTTAACTTTTAGTGGCCTAGCTTATTCTAAGTATAAGTATTTTAAAAAATTTAATTACAAAAATATTTTTTATATTAACGATATAATTAATAATTTAGAAAAAAAATTTAATAAAAATATTGATATAAATTATATAGAAAATTATCTTGATATAAATTTTTCAGAATTGATACACTTAGATAGACATATAATTAGAAAAAATAAAAGCTATCAAAAAAAATCAGCATTAAATCTAATTAGATTTATAATTAATTACCTTGAGTCAACAAAACCATCATTAGTAATAGCTGAGGGTGTTGATGATTTAGTATCATTTGTTGCTTGTAGATATTGTAATCTAAATAAAATAAATTTTTTTAGTATACAAAATTCTAGATTGGGAAATGGATTACTTTTATCTGATAAAGTTGACTCTGGAACTAAAAATATTAATAAAGATTTTAAATATTTTTATTCAAAGATTAAAAATAATTCAAATTTTGCTGTTGAAGAGTACGATAACTTTATAAATTCATATATTTCTAATAAGAAAAAAGTTTACTACCTAAATAAAATATTTAATTTTAAAAATTTGAGATTTAAAGATTTAATAAAATTTTTTTCATACTTTGAAGAATACTACAATGATAAAAAAGGGTTCCACTACAAAGATCATCCATTACTTTTACCTTTTAAAAGATTAGTTAGACTATTAAAAAATTACTATTATATTTTTTTCGTTAAAAAAATAAATATTAAAAATTTAGAAAAAATAAATTTTTTCTATTATGGACTTCATGTTTATCCTGAAGCAGCAACACTTATTATTGGCAGGGAAACGCCCGATCAATTGAATTTGATTAAATTGATATCTAAAGCTTTGCCATATAATAAATATTTGGTTGTAAAAGAGCACCCTCACTCAATTGGAAAAAGAGATATTTTTTTCTATAATAAAATTATTAAAATGCATAATGTAATTCTTATCGATCATAATGTTAATAATTTTGATATTTTAAAATTATCAGAAGGTTTAGTTACAATTTCGTCTTCTCTTTCACTTGAAGCTACACTATTAAAAAAACCAGTCTATATATTTGGTGATTATTATTTAGACATCGATAAAAATTGTTATAAAATAAAAAGTTTTAATGATTTAAAAAAGATTTTAAAAAATAATATTAATTTTTATGATGAAATTAGTCGTAAAGCATTAATTTATGCAATTCAAAAGAACTCAATATATTTAGAAGGTTATTTGAATTCTAGAAATTATAAAAAGCAAACAATTTATGACTTTGCGAAAACAATTATGGAAAAATATATACTTTAATGAAGTATTTAATTAGTTTCTGTGTACCAACATTTAATAGATCTTCAGAAATCACCAAACTAATAGATTCTATTCTACCTTTTATAAAAAATAATTGTGAATTAGTTATTTGCGATGATGGATCAACTGACAAAACACGAGAAATAATTAATGAAATCATTAATAAAAAAAAATTTAATATAAAATACAAATATATAAGCCATAGTGGAAGGCCAAATGCTTTAAGAGAGGCGGTTCTAATATCAAGTGGTGAATATATTATAATTTCAGATGATGATGACTATTTTGAAACAGAAAAATTTTATTCTCTAATTAAAATAATAAAAGAAAATAAAAAAACATTAAACAAAACCGAAGTAGGTGGTTTGAATTTTTTATGCAGAAATATGAATGATAATACAATAATTGGAGATAAATTTCCTAAATCTGGAAAAGATTTTAGATTAATTGATTTGCGATATGTTAATGGAATTAAAGGTGATAAATGTGAGGTGTACAAATCTAAAATTTTAAAAAAGAATTTATATGCTCTTATCAAAAATGAAATAAGAATTCCAACTATTTATTTACAAGCAAGAATTAATAATTTTAAATTCTTATGTTTTAATTTACCAGTCAAAATAGTTCAATACAAGAATGATGGAATGACTAACAATTTACTAAAATATAAATTAAAATCACCTAATTATACATATTTAACCTATTTAGAATTATATAAATTAAAACTCAATAATGTGAAAATATACGAATATCTATCCCTCTCAATCAATTATTGGAGATTTTATTTACATGCTGATTATAAATATAGAAAAAAAATAAATAAAAATTTAATTCTATTTTTTTTATCAATATCTTTAGGAAGTATATTATATATGAATGATAAAATTTACCTGTATATAGCAAATGAAAATAGAGATAATTAAAGAAATTGATGATAAAATAATTAAATTCTCAAATAAAATTATTAATAAAGAATATGCTAAAGATACTTCGTTTATAAAATCATTATACAAAAAGAAAAATGTTGAATGTGTAATTGCAAAAGATTTAGAAAAAATTGTAGGTTGTTGTTTTTTATTACCTAAAAAACTAAATGGTGAAAAAATTTATTGGTTATTTAATCTATTTTCTGAAAATAAAAAAGGTAGTGGTTTAATTATGATTAAATATATTATGAAAAATTATAATAATATATGTTGCATTGGAGTGACTAAGCAAGCAGAGCTAATATATAGTAGAATGGGCTGGGGAATAGTTGAAGATTATTATAGATATTTTAAAATTTTGAATATTAATTATTTTTTTTCACAATATAAAGAAAGGTTAAACTATAAAAAGAAATTATTGATAATAATTTATTATTACATAGTAGAATTGCTATCTAAACTGAATATAAATGCTTTAAGAACCAATTATGACTATGTAATAGTCAATAAAATATTAAGAATTACTAATAACATTCAAAAAATTAATTTCGCTTATGAATTAAAAGGAGGAATTAAAAAAAGTTATGTAGGTATTGAATTTTTATCAAATAAAAAACAGAATCTAACTAAAGCTTTATTAAATGGTTATATTAGAATTAATAGCCCTATATATTTTTATTCTAAAGATAATTTTATAAACAAATCTAATATTATGCAAAATATCTTGTCATTTAAAGACACTGATAAATTATTTTGATGATTTATACATTTGATATTGAAGATTATTATAAGAACTTTTGTAAATATCAGTTAAATGAAAATATTAATTTTAATAGTTATTTCTTTCATCAAACTATAGAAATTTCAGAATATTTAAAAAGTAAGAATATTTCGGGTATTTTTTATATTTTAGGTGAAGTTGCTGAATATTACCCAGAATTGGTGAAAAAAATTTTTAAAGATAATCACACAATTGGATTGCATGGATACAATCATAAGAAAATAAATAATTTTACAAAAAATGAATTTAAAAATGATTTAAAAAAATCAATTTATATTTTTAATAATATTGATAAAAAAATTAAAATTAATCATTACAGATCACCATCTTTTTCTATGCTTAAAAATGTTAATGAATATTATGAGGTGTTAAATGATTTAAAAATTTTTAATAGTTCTAGTTTTACTAATACAAATTTTAATAGAATAAAAAATAAAATAAACTTTTTAAAAGTAAAAGAAAAACCATTACCTTCCATAAATTTACTTTTTATTGATTACAAATTTACAGGAGGCAGTTACTTCAGACTTACGCCCTTATTTATGCTTAAATATTTAATTAAACGTTATAAATGTAATAATATTATATTTTATTTTCATCCATATGATTTTTTTTATGTTGAAAAGCTAAATCCATTTAAATATATAAACAAAAATAAACCAATTAGTTTAAAAAATAAATTTAGAAATTTTTTTTATAATATTAATACAAAAAATAATAAAAAAAAATATAATAAAATATTAGAAATATATTAATGATTGTATGTGTGGATTATTATTTTTAAATTTAAGAGACAATTATCAATTTAACACCAATGAATTTCAAAAAGCTTTAGATTTATCTAGTTATAGGGGGAAAGATGATCAACAGATAATAAAACACCAAAATAATTATTTTGGTTTTAACAGATTATCAATAGTTGGTTCAAATAATTCTAATCAACCTATTCATGATAATGAAAAATTATTAATATTTAATGGTGAACTGTACAATTTTGATAATAAAAATTTTGAGTCAGATACATTAAACTTATTTGAGTTTTGTAAAACAAATAGGATTACAAATCTTGATGGACAATATGCATTTATTTTGTTTGATAAAATTAAAAAAACATTAAGAATATTTAGAGACGAATTTGGACAAAAACCACTATATTATATTCACCATAATAATTTTTTTATAGCCAGTTCTACAATAAAATCAATTATGAGCCTGTATAAATCCTTAACTAAAAAGGAATTAAATATAAATAGAGAAGCTATTGAAGAATATTTATTATTTGGATACTTTAGAGAGCCAAATACAATATTTTCTGAAATAAAAATTCTAGATGCAGGCAAATGTCTTTATTTAAACACCAATAATCAGATTACTATTGAAAATTATTTGCCAAAAAAAATTAATAATAAAAAAATTTACGATGATTTTTTTATCAAAACTTTAAAGCATTCAAAGAAAATTAAATCTCTTTTTCTTAGCTCAGGTATTGATTCTAATTATATTCTAACAAGATTGATTAAAAATAATTTGAAATTTAAAATTTATACTCTCAGAAATGAAAACTCTAAAATTGATGAAAGCAGTATAGTAATTAAAAATTTAAAGAATCTAAAAATTTTGAATAATTTAGAAATTATTAACACTAAAAGAAATAATCTCTTCATTGAAATAAAACATTTAGCTCAAATTTATGAATTACCATCTTCAGATGGATTAAATCTATTTTATCTTTTAAAAAATATAAAAAAACCTGATATCAGCAAAATTTTTTTTAGTGGTATAGGTGGAGATGAAATATTTGGAGGTTACAACACTTTCAAATACTATAATTTATTTAAGATTTTAAAAGCTTTTAAATTTCCTTTTAATTTTTTTAAAAAAACTAGTCGTTTTAATAAGTTTAAGAATGATGTGTATAATTATTATACTGCATATAAATCAGATCCTTTTTTTATAAATATAATTAGTAAAGATAATATAAATAAAATTACCCAAAAAATAAAAAATAGTTCTTTTAAAACTAATTCTAGTAAAAATATTCTAGAAACTATTAGAAGGCTTGAAATAAATGAATATATGAAAAATCAGCTTTTACGTGATGCAGACAACATTTCTTTATATTTTGGGAAAGAAATTTTTAATCCTTTTATTTCCTCTAATCTGTATTTTAACAAAATTGACTTCAAAAAAAATTTAAAGTCTGAAATTGAATCTTTAGGAATTTACCTATCTAACAAAAAAAAAGGTTTTTCAATTGAATTTGAAAATAAAAATATAAATCAAAGAGATTTAGTAACTTTAACAAAAAATAATGAAAAGTATAAGATAATTGACAGTGATATCTTTAAGGAAATTTTTAAAAATAAAAATTTACTTAAACAGCAAATTAAGGTTAGTATGCTTCTTTTTTGGCTAGAATATAATACATAAAAGAATTAATTTTTTTCTAATTAATTATCTTTGTTGCTATTCTTAAATCATCCATATCATCAATATCAAAATATGTCTCTTTACCCATAACGTAAAATCCAATATTTCCAAATAATCGAATTTTATTTTTTTTAAAGCCTTTTGATTCAAAAATATAAAAAGAACCATTTTCTAAATAATAAGTATCTTTTGCTTTCTTTGTAAGAGGTCTATTATGTAAATCATAATTACTAGGAAATATTTTATTACCTTTCTTTCTCCAAATAAATTTATCAGATTGAATGACTGATAATAAAGAGTCATAAGAATTCTTAAAATACATATTAATAGATTTATCTATATCTATTTTTTTTAAAAAAATGTTTGTCAGCTGAACAAAATAGATGGTTTTATAATTATATTTTTTAATAAATTCATTTATTGCTACTTCAGATTGCGCAGCATCTGTTGCACTTTTTTTTGATCTTGTAATAACTTCTAACTTTTCTATATTTAAATCATTAGCCTCTTTTTTTATTTTTAAAGAATCTGTCATTAAATAAATTTTATCAATTTTTTTTGATTTTGCTAGTTCATTAACAGTGTATGAAATTACTGGCTTTTTATTTATTTTAATTAAATTCTTATCTTTTATTCTTTTACTGCCTCCTCTAGCTAATATTAACGCGCATACTTGCATATGTTGATGATAACCTAAATTAATTAAAAAGTAATTAAAAATATCATTATTAGTTTACTATTACTTTTACAAATAATTAAAATTAGTAAAATATATTTTATACAAAATCATTTTGTATGACATCTATCTGAATTTATTTATATGTTATTAATTTCAAATATATTTATTTTAATCTTAAAAAAAATTTATTAAGTTGAAAAATAAATTTTATCAATGCACTTTGATTGTTTAGCAACGGGTATAAAATAGAAAATCAATGGATATTTGTTAATGTTTTAAATATTTTTGTTTATAATTTTTTTATATCCCGCTCTAGTAGGAATTATTGCTATAAAATTTTTTTTTATAAATTTATAAGTTTTTTTCGATACCATAACAAACTTTGTGAAGTATTGACATATGGCATTCCTGAATTAAAGAAGTGATATCACTATCAACCAAAATAAATAAATCTGAAATATCTTTTAAGACACCTCCTGTTTTGCCAACTAATGATATAGTAAATATATTTTTTTCCTTGGCTTTTTTACAAGCCTTTATTAGATTTATAGTAGAGTCATCATCATAATTACCTCCGCTTGTACTTAAAAAGATAGCTATATCACCATCATTACCATGTGCTTCGATTTTTCTTTCTAAAAAAGTTTTGTATGAAAAATCATTTGACCAAGCTGTAATTTCTGGTTGGCTACTATTTAGCTCTATCGCACTGATGGGTTTTCTTTTTCTGTCGATAAACGTACAAACCAATTCACCAACAAAATGTAATCCATCTGCGTTTGAACCTCCATTACCTGCTACTAAAATTTTTGAATTATTTTTGTAAACCTCGAGTATTTTTTCAATAATTAAATCTATTTTACTATTGTGTTTTGTTAAACTGGAAATAGCTGTAGATACTTGAACAAAATAATCCATTTTAGTACTCATAATAATAAACGTAAATAATTATCAATTATATTTATTTTAGTAGTTAAGAAAAATTTATTAATAGGATAAAATTAAAAAATCTTGTAATCCTGGCAACGACCTACTCTTCCATGCCTTAAGACAAAGTACCATCGGCGCTAACAGCTTTCACGTTCGAGTTCGGTATGGGATCGGGTGTTTATCTGTTGCTAATGTCACCAGGAAACTATTTAGTAAAAAACTTTTCTCTGTACGATATTGTAATCAAGCCAATTGAGTTATTAGTATTGGTAAGCTTCATGCATTACTGCACTTCCACACCCAACCTATCAACGTGGTGGTCTTCCACGACTCTTATGGGGAAATCTAGTATTCAGGTGGGTTTCCCGCTTAGATGCTTTCAGCGGTTATCCTGTCCGTACATAGCTACCCAGCGATGCTCCTGGCGGAACAACTGGTACACCAGAGGTACGTTCATCCCGGTCCTCTCGTACTAGGGACAAATCCTGTCAAATTTCCAACTCGTATAGCAGATAGGGACCGAACTGTCTCACGACGTTCTGAACCCAGCTCACGTACCACTTTAATTGGCGAACAGCCAAACCCTTGGGACCTTCTCCAGCCCCAGGATGTGATGAGCCGACATCGAGGTGCCAAACACCCCCGTCGATATGGACTCTTGGGGGGTATCAGCCTGTTATCCCCGGCGTACCTTTTATCCGTTGAGCGATGGCCCTTCCACTCGGAACCACCGGATCACTATGACCGTCTTTCGACTCTGCTCGACATGTACGTCTCGCAGTCAGGCAGGCTTTTGCCATTGCACTCTAAAGCTGATTTCCGACCAGCCTGAGCCTACCATCGCGCGCCTCCGTTACTCTTTGGGAGGCGACCGCCCCAGTCAAACTACCCACCATACAGGGTCCCACATCCAGATAATGGATGATGGTTAGATATCAAAAAATTAAAGGGTGGTGTTTCATCTTTTGACTCCACAAAAGCTAGCGCCTTTGTTTCAAAGTCTACCACCTAGCCTACACATTAATTTTCTAATACCACTGTAAAGCTATAGTAAAGGTGCACGGGGTCTTTCCGTCTAACTACACGTACTCCGCATCTTCACGGAGAATTCAATTTCGCTGAGTTGATGTTGGAGACAGCGGAGAAATCGTTACGCCATTCATGCGGGTCAGAACTTACCTGACAAGGAATTTCGCTACCTTAGGACCGTTATAGTTACGGCCGCCGTTCACCGGGGCTTCATTTTAGAGCTTGCACTCCACCATTTAACCTTCCGGCACCGGGCAGGCGTCAGTCCCTATACATCGTCTTACGACTTAGCAGAGACCTGTGTTTTTGATAAACAGTCGCTTCTCCCTATTCTGTGCCACCAATAATTAGTTGCCTAACTATTGGTCTCTCTTATTCCGAAGTTACAAGAGCATTTTGCCGAGTTCCTTCAACATCATTCTCTCAAGCGCCTTGGTATACTCTACCTTCCTACCTGTGTCGGTTTAGGTACGATCTATATTCTGAGGCTATTTCCAGGAACCATTTCACAGCATTTTCAATCCAATAAGAAAATACTATTTACATGATCCGTCAACTCTCAGAAGGTACAGGAATATTAACCTGTTTCCCATCGACTACGCATTTCTGCCTCGCCTTAGGGGTCGACTAACCCTGCGCAGATTAACTTTACGCAGGAAACCTTAGGATTTCGGCGAGAGTGTCTCTCACACTCTTTATCGCTACTCATGTCAGCATTCGCACTTCTGATACCTCCAGCATTTTTTTCAAAACACCTTCAACAGCTTACAGAACGCTCCGCTACCCCTTATGAAAACCGCAGTAATCATAAAGTCACAGTTTCGGCAAATGGCTTTAGCCCCGTTACATCTTCGTCGCGGAAAAACTTATTTAGAACAGTGAGCTGTTACGCTATCTTTAAAGGATGGCTGCTTCTAAGCCAACCTCCTGCCTGTCTTGGTCTTTCTACATACTTTCCCACTTAGCCATTATTTGGGGGCCTTAACTGGTGATCTGGGCTGTTTCCCTCTCGACTATAGACCTTAGCACCTATAGTCTGTCTGCTGTGCATAGAGTATCGGTATTCAGAGTTTGGTTAGGTTTGGTAGGAATCGCTTCCCCCTAGCCCATCCAGTGCTTTACCCCCGATATCATTCACACAACGCACTACCTAAATAGTTTTCGCGGAGAACTAGCTATAGCGGAATTTGGTTGGCCTTTCACCCCTTAACACAAGTCATCCAAAAACATTTCAACGTTTCCTGGTTCGGTCCTCCGATACATGTTACTGCATCTTCAACCTGCTCATATTAAGCTCATCCCGCTTCGAGTCTAATCCGTACAACTAACGCCCTATTAAGACTTGGTTTCCCTACGCCTACACCTCACGGCTTAAGCTTGCTGCACAGACTAAGTCGCTGACCCATTATACAAAAGGTATGCCATCACTTCTCAAGGAAGCTCTGACTGCTTGTAGGCATTCGGTTTCAGATACTATTTCATTCCCCCTATCGGGGTGCTTTTCACCTTTCCCTCACGGTACTAGTTCACTATCGGTCATCAAGGAGTATTTAGGCTTGGGAAGTGGTCTTCCCATATTCAGACAAAATTTCACGTGTTCCGCCCTACTCGAGAACAAATTTACTTTTTACCTATACGGGACTATCACCCACTATGGTCTTACTTTCCAGAAAGTTCTAGTTATTATAAATTTGTTACTGGCCTGGTCCGCGTTCGCTCGTCACTACTAACGGAATATATTTCTTTTCCTCTAGCTACTAAGATATTTCAATTCACTAGGTTTCCTCTTATTGACTATGTATTTATCAATAAGTAACTCTTAAGAGTTGGGTTTCCCCATTCGGATATCTAAGGATCAAAGTGTGTTGACAACTCCCCTTAGCTTTTCGCAGCCTGCCACGTCCTTCATCGTCTCTTGATGCCAAGGCATCCACTAAATGCCCTTTTGCGCTTGATTGCAATTACGTACAGAGAAAAATTTTGTACGTATTTAAATCAAAAAAATTTATTTTGATCAGTTAAAATTTCATATTTACAAATTAAAAGAAAAAATAAGATATATTAGAAGTTTTGGTGGAGGATAGCGGGATCGAACCGCTGACCTCCTGAATGCAAATCAGGCGCTCTCCCAGCTGAGCTAATCCCCCTGTTATTGGTGGGCCGAGGAAGACTTGAACTTCCGACCTCACGCTTATCAAGCGCGCGCTCTAACCAACTGAGCTACCAGCCCAATATAATTAAATAAGCACCCAGTACTAGCTAATAATTTAAAGAGATAGATAGACAACAATCCGGATAATTAGCGAACTAATTATCAATATCCTTAGAAAGGAGGTGATCCAACCGCAGGTTCCCCTACGGTTACCTTGTTACGACTTCGCCCCAGTCGCTGACCCTACCGTGGACGGCTGCTTCCTTACGGTTAGCGCACCGGCTTAAGGTAAAACCAACTCCCATGGCGTGACGGGCGGTGTGTACAAGGCCCGAGAACGTATTCACCGTAGCACGCTGATCTACGATTACTAGCGATTCCAACTTCATGGACTCGAGTTGCAGAGTCCAATCCGAACTGAGATGGTTTTTTGGGATTAGCTTTATCTTGCGATATTGCTGCCCTCTGTCACCACCATTGTAGCACGTGTGTAGCCCAGACCGTAAGGGCCATGAGGACTTGACGTCATCCCCGCCTTCCTCCAGCTTATCACCGGCAGTTTTTCTAGAGTGCCCAGCATAACCTGATGGCAACTAAAAATGAGGGTTGCGCTCGTTGCGGGACTTAACCCAACATCTCACGACACGAGCTGACGACAGCCATGCAGCACCTGTGTGTATGCCAGCCGAACTGAAGAATTACGATTCTGTAATTCAAACATACCATGTCAAGGTCTGGTAAGGTTCTTCGCGTTGCTTCGAATTAAACCACATGCTCCACCGCTTGTGCGGGCCCCCGTCAATTTATTTGAGTTTTAATCTTGCGACCGTACTTCCCAGGCGGAGTGCTTAATGCGTTAGCTTCGACACTGATGCTATTGCACCAGCGACTAGCACTCATCGTTTACTGCGTGGACTACCAGGGTATCTAATCCTGTTTGCTACCCACGCTTTCGTATCTCAGCGTCAAAAATGGCCTAGTTAGTCGCCTTCGCTTCTGGTATTCTTTCCAATATCTACGAATTTCACCTCTACACTGGAAATTCTACTAACCCTTACCAAATTCTAGATCACTAGTTTTAAATGCAGTTCCTGGGTTGAGCCCAGGGATTTCACATCTAACTTTTTGATCCGCCTACATACGCTTTACGCCCAGTGATTCCGAACAACGCTAGCCCCCTTCGTATTACCGCGGCTGCTGGCACGAAGTTAGCCGGAGCTTCTTCTTCAACTAATGTCATTATCATCATTGATGAAAGAGTTTTACAACCCGAGGGCCTTCTTCACTCACGCGGCATTGCTGGATCAGGGTTTCCCCCATTGTCCAATATTCCCTACTGCTGCCTCCCGTAGGAGTCTGGGCCGTGTCTCAGTCCCAGTGTGGCTGATCATCCTCTCAAATCAGCTATAGATCGTAGCCTTGGTGGAGCACTTACCTCACCAACTAGCTAATCTAGTGCGGGCTCATCTAAAGGCGATAAATCTTTCTCTTTGCAGACACATCCGGTATTAGCTACAGTTTCCCGCAGTTATTCCGAACCTTTAGGTAGATTCCCACATGTTACTCACCCGTGCGCCACTAAGTCCGAAGACTTCGTTCGACTTGCATGTATGAGGCATGCCGCCAGCGTTCGTTCTGAGCCATAATCAAACTCTTAAGTTAAGTAAATTTGACCGAAGTCAAAAATTACGGAACGTCCGTTAAAGCGGAATACTTCTTGTATAAACAAAAGTATTTGTTGATACGTATTCCATTAACATTCGTAAATTTAAATTACGAATTGTTGTCTACGTATCTCTT
Organism: uncultured Alphaproteobacteria bacterium; assembly: GCA_902623585.1. Lineage (GTDB taxonomy): Bacteria > Pseudomonadota > Alphaproteobacteria > HIMB59 > CACPNW01. The sequence goes on along the minus strand of CACNUO010000001.1, from coordinate 219,987 downwards.
TATTATCTTATTAACAAATTAAAGAGCATACAATACCCTACAAATCTAATAAAAAGTAGAGGATTGATCTTTTCTTAAAGAAAAGAGACTGTGCCTATAATAGTATAAAAATTCCTTGTCAAATCATAAAAAATAAAAAAAAAACCCGTAATTCTGGGGATATTTATGTATAACTTTAAAATTATTAATAAAACTTAAGAATCTTTATTAAATTTTGGTTGCGGGAGTAGGATTTGAACCTACGACCTTCAGGTTATGAGCCTGACGAGCTACCGGGCTGCTCCATCCCGCGATATATATAATCTATTATTAATTTAAATTAAAAAATACAAGACATTTTTTATTTTAAAATTTTATTAATCAATTTTAAACTTTCAAACGATCTCATTAAAGAATTGTCATTAGTATGATTTGTTACACAATGTATAAAATTTTTGCACTGAAGATAATTTCTGTATGAGCTTTTAAATTTAAAATAGTTAATTGGATTTGTTAATAGTTTTGAATAAAATTGCTTATTATAAGAAAAATCAAGATTTAAAGATGTATAATTAAAAAAATTTTTTTTATATTTAAGATTTGTGGATGCACTCAAATGAACAAATTTGTTATTTTTAAATTTTAATATACTGAAAATATTATCATAATTATCACCGTATTTAAAAATATTTTCTTTGATACTTTTTTCAGATTGACATTTGCCAAATATATCAATCATAAAATCAAACCAGTGAATACCTTGATTAATAATTGGATTACTATATTTTTTTCTCCATTGGTTGCCCTCTAAAAAATATTTTTTTTTTTTATTATAAAATATATTGATAGCCATTATTCCCATATCTAATGAATTTTGTGAACGTAGTTTTTTTTTAAAATTTTCTATGATTGGATCAAAATAAAATTGTGAAGCCACCTGTACTGTTAAATTAGAGTTTTTATATTTAGATATAAAATTCTCAACTTTAACTAAATTAATATCAATTGGTTTTTCAATTAAAATATTTTTATTATTTAATACAAATTTTTCTGCAATATCAATATGTCTATTTGGTTCAGTAACTATAATTCCACAATCTATAGAAATATCATTCAAAATAGAATCTAAATCTGTAGTAGGTTTTGCTATATCAAACTTCTCTGCGATGCGCTTTGCTCTTTGAATTTCTCTGCTGTATATTGTGCTTATATTTATATTTAAAGATTTGAATGATCTTATATAGGTTTCTGCAATTTTAGATGTACCTACAATTGCAAGATTCATTTTAAATGCCGAAATCTAAAAAAGATTCTTGTGTAAATCCTCTATAATCACATTTTTTACAAGTAGACATGCACTGTCTATTTCCATTAAGTAATTCTTTTCTAGTATTTTTAAATTTTTCAGAATTCCAAATGTTAATAATATTATTTTTATTTATATTTCCCATTTTTTCAGAGAAAAGAAGATCCTCACTGCAAGCACCTATGTACCCTTCTTTATTTATGGTCATCATCTCACTTGGTCTAAAGCAAATCCAATCTTTTGATTTATAAATTTTTTCATTACTATTATAATCGGCTTGTCTATTTGGAGCTGTGCCAGCTCTGGTATTCATAACAGCACCTTCAAATCTTAAGCCAATATCTATTCTTTCAAATTTATTTTTTTCATTATTTTTTCCTTTAAACCTTCTCATTTTTTTTAATTGTTCAATAATTTTTAATATATTTTTACTATGAAGATTTTTTTTAAAATTTTCTTCATTTACGTAATCATTAATGTATAGAAAATCTAAACCAGAATTGAAAATTCTTTCTATATTTTCAATTTTTAAACCTTTTCCATTTGTTTTTAATTCTAAAAAAGCTTTAGGTAATTTATTTCTTGCAATTTGAATAAAAGAGTAAATTCTTTTATCTAAAAACGGTTCGTTATTGTTATAAAATGAAAGTCTATTGTTATAATTCACTTCAGAAAGTTCATTAATTATTTTTTCAACAGTTTCTTCTTGCATTGAGCCATCCGTTCGTGGATCAGTTTTATATGATGCTAAGCAAAATTCACATCCACCTGAACATTTGGTTCTAGTTTCGATATGAATAATTCTAGGTAAAAAAAAATCAATTTCTAGAGATTTTTTTTGATATATACTTTTTAATTTATTAACTTTATTTATATCATTATAATTTTTTAGAACCTTAGTATAATAATAAATTAATTTATTTTTTCTTCTAAAAAGAAACTTGTATTTAAAAATAAATTTTTTTATTTTTGAAAACATGTCTAACCTTTATACACTCTTTTTTTATAATAAATTAATAAAATTGGTAGCGGAGGAGGGATTTGAACCCCCGACATCACGAATATGAGCCGTGCGCTCTGACCAACTGAGCTACTCCGCCAAAGATTGAATATTAAATACTGAAAGACTCTCCACAGCCGCATGTATTTTTCTCATTTGGATTTTCAAAAACAAATCTTGATGCAAGTTTGTCTTCCTTATAATCCATAACTGATCCTAATAAAAACATGGTTGCCTTGGGATCAATTAAAACTTTTGCTCCATCTTGGAGAATAATTTCAAAATTAATTAAATCTGATGAGTTCCCAAAATCTAATTTGTAAGAGTATCCACTACATCCAGATTTATCAATACCGATAACAACTGAATCCATACCTTCTGGAGCAGAGGATAAAATTTTTTTTATCCTGTCGCTAGCATTACTTGTTATGGTTAATAAATTATTCATTGTTCTTATATAAATTAAATTAAAAAATATCTAAAGCAAGTTTTGCTTCCTCTGACATTAAATCTTTATGCCACTTAGGATCCCAAACTAAAGATACTTCTATAGAATTAAGGTTTGGTAATTTTTCAACCGATTTTCCTACACTTTCAGGCATAGTTCCCGCAACAGGGCAGTTTGGATTAGTTAGAGTCATTTTAATTTTAATGTCGTTTTTATCATTAATCTTAATTTCATATATTAGACCTAAATCATATAAGTTGACTGGTATTTCAGGATCAACGACAGTCCTAATACACTCTATGACTTGTTCTTTATTAATTTTATTGCTTATATTGGAATTATTGAATTTTTTTATATAACTAGATTTTTTGTCTGGTAAAAAATCTTCTAGTTGTTTCTCTTCCATTAGTTATAATAAGATTTTTGTTATTTCATCAATACTGTCTACTAAATAATCAACATCATCCTTTGTATTATATATTCCAAATGAAATTCTAGAAGTACCAGTAACATTGAAATGTTTCATAAGAGGCTGACAACAATGATGTCCCGTTCTTATTGCTATATTTTTTTTATCTAACATTGCACCTAAATCAGAATTATGTACTCCTTCAATATTAAAAGAAATGATTGCACCTTTATTTTTATTTGATCCATATATTTTAATATTATTAAATTTTGAAAGTTTTTCATAAGCATAATTATGAAGTTTCATTTCATGATCATAAATAACATTTGAATCAACTTCGTTGATAAAATTTAATGAAGAAGAGAAACCTATAACTGGTGCAATAGGAGGAGTACCTGCCTCAAATTTTTCGTATCCATTTGCATATGTACTTTTATCAATATCTACATCATGAATCATTTGCCCTCCTCCTTGGTAAGGAGTAAATTCATCTATCCACTTATCTTTCATATACAATATGCCAAGGCCTGAAGGTCCATACATTTTATGTGCAGAAAAAACATAAAAATCAGGATCTAAATCTTTTAAATCAACTTTTTTGTGAGGAGCAAATTGACAACCATCTAATAGTAGCGGTATGTTCTTTTTTTTGGCAATTTCTTTTACTGTATCAAAATTCGTTATTGATCCTGTAACATTTGACATATGGGTTAATGTAATTAATTTAGTTTTTATATTAATTTTATGATTTAATTCGTCATAACTAATCTCACTATTTTCGTTTAGCCCTAGAGGAATAATTTTTACCTTTTTTTCAATTAGATGCCAAGGTATCAAATTAGCATGGTGCTCAAGATAACTTAAGATTATTTCGTCACCATCTTCTAAAAATCTTTTAGACATACAAGATGCAATTAAATTTATACCTTCTGTAGCACTTTTAACAAAAATAATATTGTTTTCAGATGTGTTTAAATAATCTGCAACTTTTTTTCGAGCATCTTCAAATTTTTTTGTTAAATTTGAACTTAATTCATAATTACCTCTATGAATATTTGCATATTCATTTGTATAACAGTTATTGGTGGCTTCAATCATTTCATCAACTTTTAATGCTGATGCTGCAGTATCTAAAAAAACTAGATTAGGATTTTTTTTGAATACAGGAAATCTTGATTTTAAATTTGAAATATTCATTTCACTTTACTTAAGTATCTAACTAGTTTCTTTTGAATTATTTCCGACATTTGTTCATTATCAATACTACTTAATTCTTCATTAATAAATGATGATATCAATATTTTAGTTGCTGCAATTTTACTCATACCTCTAGATCGGAGATAAAAAATAGCATTTTCATCTATTGGCCCAATCGTGGAGCCATGACTACATTTCACATCATCAGCGTATATTTTTAATTCAGGTTTAGAAAAATACGATGCATTTTCAGATAAAAGTATCCCTTTGCTTAGTTGATATCCCTCTGTTTTTTGAGCCACTTGATCAACATGAGTGTTACTAAAGTATGTTGCTTTAGAGCGATCGTTCAAAATACCTTTATAAACTTGATTACTTTTGCAATCTTCAGCTAAATGCTTAACAAAGGTTTTGTTGTTAGTTGTGTTATTATCTTTTATAAAAAATATTCCTTGTAAATCAACTTCTGAATTGGCTTCTATTAATTCTGAATAATGAAAGTTTCTTACGTAGCCTTCTGAAAAATTGTATACTTTTTGGGTGTAGGTAGAATCTTTTTTACATGAAGAATGAGTTGTTATTATTAAATTATGATTGGGAGAATTGTCTTGAATTAGAAAATGATTTAGCTGAGAATTTTTTTCTAATTTAATTACATTTAATATATTTGATGTAGAATTATTTTTATTTTCATATTCTTCAATAAGATTTAGGGATGATCCCTCTTCACAAATATAATTATTTTTTTGAAAAATGGTTAAATTATCATCAGTAATAATGTTTGATATTTTAATTTTTATGTTGTTATTTTTTTTTATAACAATCTTAAAACCACTATTTAAAAATAATGAATTTAAATTTACAAAATGATCATTATTTTCAATTGTATCATTTTTAGAAAAATCATTGTAATCTTCTTCTAAAATTTTTGTAATTTCAATTTGATCATCTTTAAAGCTCGAACACTGTCCATTTACAGAAACTATTGAATAACTATTTTCCTGATTATTGTTTATTACTGATGTTTCTTCAGGGATCAGATATTTATACTTAAAATCAATAAAGTTTTTTAGATTTATATTTTTAAGACTTTCATTATTTTTTTTATCAAATCTATCATTTTCAAAAATATTTATTAATTTATCTCTATGAGTTTGAATATCTTTGTTGTCTGAAAAAAAAATATTTTTTTTATTATTTAGATAATTATCTTGGATATTCATTACTGAAATTTTTGAAATCCATCTTTTTCTATTTCAGCAGCAATTTCAGATCCTCCTGATTTGACAATAGAACCATTGACCATAACATGTACATAATCTGGTTTAATATAATCCAAAAGTTTTTGATAATGAGTAATAATTAAAAATGAATTATCTTTTGTTTTAAGTTTATTAACCCCATCGGTAACGATTTTAAGAGCATCAATATCCAGGCCTGAGTCTGTTTCATCTAAAATAGCTAAATCAGGATTAAGAATACTCATTTGTAAAATTTCGTAACGTTTTTTTTCACCTCCAGAGAAGCCTGTATTAACTGATCGTTTAAGCATATCAATATTTATACCTAAATCACTAGCTTTAGATTTTAAAAGCTTGGCAAATGATAAATTATCAATTTCTTCTTCATTCATACGTTTTCTTTTAGAATTAATTGCAGAGTGTAAAAATGGAGTGATATTTACTCCAGGTATTTCAACAGGATATTGAAAAGCCAAAAACATTCCTTCTTGTGCTCTTTCTTCGATATTTAAATCAAATAAATCATTATCTTTAAAGTTAATTCTACCATTTAAGATTTCATAATCCTCTTTACCTGCAAGAACGTTTGCTAATGTACTTTTACCAGATCCATTTGGCCCCATAATTGCGTGAACTTCACCTTTATTAATATCTAAGTTAAGACTTTTAAGAATATTTTTATTTTCAATTTTTACTGATAGGTCTTTGATTTCTAAAAACATACTAACCTACACTTCCCTCGAGAGATATGGATACCAGTTTTTGTGCTTCAACAGCAAATTCCATAGGAAGTTCTTGCAAAACTTGTTTGCAGAAACCGTTTACTATTAATGAAACTGCTTCTTCATGACTTAATCCTCTTTGTCTGCAATAATAAAGTTGATCTTCATTAATTTTAGAAGTGGAAGCTTCGTGCTCAATAACTGCTGTGTTATTTTTTGAGTCAATGTAAGGAACTGTATGTGCTCCACATTGATTTCCTACTAATAAAGAGTCACATTGGGTGTAATTTCTTGCTTTTTCAGCTTTTCTTAAAAATGAGACTTCACCTCTGTAGGTATTTTGTGAATTACCTAGTGATATACCTTTTGAAATTATTTTGCTTTTAGTGTTTTTTCCAATGTGAGTCATTTTCGTTCCCGTATCAGCTTGTTGAAAATTGTTTGTTATTGCAACAGAGTAAAATTCGCCTATTGAATTATCGCCTTTTAAAATACAGCTAGGATATTTCCATGTAATAGCAGATCCTGTCTCTACTTGTGTCCACGAAATCTTACTATTTTTACCCGCACAAAGACCTCTTTTAGTAACAAAATTATATATACCCCCTTTTCCCTCTTCATCTCCTGGGTACCAATTTTGAACAGTTGAATATTTTATTTCCGCATCTTCTAAAGCTATTAGTTCTACATTAGCTGCATGTAATTGATTGTCATCTCTTTTGGGAGCGGTACAGCCTTCTAAATAGCTAACGTAACTGCCTTTATCGGCAATAATTAAAGTTCTCTCAAATTGGCCAGTATTTTCAGCATTAATTCTAAAATAAGTTGATAGCTCCATTGGACATTTTACACCCTCTGGAATGTATACAAATGATCCATCAGTAAACACAGCTGAATTTAATGCAGAAAATGAATGGTCTCCAGCTGGTATAACTGATCCTAAGTATTTTTTTATTAAATCAGGATGTTTCTGAATTGCCTCTCCGATGGAACAAAAAATTATACCAAGCTTTTCTAATTCACCTTTATAGGTAGTTGCAACTGAAACGCTATCAAAAACAACATCAACGGCAACACCCGCTAATACTTTTTGCTCCTCTAAAGGAATTCCAAGTTTGTTATATGTTTCTATAAGTTTTGGATCTACTTCACTTAGATCTTTTGGTTTCTTTTCAAAACCTTTAGGTGCAGAATAATAATAGATATCTTGATAGTCAATTTCAGGAAAACTAAGGTTTGCCCATTTTGGCTCTTTCATTTTCTTCCATTTTGAAAATGCTTTTAATCTCCATTCAAGCATCCATTCTGGCTCGTTCTTTTTTAGCGAAATAAATTTAATGATATCTTCGTTTAATCCTTTTTTTGGCTTTTCTTCATCTATTTCTGTAACGAAGCCATACTTGTACTTATTTTTACTATAAGAGTCTAATGTATTTAGAGTTTCTGAGTTCACAATACATCATCTAATTCATTAATTGAAAAAATCTAGTTAATTCAACAAGAATTAAGCAAATTTAGAACTGATTTTAAATTTATGAAGTAATCCAACCACCGCCAAGTAATTGGTCATTTTTATAAAAAACACAAGCTTGTCCAGGAGAAGTTTTATCTAATTCTGTTTCAAATGTAAAAGTTCCATGATCACTATCAATATCAAGTATCCCTGGTAAATCTACTTGAGTTGATCTTATTTTTGCTGAACAATCAAGTCGTTTAGGTAAAATATTACCACCCAACCAATTGATATTTTTGAAATTAATAACATTTTTCTTCAATTTTTCTTTTGTGCCTAAAGTAATTGAGTTTTGATTTTTATTTATGTCTATAACGTATAAAGCCTCTTTTGAACCACTTATACCAATACCTTTTCTTTGACCAATTGTGTAATTACTAATTCCTTCATGAGTTCCAAGAATATTTTTATTATTATCATAGATTATGCCTTTTTTGTTCACACTTGGATTTAGATTTTTAACGAGATCTCTATAGGAATCAGATGTTACAAAACAAATATCTTGGCTATCAGGCTTAGCACTGACACTTAGCTTATATTCTTTAGCTAATTCCCTAATTTCAGATTTTTTGAAATCACCTAATGGGAACCTCACATAATTTAATTGTTCTTGAAGTGTTGAAAAAAGAAAAAAACTTTGATCTTTTGAAAAATCTTTTGCTTTATGTAAACTTGCATTGTTTAAAGATCCTTTTCTAATTGCATAATGTCCTGTGGCTAATGCGTCTGCTCCCATTTTTTTTGCTTCATTAAGTAAATCTGAAAACTTTACTGTTTGATTACACTTTACACAAGGCAAAGGAGTTTCTCCATTAGCGTATGAATCAACAAAATTATTGATGACTCCATCAAAAAATTTATCTTGATAATCTAAAACTAAATGTTTGAAATCATTGTTTAGAGCAACTTTTTTAGCATCTGCAATATCAATACCAGCACAACATGATTTACTATTTGATACATTGGAGTTATTGTATAGTTTAAGTGTAATCCCAATTACATCATAACCTTGTTTTTTTAGCATTACGGCTGCAACTGAGCTGTCTACTCCCCCAGACATTGCCACAACTACTTTCGTGTCTTTTTCAGACTTATCAAAACCAAGAGAATTCATATATTTAAAACATCTATATTTACAAAATCATATAACTTCAATATTAGCTTTATCAAATGGTAGACTTATTAATCCCAGGACCTGAAGGTAAGATAGAAGCAAAATATTCTCATAATAAAAGAGATGACTCTCCAATTGCCATATTGTTACATCCCGATCCATCTAAAGGTGGTACGATGCATACTAAAATCGTATTTAAAATGTATAAAATTTTTATCAAAGCAGGATTTTCCACAATTAGATTTAATTTTAGAGGGGTAGGTAAAAGTGAAGGTGTTTACGATGATGGTGAAGGAGAATTAAGTGATGCGGCATGCGTATTAGATTGGCTTCAGCAATATAACACTAATTCAAAAATATGTTGGGTAGCTGGATTTTCATTTGGCGCTTGGATTGCAATGCAGCTTCTAATGAGAAGACCAGAAATAAATGGATTTGTTAGTGTTTCACCGCCGGCTAATTTAAGAGACTTCAGCTTTTTAGCTCCATGTCCTTCGTCTGGACTAATTATTCATGGTGATAAAGATAATATAGCATCATTTGATTCTACTAAAATATTAGTTGAAAAGCTCCATCAACAAAAAAAAGTAGACATCAAATTTAAACCTATAAAAGGAGCTGATCATTTCTACGAAAGCTTTTCAAATGAATTTGAAGATTCAATAAAAGATTATATAAATCAAACAATTGAAATAAAATAATTAGTAATGAAATTAAAGTCAGATTTTTTAAATGAAATTGATGCAAGAGGTTTTATTTATCAAGATATAGACATTGAAAATCTAGACAAAATAATTTTAAAAAATAAAATATCTGGCTACATAGGTTTTGATATTACTAGCGATAGCTTACACGTAGGGAGCTTAATTCAATTAATGCTTCTTCATTGGCTTGATTTTTATGGCCATCAATCAATTGCGTTAGTTGGGGGAGGAACTACATTAATTGGCGATCCATCTGGAAAAGATAAAACGAGAAAAATTTTAACTAAAAATCAAATTGATAAAAATATAAATAATATAGAAAAAACATTTAATAGATTTATCAATCTAAATAAAAATTCTTTAATAATTAATAATTATGATTGGCTTTCAAATCTAAACTATATAGATTTTCTTAGAGAGTTTGGTTCTAAAATAACTTTAAATAAAATGTTAACTTTTGAGTCTGTTAAAAGTAGATTAGATAGAGAGCAACCTTTAACAATATTAGAATTCAATTATATGCTTTTGCAGGCATATGATTTTTTGCATTTAAATAAAAATTATAACTGTATTTTACAAATGGGAGGGTCAGATCAATGGGGAAATATATTGAGTGGCGTTGATTTAATAAAAAAAATTAATAACAAAAATGCATTTGGTATTACTTCACCTTTAATTACAAATAATGATGGCTCTAAAATGGGAAAAACTGCTGATGGAGCGGTATGGCTAAATAGAGATAAAATATCAAGTTTAGATTTTTTTCAATTTTGGAGAAATGTAAACGATAATGATGTTTCAAAGTTCTTGTATTTGTTCACTAAACTTCCCTTGAAAGAAATAGAAAAACTCTCAACTCTTAGAAACGAAGAAATAAATGAAGCAAAAAAAATATTGGCATATCAAGTTACCAAACTTGTAAGGGGTAAGGAAGATGCAGATGAAGCACTTGAAATCGCTGAAAATATTTTTAATTCAAATATAAATGATGCAAGACTACCAAATATTTCAGAAAAAAAATTGGATTTACAAGATGGTATTTTTACAATTGTAGATGCAATAGAAAAACTTGAGCTTGTTAAAAGTAGAAGTGAAATTAAAAGATTAATTAAATCTGATGGAGTAAGGGTAAATGATGAATTTTATAAAAATAGCAACTTGTCATTAAAAGAGTATGCAGGTTTAAAAGAAATAAAAATATCAATAGGTAAAAAAAAAATTGGAATTTTAAAAATAATTTAAAATATTTAAAAAGTAAGAGAATTTTCTAAAAAATTATTTATTTTACCATCTAAAACGTCATTTACATTAGAAGTTTCATATCCACTTCTCAAATCTTTTATTAATTTATAAGGATGTAAAACATACGATCTTATTTGATTGCCCCATCCAATATCTTTTTTATCTTTATTTTTTATATTTTCATTTTCTTTTCTTTTTTGAAGCTCTGCTTCGTAAATCCTTGATTTAATCATTTTCATAGCATTTGATCTATTTTTATGTTGTGATCTATCACTTTGACATTGCACAACAATATTTGTTGGTAAATGTGTAATTCTTACTGCACTATCAGTTTTATTTACGTGCTGGCCCCCTGCTCCAGATGCCCTATAAGTATCTATTCTCAAATCACTTTCTTTAATTTCTATTTCAATTTTATCATCTATTTCTGGATAGACCCAAACACTTGCAAAACTTGTATGCCTTCTTTTATTACTATCAAATGGAGAAATTCTTACAAGTCGATGTATACCACTTTCTTTTTTCAACCATCCATAAGAATAATCCATCATAATTTTTAGCGTACAAGATTTTATTCCTGCTTCCTCACCACGCATTTCTTGTAATAAACTTACTTTACAATTTTCTTGATCCTCTGCCCATCTAAGATACATTCTTTGCAAAATCTCTGCCCAATCTTGACTCTCAGTTCCTCCAGCACCAGCATGAATTTCTATAAATGCACTAAGGTGATCAGCTTCATCATTTAATAAATTTAAATATCGAATTTTTTCAGATAATTTTAAAGTCAGCTCAACTTCATTTTTTAAATCATCTAATAATGTTTTATCATTGTCTTTTTGAATAAATTTATAAATTTCTTCATTTTCATTGAGTAATTTACTTAGCTTATTAAAGTCACTGATTTTATTCTCAATTGATTTTATATTTTGAAAAATATTTTTTGCATCATTATTTTCCCAAATGTTGGGATCTGAGCTTTTAAGTTTTAATTCTTCTAATTTATTTTTAAGAGAATTATAGTCAAACTCCCCTCCTTATAAGATCAAAGTTTGATCTTATTTTCTTTAAATTTTCCTCAATTAAATCAAAATCTTCCATAGAGATCTACTCTAATAAACCACCTGTTCCAGAAATGGAATTATTATTAAAATTTTCTAGTCCATCTATAATGTTTACATTCCCAGAATATGGCTCAGAACCTAGAACGAAAGGCTCGCTTATACTTCCTTCGTCATTTGATATCATTCCATTGCTTGGATCAATTCTTACAAAACTTATTCCCGACGGAATTCTAAATGGTTTTTTATTTTTATTAATTTTTATTTTTTTAGCAAAGTTTTTAAATATAGGAACAGCTACACTAGAACCAGTTTGCTTGTATCCAAGAGATTTTGGTTTATCATAGCCGACATATACACCTATAACTAAATCTGGAGTATATCCGATAAACCAGGCATCTTTATTTTGATTTGTCGTACCAGTTTTACCAGCTATGGGGACATCTAAATCTTTTAATCTTTTTGCTGTACCTCTTTGAATTACGCCTTCCATCATCGAAGTGATCTGATAAGCCAAACGTGGATCAACAACTAAGTTCTCTTCTTCATATAAGTTTGGAATTTTTATTTTTGATGAAATTGAGTCAACAATACATTCATTACATTTTTTTAAACTAGTGTCACGTATCTTATTTCCATTTCGATTATAAATACTTGTTATAAATTTAGATTCAATTTTCTTACCTCCATTGGCAATAATAGCGTAAGCATTGGTAAGATCTCTTAAAGTAATTACTCCAGAACCAAGTGACATTGAAAGTTTATCATCAAAACCTTCATTTATATTAAATTTACTTGCCATTTTTAAAATATTATCCATCCCAATTCTATTAGCAAGTCTTACGGTCATTAAATTTCTAGATTTTTCAATACCAGTTCTCATTGTTGTTAATCCATAAAACTCATCCGTATAATTTGATGGCTTCCATTTTGGAAGGCCTGGACCTTGATCGACTACATAAGGCGCGTCTAGTATTAAGGTTGAAGGAGAATAACCTTCATTTAATGCAGCTAGGTAAACAATGGGTTTAAATGCTGATCCAGGTTGTCTTTTAGCTTGCGTGGCTCTATTAAATTCACTTTTATGAAAACTATATCCTCCAGAAAGAGCTAATATATTACCATTATAAGGGTCCATAACGATTATTGCACCATTTACTCGTGGTTCCTGTTTTATAGTGTATGAATTATTTGTTCTTTCTATATAAATTACATCACCCTCATTGAATTCTTTATTAGAAAGCCAAATATTATCAGGGCTATTTAAATTGACAATTAATTTAACCTTGGAATTATTATATACTTCTATTTTAGATTTATATACTTTATCAACTATAACAGTTTCCCAATTCGGAAAAAAAGGATTTATTTTTTTATAATAATTTTGTTTTTTAAAAAAATTATCAAAATTAGTATTTTCTATCAAACCATGCCATCCCTGTTTTTTTTCATATTCTATCAATCCTTCAATTAGACTGAGGTTTGCATTTTTTTGAATTTCTGAATCAAGTGCAGTCTTAATTATTAAACCATCTGAATAAAGTTTTTCTTTTCCAAATTTTGAATATAGTTCTTTTCTTATTTCTTCATAAAAATAATCTGCTTCTGAAAATTTTCTGTCATTACGTTTGAAAACCTGAAGTGGTTTATTTTTATATATTAGATCTTTTTCTTTTATAAAACCATTATGATACATTCTATCAATAACCCAATTTCTTCTTTCAACAGCTTTTAAGTAATTTGTTTTTGGATTATAATTGTTTGGTGCTTTTGGTAAGGCAGCTAAAAAAGCTATTTCATGAAGTTCTAAATCATAAATAGATTTATTGAAATAATTTAAACTTGCTGTACCAATTCCATAAGAACCATATCCTAAATAAATATCATTTAAGTATAATTCTAAAATAGAATTCTTATCTAAAATATTCTCAATTCTAATAGATAAAATTATTTCTTTTATTTTTCTAGAATAACTTAATTCGTTGCTTAATAATAGATTTTTCACTACTTGCTGTGTAATTGTTGATGCTCCAACCACTCTTTTATTAGAATAAGTATTCAGAATGTTAGTAATAAGCGCTCTAAATATTGCAATTACGTCAACTCCATAATGTCGATAAAAATTTTTGTCTTCAGATGATAAAAAAGCTAATTTGATATTTTCAGGTATCCTACCTTCAGGAATAAATATTCTTTCTTCCGTATAGAAACTTTTCAATAGTAGTCCATCTGAACTATAAATTCTTGAAGACAAATTTGGTTTATAATTTAAAATACTTTCATATGATGGTAATTCTGGGGAGTATCGCCAAAGAGTGTAAAAAATTGTTGAAATTGAAATAAATGCAAATATGCATAGTAAAATTAACAATAATTTTATATAAGTAGATAATCTAATCATATTTACAAACTACATTGTGAAATAGTTAAAAATGTGACATTAGGCAAATATTATAAAATATTCAAAAAATGACTTTAACATATAAAAATTTTTACGGAGTTTCGGCATTATGTCAAAAAATATACTTATTGATACAACAAATAACATTGAAACAAGAATTGCGGTTACAGAAGATGGTAAACTAGATGATTTTGAAATTGAAACTAATAAAAAGAATGCAGTTAAAGGGGATGTTTATTTAGCTAAAATTACAAGGATAGAACCCTCTCTTCAAGCAGCATTTGTTGATTTTGGAAACAATAGAAATGGTTTTTTACCTCTCACTGAAATCCACCCGGATTACTTTAAGATACCTGCTGTGGATGAACAAAAAATAAAAGAACTTAACGATAAAATAAATAGTGAAAAAGAAGATGATGATTTACAAAATTCAGAAAATTTAAATGAGCTAGATGAATCTGATAATGACAATATTGAAACTAAATCTGAAGAAGAGCAAGAGAATACAGATGAAAAAACTATTTCAATAAGAAAAAGAAAAAATAAAAAATTAAGTCCGAGAAAAGAATATTTTAATTATTTTAGAAAATATAAAATTCAAGATGTAATTCGACCAAAACAGGTCTTGCTTGTTCAGATCAACAAAGAGGAAAGAGGTTTAAAAGGTGCAGCACTAACAACATATTTATCATTTGCAGGACGATATTGTGTCCTAATGCCAAATAGTATGAATAGTGATGGTATATCAAGAAAAATTGGAGATATAGAAGAAAGAAAAAAATTAAAGCAGATTTTATCATCAGTAGAAATACCAGAAAAAATGTCAGTAATTGTTAGAACAGCTGGCATAGGAAGATCAAAAAAAGAAATTGCAAAAGATCTCTCATTCCTAGTAAGCCAATGGAATAAAATTAGAGAAATTACATTAAAATCAGAAGCGCCAGAAATGATTCATGAAGAAGGCAATGTTTTAAAAAGAGCAATAAGAGATATGCTAAGTGAAGATGTAGAAAAAATTTTAGTTGAAGGGAAAGATGGATACGATAAAGTTAAAAAAATTACAAAAAATTTAGCACCAACATTTGTTAAAAAAGTAAAACAATACAAATCTGATGAAAACTCCCTTTTTGCTTCCAATAATATTGAAACACAAATTAATGATCTTTTTAGTCTGAATGTAAAATTAAAATCAGGTGGATCTATTGTAATCAATACAACTGAAGCATTGGTGGCGGTAGATGTAAACTCTGGAAAAAATACATCTGAGAGAAATATTGAAAATACTGCCTTAAAAACAAATCTAGAAGCTGCAGTAGAGATTGCTAGACAACTAAGATTGAGAGATCTTGGAGGTTTAGTAGTTATAGATTTTATTGATATGGATGATTATCGAAATAATTTTAAAGTTGAAAAAAGTTTAAAAACTGCCCTTATAAGAGATAGAGCAAGAGTTCAAATTGGAAGAATAAGTATGTTTGGATTAATGGAATTATCAAGACAAAGATTAAGATCGAGCTTAATAGATAAATCTTTTGAAAGATGTAATTATTGTAAGGGATCAGGTTTAATTTTAAATTCTTCTTCAATAATAGATCAGATATTAAAGGTGATTAAAGAAAAAATCTCTGAAAATAAAAATTCAATTATTAAAGTTAAATGTAATAGTGGATTAGCCGAATATTTATTAAATAATAAAAAGAGTGAGATAAATTCATTAGAAAATAAATTTGAATCTAAAATCATTTTTTATTTCGATCCACAATATTCTTTACATGATCCTTTAATTGAAATTGATGAAAATTATCAGTCCAATAATATTGAAAAAACGAATACAAAGAAAAAAAATAAAATTACTAAGGTAATTAAAAAAAAGAAAGTAATAAAAACTAAAAAAACAAAAAAAAGTATTAAGAAAAATAATTCAGAAGACAATGAAATAAAAGAAGATAATAAAATTGATACTGAAAAAGATCTAAATTTAACTGAGAGTGAAATTAATGAAAATGAAGAAAAAACTGGTTGGTGGTCTTAAAAAAATATTAGTTTTTTTTTTATTTTTTATTTTTTATTTCAAAAGTGGTTATAGCTCACAAATACTAGATTACGAAACTGAAGAATTTATTAATCAGATTTTACAAGATATAATTAAAGTAAATAAAATAAATAAAAAAATTAAATTTAAAATAAATAATAGTAATGAAATTAATGCTTTTGTAGATATAAATAATATAATTAATATTAATTCTGGTTTAATAATTTATTGTTCAGACTATGTAGCACTATTGTCTGTATTAGCTCATGAAGTTGGTCATATACATCTCAATCATATTACGCATAGAAAAGAAACAATAGAAAATATTAAAAAATATAATACTTTAGGTATATTATCTGTGGTAGCTGGCTCAACAATAACCCAAAACCCTCAATTGTTTCAAGGAAGTATTCTAGCTTCAGCCGCTTTATCAAATCAATACATAGTATTTAGTAAAGATCAAGAAATGGAAGCAGATTTATATGCGATAAAAACATTAAATTTACTTCAAACTAATTCTAAATCTATTCAAACATTATTAGAAACAATAGAGCAAAAATTATTAAATAAAGGTTTTTCAAAAGATAAACAAAGAATTAGCACACATCCATATTTTGAAGATAGAATTTTATTAATTAAAAACTTCAAAGATAATAAAGAAAATATTTTTAATGAAAGTTATAATGAAAGATTTAACTACATAAAAGCAAAATTTACAGGGTATAGTGATAATGTGGAAGTTTTAAATGAGTTAAATGAACCTTTTAAAACTTATGCAGAATCAATTAAAATAGCTAGAAATGGAAATCTCAAAATGTCTTTAAAGAAGTTAAATGATATAATTAAAAAGAGTAAAAATAATTTTTTACTAGAAACCAAAGCAGATATATTATTTTCCTATGGCTATACTGAAGAAGCTACAAAATTTTATAAAAAAAATTTAGAAAAATATCCTTTAAATTATTATGCACAAATTAGAATATTCGAAAATATAGAAACAAATAATTTATCTAAAAATGATACAGAGATAATTTTTCAAAATAATAAAGATCTTTTATTTAAATTTTATAATAATAAAAATATTCTATTAAAATATTTTGAACTAGCACAAAAATTAAATAAAAAAGAATGGCTGCAATTCCTTAACTTTTTTTTATCAATCAACGATCTGGAGAAAGAAGTTTTTGATATTGAAATAAAAAATTTTAAAAGTACTAAAGATAGTGATTTATTGAAACTTATTAATATAATTCAGAATGTAAATTAATGAACGGTTCTCTAGTATATCAAGATTATATAAATTTAATTAATAAAAATTTCATAATTATTAAAAATATAAAAAATAATCAAATACAACCATCAAGCATGGATTTATCATTAAGTGAAGAATGCTATGAAATTAAATATAGCTTTTTATCCTACAATACAAAAGTTAGAAATAAATTAAAAGATTTAGTTATTAAAAAAATAAATTTAAGTAAAGAATTTATATTTAGAAAAAACAAAACTTACATTGTTAGGCTTAATGAAAGTCTTAATTTAAAAAATAATATATTTGGTCACTGCAACCCTAAAAGTAGCACTGGGAGATTAGATATTTTTTGCAGAACACTTGTTGATTATGCAGAAGAATACGAAAGAATTCCTAAAAATTATAAAGGTGAGATATTTTTAGAAATAACATCAAGATCATTTGATGTATCCTTTAAAAAAAATAATTCTTTAAATCAATTGAGACTTGTAAATAAAAATCATAATTATTTGACTGATAAACAACTAATTAACCTGAATAAAAAACTAAAAATATCAAATCAAAATAGAGATAATGTTAAAATTGATAACGGATTAAAGTTATCAGTTGATCTAGCTGGGTCAAATATAGTTGCTTACGTAGCCAAAAAAAATACTCCAGTTCTTAATTTTTCTAAAATTAAATCTCATAAAATAAATGATTTTTGGAATGTAATTAGAAAAAAAAATAAAGAATTAGTAATTGAAAAAAACAAGTTTTATATTTTAAGATCAAAAGAAAAGGTAGTAATACCATCACATTTAGCTGGAGAAATGATGCCATACGATACAGGGATTGGAGACTTCAGAGCACATTATGCAGGTTTTTTCGATCCTGGTTTTGGTCTAGGAAAAGGTTCATATGCTGTTTTGGAAGTAAAAACAAATGAAGTACCTTTTTTATTAGAAGATGGTCAAACTATAGCTAGAATTAAATATGAAAAGTTGAACAAAAACAGTAATATTGTATACGGAAAAGATATTAAATCAAATTATCAAAATCAAGGTTTAAAATTAAGTAAGCATTTTAAATAGAATGAAAAAAATATTAATTATTAATGGCCCTAACCTAAATTTATTAGGTAATAGAGAAGATGATATTTATGGTAAAGACAGTTTAGATAAGATTAAATTTGATTGTGAAAAAAAAGGTATAGAGAAAAAATTAAAAATTATTTTTTTCCAATCTAATAATGAAGGTGAAATAATTGATAAAATTCATGAGGTGAATGATAAATTTGATGGTCTAATTATTAATCCAGCAGCATTTACTCATTCATCAATAGCTATTCTAGATTCATTAAGAGCTATAAATAAGCCCAAGATAGAGATTCATCTTTCAAATATTTATGCAAGAGAAGAGTATAGAAAAAAAAGTATTACTTCCGAAGGAGTGCAAGGGTTAATATGTGGATTTGGTGGAAATAGTTATCTTCTAGGAATTGAAGCAATATGCAAATTAATTTATAAATAAGTATGACTAAAATAGATAAAACAGATTTAGAAAATATAAAGTTAATCATTAAAGAATCAAAAATTAATAGTGTTGCTAAAATAAAAATAAAAAAAAATGATTATGAAATTGAGATTACTTCAAATGACTTCGTTGAAAAAAATGATTCTGTTCAAAAAATAGAAAAAAATAATGAAGTTAAAGAGGTTGAAAATTCAAATGATATTATAAATGAAGATAATATTGTTAAGTCTCCAATGGTAGGAGTTGCTTATCTTTCTGCTGATCCAAATTCGCAACCTTATGTTAAAGTTGGTCAACATGTTAAAGCCGGTGATACTTTATTATTAATTGAAGCAATGAAAACTTTTAATGAAATCAAAGCTCCTAGATCTGGTATTATCAAAAAAATAGTTACGTTAAATAGCCAGCCTGTCGAATATGGTGATACTCTTATAATTTTTGAATAATGTTCAAAAAAATACTGATTGCTAATAGAGGCGAAATTGCTTTACGAGTTCTTAGAGCCTGCAGAGAATTAGGAATAAAAACTGTAGCAATTCACTCTGATGTTGATGAAAATGCAATGCATGTAAGAATGGCAGATGAGAGTATTTGCGTCGGACCAGCCTCTGCACAATCTAGTTATTTAAACATACCTGCAATTATAACTGCGGCAACATTAACTGATGTTGATGCAATTCATCCTGGATATGGTTTTTTAAGTGAAAATCAAAGGTTTGCCGAAATTATAGAAGAACACAATATTAAATTTATTGGGCCAAAATCAGAGCATATCAAAATGATGGGTAACAAAATTGATGCAAAAAAAATAATGGATGAAACTGGGGTGCCAACAGTAAAAGGTATAAATGACTTAAGCAATAAAAATAAAATTGAAGATTTTATAAAAGAAGTAAAATATCCAATTATAGTAAAAGCAGCAAGTGGTGGTGGTGGAAAAGGAATGAGAATTGTCACAGAAGAAGATGATTTAAATAAAGCTATAAATGAAGCAAAAATTGAAGCAAAAAAATCATTTAATGATGAAAATGTTTATTTAGAAAAATTTTTAACATCTCCTAAACATATTGAAATCCAAGTTCTTTGTGATTCATTTGGAAATGTTGTTACTCTTGGAGAAAGAGATTGCTCAATCCAAAGGAAGCACCAAAAACTTATTGAAGAAAGTCCAAGTTCAGTACTAACAAATGAAAATAGAGAAAAAATTTCTGAACTTTGTAGAAAATCTATGAAAGAAATTGGATATGAAGGAGTTGGAACATTAGAATTTTTATATGAAAATAATGAATTTTATTTTATGGAAATGAATACAAGATTACAAGTTGAACACCCAGTCACAGAAATGGTTACTGGAATAGATCTTGTTAAAGAGCAAATTCTCGTTGCTAATGGTGAAAAACTTACAATAAAACAAGAAGATATAAAACTTAAAGGTAGTTCAATTGAATGTCGAATTAATGCCGAACATCCAGAGAGTTTTATACCATCACCTGGTAAGATAACACAATATCATCAACCAGGAGGACTAGGTATTCGAGTAGACTCAGCTGTTTACGATGGATACTCAATTCCATCCCACTATGATAGTATGATTGGTAAGCTAATTACTTACGGCGCAACAAGATCAGAAGCTCTAAAAAAAATGAATAGAGCACTAGAAGAATATGTAATTATGGGAATAAATACTAATATTCAACTACATCAAAAAATTATTCAAACTGATGAGTTTAAAAGAGGAAGTTACAACATTAATTTTATGTCAAATTTAATTGAATAAAATAATTGATTTAAACAGCTTAATAGAACTTTATAAAAAAGCTTACTTTCCAATGGCTGATAGTAAGTACTCTGAAGAAATAAAATTTTATAAACCCATATTAAGATTTATCATTCCAATTTCAAATTTTCATTATCCAAAGAAACTTTTTAGTGAGTTTAAAAAAACAAAATATAATTTTAAAATTGATCAAAATTTTGCAAAAGTTATAGAGTTATGCAAAAATATTAAAAGAAAAAATCAAGATACTTGGATTAATGAAATTATTTTAGATACATATATTGAATTATACAAAATAGGAAAATGTCACAGTGTAGAATGTTATGAAGATAATAATCTAATTGGTGGTTTATACGGTTTACATATAGGATCATGTTTTTTTGGTGAAAGTATGTTTAGTTTAAAGACCAATACAAGTAAGTTTTGTCTACTTTATTTATTGGCAATATTGAAAAAAAATAATTTTTCCATTTTAGATTCACAGTTTTTCAATCCTCATTTAGTTCAGTTTGGAGCGTATGAGATAGAAACTGAAATTTATGAAAAAAAACTAAAAGAAAGTTTAGAGATTGAATGTTGTTTCAAGGAAGTTATTAATTTTCAAGAAGTCTTATCGTTACTACAATCAACTAACCAAAGATCATAAATAGGATTTTCTAACGGAGTAACATCGGGGGAAGAAGAAATCATCCAGCCTTTATAAATATTAGTATTTTCATTATTGATAGTATCATAGACATCTATCAAAACATAATTTTCAGGAATTTCAGTTGGAGGAGTGCTACCGCAATACAAAACTTCAATATTTAAAGTTTCCCATGATATTTTCGAACTTACCAAAATATTCTTAGTAGAAACTTTATTAGTAGTCTTGTTTAATAACTTGAACGAGGCATACTTTTTTTCAATAGTCTCAGCAGAAACAGTTAACGGTAGGAGAAAAAAAAATGTTACTCTAATTAGGAGTCCAAGATTTATATTCTTCTTCTTTTTTTTCTGGGTCATAATTTTTTGAAAGAGGATGAGATGATGGGAAATATGCATCACTAGTACCAGTCATATTTGGTTTATGATTTTTTTGCCATTTGTATTTATGTGAATAGTCAATTGGAGGGTTTTCAATAGATTTGTGAAGCCAAGCATGCCAGTGCGGCGGTATCTTTGATGCTTCTATTTCACCATTAAAAATTACCCATCTTTTTGCTTTTAAATCTTTAAAATCTTTAGAGTTAGAGTAATATTTATTCCCTAAATCATCACTACCAACTAAATTTCCCTTAAGCCAAGTATAGATTTTTGTTCCTAATGACATTAATTTTTATATAAAGATTAATGAACTACTTTCCAATTAATTTTTTTATTAGCATAAAAATTCTTAACCTGAATATCATTATAACTAGATAATTCTGACATAATCCATTCTTTTTTTTCTAATTTAATTTTTTTATTATTAATTGGAAAACTATAATGTTTTGCACCATTGATTGAACAAAATATCTCTAACTTATCAATTGCATTTTCTTGGTCAAAAATTTCTGCATATAGTTCTATTGAGCAAGGAGATGAAAATATTCCTGGCTTAGATGACATATCTGGTTTTTTTTCTTGAATTGGATGTGGAGCTGAATCAGTACCTAAAAAAAATTTAGAATTATTGTGACATGCAGCTTTTCTTAGTTCTATTAAATCTGTTTCGTTTTTAACAACTGGCATACAAAAATGGTGGGGATTAATAGATTCATCATGAAATACATCTTTTTTTGTTAAAAGCATGTGGTGAGGTGTAATTGTTCCTGCAATATTTTCATTTTCTTTTACATAATTAACTCCATATGAAGTTGATACATGTTCAAGTGTGATTTTTAAAAGGGGAAATTTTTTTCTAATAATGCTTAATTCATCATCTATAAAATATTTTTCTCTATCAAAAATATCAATATTCTCAGCAACTTTTTCACCGTGTATTAGTAATGGACTTTTTTCTTCTTCTAAAATCTCTAAAAATTTAAAGATTTTTGAAATGTCACTCACTCCATGACTTGAGTTTGTAGTTGCATTTGAAGGATAAAGTTTAGACCCAAAGAAAACTTTATTTTGCATACCTTTTCTAAAATCGTCTAAATCTAAATTTTCATTTAAATAACAAGGTATAAGTGGTTCAAAATTATTACTAGATGCTTTATTTAAAAGCTCTTTATAAGCAGAGGCTTTATTAGTATCTGTTATGGGAATTTCTGTATTTGGCATTGCCACACATCTATTATTTATTCTTGAGGAAAAATTAGTAACCATTTCTAACATGTCGCCTTCTCTAAAATGTACATGCCAATCATCAGGCTGAATTATTTCAATATTTTTATTCACAATAATTATTTTTTTGTAATGTAAAATAAATCTTTTCTACGCTTATAGAGTCCATATAGGACTTTGTTTTATCAATATTTATACTTTTAAAATAGTCATAGCTTTCATTTGTTCTTATAACTTGTGAGTCTTGCATAAATGGACCATAAATCATATCATTTGTTGGGCCAAATAATACTATAGACTTTAATTTTGTGGCTGAAGCCATATGTGATAATCCTGAATCATTTCCAATAAATAATTTTGATTTCTTCATATAAGCAGCAGTTTGAGTCAATGATGCACCAAATAAATTAATTATATTTTTACTATCAATATTTTTTGTTAATTCATTTAAATAAATTTCTTCTTCTGACTTTGAACCAACTAAAATAAATTTAATATTTTTATTTTGAGATAAAATTTTGATTAATAGTGAATTATAATTTTTAATACTCCAAATTTTTGGTTTCCAATTTCCACCTGGAAATATAACAAAATATTTAAATTCATCGGACAAATGTTTTGTAGCTATTTCTTCTTCTTCTGTATTTGTCTCAATGAACAAATCTGAACAATCAAATTTAAAGTAATTAGATAATTGCTGAACATGATTGAGATTAGATTTTTTTTTAAAAATAAATTTTTGCTTATGTTTTAAAAAATATGATAATAATGAACTTCTAAAATCAATAATTATATCCCACTTCTTTCCATAACAATTAGAAATTATATCTAACCAATGCATATTGTATTTTTTTTTTGAAACAGTGATTATGGTTTCTACAGATTTAAAGTTTTTGAAAATTGATTTAGCAGATGGACCAATTACAAATGTAAATTTAGTTTCAGGATATTTATTACTAAAATAATTTATTACTCCAGTTGATAGAATTGTATCTCCAATAAGATTTGACGAAATAACTAGAATTTTCACAGAAATATTACACTTTTAACATATTCAATATATATTTAGATAATTATGAAAGATAAATACTTTTTTCATCATCTGAATTCAAGATTTTTTGAGATTTCTGGAAAAGATAGTAAATCATTTATTCAAAATTTAATTACTAATGACATTGAAAAATGTAACGATGGATCAATTATTTATTCATGTCTATTAACACCTCAAGGTAAATTTTTAGCTGATTTTTTTATATTCAATATCAATGGAAACTATATTTTTGAAACTAATGATAAATTTTATAGTAATTTAATAGGACGATTAAAAATTTATAAACTTCGCTCTGATTTAGAAATTAAAGAAATTAATAATCTTAATTCTTATTCATTATTTAATATAGATTATAAGGGTGATTATAATGTTTATTTAAATGATCCTAGAAATATCAACTTAGGTAAAAAACTTATAACGAATAAAAAAATTTTAATTGAAAAAGAGAGATTGAAAGAAATTAATGAAACAGAATATCATGAAATTTTAATTAATCATACAACACCCTATTCACCATTTGATATTTTAGAAAATAAATCTTTATTATTAGAAAATAATTTTGATAATTTAAATGCTATTGATTGGGATAAAGGATGCTATGTGGGTCAAGAAATTACTGCAAGGATGAAATACCGTGGATTACTCAAGAAAAAACTTTACGCTTTAAAAATAAAAAGTGGAGATGTGCTAGAGGGAGATGAGTTGATAGTAGATAATAAAAAAATAGGTACAATTGTATCAAAAGCAAATTCAAATATTTTTGCAGCATTAAATATTAATTTTGTTAATGAAATAAAAAATAAAAATCAAAATTTAGTAATTAATGATTCATTATCCTTTGATTTTTTAAACTGAAAATTTTTTTCTATAAAAACTTACAGGAATTATTAAAATCATAAAAATTATTAGCATTGGAATAAATATATTATTAATTCCATAGTTGTTTGCTATAAATCCTAATGATGCTGGAGCCCCTATAAATGTTCCATAAACTGCAATTGAAATTATTGTTATGCCTACTCCACTGTCAATTCCCTCAATTTTTCCAGCTAAACTATATGCGATAGGAACAATTGAGGATGCTCCGATACCTAATAATGAAAAACCAATAATAGCTGCATAAATGCTGCTGAAATTAGATAAAATTATTAAACTTATAATCGTCGATAAAAATAAAAAGAAAATCAAAAGAAAAACTCCAATTTTATCTCTTACCCAATCACCACTAAATCTTCCGATAACCATAAAAATATTAAAACTTAGAGTTGCTAAGCCGATATAGAAACCATCAACTTGAATAAAATCTCTCATATAGAGAGCTCCCCATGCATCAACACTTCCTTCCGTTAAAGCATTTGCCATTGCAATTAATGCTAATAAAAAAATCAATAAGGGCCAAATAAAAAATATATTTTTTTTACTGGAGTCTTCTGATTTTGTTTCAACTCGTGACTCTAAACAAAGTACAAAATACAAACTCAAAGGAAGAAGAATGATGACATACAAAAGTATATTAAAAATAAAAGAATAATTCCACTCTAGTAAAAAGCTTGTAATTAGAGATCCAAATAAAACTCCAAGACTCCAAAATGCATGAAAGCCTGACATCATTGATTTTTTTTCTCTAACTTCTAAATTTGATGCATAAACATTGCATGCTATTTCGAATGCACCATAACTCATACCAAAAACAAATGAGAAAACCATAAAAAGCCATAGCTCTTGAATGAAAGGTACTGGCAACCACAAACAACCTTCAGCAATTAAGGTGCATGTTAAAATAGATTTTGTAGAAGTTTTCAGAATAAGAGCATTTGCAAAAATCATTGCAACAATTGAACCAATTGCAAATGATAACATAATATAACCAACACCAACATAATCAGTTTGAAGTTGATCCTTTATGGTAGGGATCCTAATAGCCCATAAACCTACATAACAAGCAGTTATAAAAAAAATAATTTTTATAGCATGAATATCACTAACTTTTTTCATACAATTATATTAATTAAAATATTTTTTGTAATATTCAGATAAATTTTCGATAGAAACTCTCTCCTGTTTCATAGTATCTCTATCCCTAACAGTAACACTTTTATCTTCTAGAGTTTCAAAATCTACAGTTAAACAAATTGGTGTTCCTATTTCATCATGTCTTCTATAATTCTTACCAATGTTTCCTGAATTTTCTAAAACAACTCTACCTAATCCCAATTTCTGTAGATTAGATTTTATTTCTTTAGATAAATTAACTAATTCCTCATTATTCTTTTTGAGAGGAATAACTGCGGCTTTAATAGGTGAAAGATGAGGTTTTAGAGATAAAAGAATTCTTTTATTATCTTTATCTACATTTTCTTCACGATAAGCTTCATTTAACAAAGCAAGAACTCCCCTATCAACACCAGCTGATGGCTCAATTACGTAAGGAATATACCAATTTTTTTCTTCTAAATCTTGAACAGCTAGTTTTGTAGTTGAAGAGGAGTTTTTCATAACTTCTGATGTAATTTTAAAATCATATTGATTTTTAGTATGAGAACCTAAGTCAAAGTCAGTTCTGTTGGCTACCCCTTCTAGTTCCTCTTCACCGTGAGGAAACACATAATTGATATCAACGGTTCTTTTTGAGTAGTGAGCTAGTTCATTTTTTTCTACTTCAATTTTTTTTAAATTTTCTTTTTTTATGCCTTGATTAACCCACCATTCTATTCTCTTATTTATCCAATATTCATGCCATTCATCATCAGTACCTGGTTTAACAAAAAACTCTAATTCCATTTGTTCAAACTCTCTAACTCTAAAAATAAAATTACGAGGTGTTATTTCATTTCTAAATGCTTTTCCCATTTGTGCGATACCAAAAGGAATAGTTCTAGAAGTTGAATCTAATATATTTTTAAAATTAGTAAAAATTTGCTGACATGTTTCTGGTCTTAAATATGCGAATGACGAACCATCATCTACTGGTCCAATTGCAGTTTTAAACATTAAATTAAAAGGTCTTGGCTCAGTAAGATCTTCCGATTTACAATTTGGGCATTTATTATTTTCAAATAATTGATCTGCTCTCCACCTTGACTTACATGCCCGACAATCAACGAGAGGATCGGTAAAAGTATCTTCATGGCCTGAATGTTTTAGAACTACTGGAGAACTTAAAATTGAGGCATCCAAACCTTCGGTATCATCTCGTTCATATACCATTGATTTCCACCAAGCTTGTTTAAGATTATTTTTGAACTCGACTCCCATTGGTCCATAATCATATAACCCCTTAATACCGCCATAGATGTCATTTGATTGAAATAGAAAACCTCTTCTTTTACAAAGAGAAACTAACTCTTCCATTGTTTGTGCAGTCATATAACTCTTAATCTTTTGGTTTATATTCTTTCGTTCTTGGATCTTTCTCTAAATCGATTACTGAGTCATTATTTACTTTATTATTAGTGAATTTGTCTTGTTTTTTTTTCTTAAATCTTAAAATTAATAAAATAGAAGCTAAAATTACAAATAAAACTAGAAATTTCATTACAAACCAAACCTAGAAAACATAATTCGTTCTTCAATTTTATTTAAAATTTCATCAGAATTAAATATTGAAGAAGAAAACCTACGTTGTAAAAATGATTTTTTTTGACTGATTATTTTAATTTTAATTTTTTTTCCAAACTTCTTTTCTAAAATTGGTTTTATTGCACCAATACCATCTGCTAAACCTAAATCGATAGCTTTATTACCAACCCAAAATAAACCAGAAAAGATATCATCTAATTTATTCTGATCGAGTTTTGAACCTCTTCTATCTTTTACATAATTAATAAAATTATCATGAATTTGTTCTTGAATATTTTTTAATCTATCAATGTCTTCCTGTTTTTCTTCTTTGAAAGGATCAAGAAAACTTTTACTTTTTCCAGATGTATACACTCTTCTTTCTATTCCAACTTTTTTTAAAAGATCAACAAAACCAAAACCTGGTGAAATAACACCTATTGATCCAATAACAGAGTTTTGATCAATATATATTTCATCAGCAGCACATGCTAACCAATAACCACCAGAAGCTGCAACATCTTCAATGAATGCTAATACTTTTTTGTTTTTTTCCTTTGCCAGATCAATGATCCTTTTTGCTATTAAAGAGGATTGTGTAGGAGAACCTCCAGGTGAATTAATGACCAAACCTACAACAGGAGATTTTTTATCAGCAAATAACTTATCAATTAACTTTTCTAAATTATTTATTGCTAAACCAGAGCCTGTTAAGCCCGACTGTGATGATATAATGCCAGATAAACGTAAAACCGGTATTGTAGTACTCTTCGAAAATAATCTTTTAAACATAATATCTAATAACAAATGTTAATCTTTTCTTAAAGCGTTATGTAGCATTTGTTTGTAATTTTAGTAATTTGAGTTTAAGTGCGTCAATTAAGTTAATGAATTAACATAATATTCTAATAGTTAAACAATATGGATAATGTTCTTCCACTTAGAAAAAAAGATTTTTCATTTGAAGATAAAATCAGAGAATTAACAGATTTATGCAAAGAAGACCTGGTATCCGTAAATACTATAATCCTTGATAAACTAGATAGCAATGTACCTTTAGTTCATGAAGTTGGAAAATACCTTATCTTGTCAGGGGGAAAGCGATTACGACCTCTTTTAACTGTTTCAAGTTTTCATATGACAAGAAATGGAACTAGTGAAATTGAAAATAAAATGAATCATATCGGTCTATCTGCAGCAGTAGAATTTATTCATACAGCAACACTATTACATGATGATGTAATAGATGAAAGTAAACAAAGAAGAGGAAAACCTACAGCAAATGAGAGATGGAAAAATAAAACAAGTGTATTAGTTGGTGATTTTTTATTCAGTAGGGCTTTCCAATTAATGACAAAATATGGCAACACTGAAACATTAAAAATTTTAGCTGATACTAGTGTAGTAATTTCTGAAGGAGAGGTTTTAGAACTTGCTAATGATAAAAATTTAGAAATAAATGAAAATATTTATTTTGAAGTTGTAAATGCAAAGACTGCTTCTTTATTTAGTGCAGCATGTGAAGTTGGATCAATTAGTGCTCTTGGAACAGAAGCTGAGGTTAATGCATTAAAATCATTTGGAACAAACTTTGGGATGACTTTTCAATTAATTGATGATGCTATTGATTATTCTTCAAACAAAAAAATATTAGGAAAAAATACTGGTGATGATTTTAAAGAAGGTAAAATTACTCTTCCAATAATATTAGCATACGGAAGATCAAATGATAAAGAAAAAAAATTTTGGGAAAGAACAATATCTGATCTTAATCAAAATGATGGCGATTTTGAAATGGCATTAGAAATAATTAATAAATATCAATGTATTGAAGATACTCTTACAAGAGCAAATCATTTCTCAAATGTAGCTATAGACTCAGTTGATATATTTAAAGATAATATTTACAAAGAAAAATTAGTATCCCTTGTTTCAAAAAGCGTTTCAAGGATGTATTAATTAATATTCCTCATAAGATTTAACCTCTACTAATTCAGAGCCAAAAGTTTTATTAATATAATTTTTTACTTTTGCTCTTTCATCATTGGTAAAATAGACACTTCTTGCTAGATCAATAAATGTTTGATCAAATAATTTTTTTCTTTCGCATTCTCTAATATCATCTTCTATATCCCACAATTTAGAATTTATATTTACTAGCTTTAGAAGAAAGTCATTTATTTCATCTTCAGAAATATATTTCTTTAATGTTTTCTGAAGAAATTCTAATTCTTTATTTACATGTTGAAGTTTTATTGAATCAGAGATGTTTTTCTTTTTAATCATTAAAATAGATATTTTATCTACTAATTCGCCTAAGGAGATTGGAGTATTAATTAACATTAGATTATATTATAATTCTCATCATATCTTTTTATATCATTTTCATCGAGTATTTCACCGTACCACATTTCTATGATTATTAAATCTTTAGAACCTTTATTAGCAATTCTATGAAGGGCGCCTTTAGGAATAAAAATATTTTCATTTTCTACAAGATTTATAGTTTTTTTATCTAAAGTAACCTCAACTTCACCTTGTGCAACGAGCCAATGCTCAGAACGATGCTCGTGATTTTGTAAAGACAGCATTTCTCCTGGTTTAATAAAAAGTTTTTTAACAAGAAATTTTTTACCAGATTTTAAAATCTCATAGTATCCCCAGGGTTTTTGAACAATAGAATTCATTATGAATGTTTATTTATATATTATATATCTATTTTAAAATGATAAAAATTTCACCATCTATATTATCAGCTGATATACTCAAATTAGAAGAAGAAGTTAAACTTTTAGACAAGAATGGCGCTGATTATATTCATATAGACATAATGGATGGCCACTATGTCCCCAATATTACTTTTGGACCAAATATAGTTAAATCATTAAGAAGGGTTACCTCTAAAATTTTAGATGTGCATCTTATGATTAAACCAGTAAAGCAATATATTAATGATTTTGTAGAAGTTGGCTCAGATATCATTTCTTTTCACCCTGAGGCTGATGATAACCCAGAAGAAATTATTAAAATAATAAGTGATGCTGAAATTAAAGCAGGAATTGCCATACACCCTGATGTAAAAATTGCAAATATTGATCATTTATTTAGTAAAGTTCAACAAATAATAGTTATGACAGTCACACCTGGTTTTGGCGGTCAAAAATTTATGCATGATCAAGTGCAAAAAATTAAAGATTTAGATGAAATTAGAATAAATAATAATTATAACTATGAGATAGCTGTTGATGGTGGAATTAATAATGAAAATGCAAAAATATGTAAAGATAATGGAGCTGATGTGTTAGCAGTAGGTTCTTATTTATTATCTCAAAATCAAAATAACTATAATAAAATTATAAATTCCTTAAGATAATGGACTGGGATAAATTAAAATCATTTTACGAAATTGCAATTTCAAGAAGCATTTCTAAGGCAAGTGCTAAACTAAATATTAGTCAATCTGCACTTAGTAGACAAATACAAGATCTCGAATATGATTTAAAGACACCTTTATTTATAAGACATCAAAAAGGTGTAAGGTTAACAGAACAAGGTGAAAATTTATTTAATACTGTAAATCAAATAAATTTTTCAATTTCTGATTTTGAAAAAAAATTATTAGATAAAAAAACTAAACCAGTAGGAAAATTAACCGTAAGCACAACTGTTGGTTTTGGATCGGCTTGGCTCACACCAAGAATAACTAAATTTGCTAATCAATATCCAGAGATAGATGTAAATTTAATTATGAGTGATGAAGAAGTTGATTTATCTGCAAGAGTTGCTGATGTTGCAGTTAGAGTAAAGAAACCAACACAGGCAAATTTAATTTTTAAAAAATTTGTTAATTTTCATAACCACATTTACGGTTCTTCAGATTACTTACAAAAAAGTGGAATACCAAGAAATGTAAATGATTTAGATAAACATGATTTAATTTGTTTTGGAGCTGGATTACCTTCTCCGGTATCTAATATTGATTGGATATTAAAAATTGGAAAAGAAGGAACAAAAAGACGACCTAAATTTAGAGTAAATAGTATTTACGCGATGTCACTTGCAATTGAAAAAGGTGGAGGTTTAGCATCTTTACCTGATTACATGGTTGCAGATAAGCCTCAGCTTGTACGTGTTCTGCCAAACTTAGAAGGTCCGTCTTATCAAACATACTTTGTTTATTCTGAATCTTTTAAAAACGATAGAAGACTTGAAGTTTTTAGGGATTTTTTATTTAATGAAGCTAAAGATTGGCATTATTAGTCTTTGACTTAATTTTTTATTTTTGTATACCGTATCTACATTATGGGATATCCAAAAAAACATAGAGGCAGACGTAAAAGAGGCTCTAAATATAGAAGAAACAAAAAGCGTCAAAAGAAGAAATAATTAATACCTGCCTTCTTTTTTAAAATCTAATTGAACATATATATATAAAATGTTTAAATTTTTCACTGAACCAAAATGGTATGTCTGGGCTTATGTAGGCTCTGTAGTCATTCTTACTTCTATATGGGTTCAAGTTCAAATTGATGTACAGATCAACGAATGGTTTGGTGAATTTTATGACATGATCCAAAAAGCACTTGGGACACCGAATGCTATAACTATGCAAGAATACATGGGTGCTTTATTTAGTTTTGCTCAACTTGCTGCTATTTCAATTGCATTAGGACTTGCAATTTCATTCCTAACTTCCCATTTTCTTTTTAGATGGAGGACAGCAATGGTTGAGTGGTACCATAGTGTTTATGATCAAGCGAGAACTATTGAAGGAGCAAGTCAAAGGGTTCAAGAAGATACCATAAAGTTTAGTAGAATTATGGAAGGTCTTGGAACGAGCTTAATTGAATCTGTTCTAGTACTTATAGAGTTTTTCCCTCTCTTAATGACTCTTTCAGTTGGTATACCGATCTTATGGTTTGGTGATTGGCAGTATGGTTTAGTATCTGGAGCATTTATATGGGCAGTAGGAGGTACGATTTTAATGATAGTACTAGCGTGGTTATTAAGATTAGTGGGTATCGAATATGATCTTCAAAAAAAAGAAGCTGCTTATAGAAAAATTTTGGTTATTGCTGAAGATGATGGAAGTATTAGACCAAAATCTTTAGAAGAACTTTTTCAAGGAGTTAGAGAAATTCACTTCAAAAGTTATTTGTACTATCTTTATTTTAGTATCGGTAGACTTGCTTATTTACAAGCAAACGTACTTGCAGCGTACATATTTTTAGCACCAGCAATTGTTGCAGGTGTCATGACACTAGGAGTTATGCAACAAATTATAAGAGCTTTTGGAAGAGTAGAAGGTTCACTACAATATTTATTTAGAGCTTGGCCAACAATTATCGAATTAGCTAGTGTCTATAAAAGATTAAGAGAGTTTGAAAATAAAATAGAAAAAAACATTCAGGATGAAAAAACTGGTATAGTACGTTAGTGATTTTTCTAGCGTTTATTATTATTCCAATAATAGAAATAAGTATTTTTATAACAATTGGTTCCAATATTGGAATTTTAAATACTATCGCAATCATACTAACTACTGCTTTAGTGGGAATATTTCTTGTGCGTAGACAAGGGATAAAATTATTATTTGATGCACAACGAAACTTATCTCAAGGTGTAATGCCCACTGAAGAAATTAAAGGGGGTATTTTTCTATTAATATCAGGATTACTATTAATTACACCTGGCTTCTTTACTGATTGTATTGGTTTTGCTGTCTTTTTAAAACCCGTTCAAAATTTGATTGCAACTCAAGCAAAGAAATATTTTAACTCACGTATTCGCTATTAACAGATTTATTTTTTTTACTAATTCTTTTAATATTAATACTAATTTTTGATTTGCAGGATCTTCAATTTTTTTAAGTGGAGGTAAAACATTATTCCAATCAGGAATATTATCGACAATTGAAAAATATGCTTTCATTAAACTGATTGGTTCATGCGAAGTAATAACTTGACGAATTTGTTGCAGCAGGTTTTGTAAATCCGCAAAATTTTTAATGCTACTCTCATTTTTATGATTTTTTAAGATAAAGCTGAGTAATTTACCACATACATTAGTACCAGCTGTAATTGCTCCTGCCCCTCCTCGCTTACATATATTTAATGCTAAACTATCATGACCACAAAATACGGCAAAATCATTAAAATATTTTATAACTTTCATCATTCTATCACTGTCCCCACTTGAATCTTTTAATCCAACGACGTTATTTGGATAAAGTTTTATTAAAATTTCAATCATCTTAAAATCAATTGATACGTAAGAATTTTGAGGGATATGATACAAAACATATTGTAAATCACTGTCTCCTACTCTCTCAATTATGTGACGGTAATAATTTATGACACCTTCATTTGTAACATTCTTATAATAAAAAGGTGGAAGTAAAAGAACTGCTTTAACCTTATGGCTAGCAGCATGTTTAGTCATATCAATTGCATCATTCAAGGATGAAGATCCTGTTCCAAGTATAAGGATATTTGGATCAATACGATTTGATACTAAAAAATCTAGATGATCTTTTTTTTCTTGAACTGAGAAACTATTAGCTTCTCCAGTAGTACCAAATATTGCAAGGCCGTCATGTCCTTGTCTCATTAAATATTGGCAATGACGAAGATATAAATCTTTGTTGATCGATAAATCATTTTTGACAGGTGTTAGTGCAGCACTAAAGACACCAGATATTTTATGCATAAAAATATAATAAGATAAATCCTAGTAAAACTCTATAAATAATAAAAATATTAAAGGTTGAACTTTGTATTATTCGCATCATGATGTTAATTGAAACTAGAGCAGTAATACACGCAACTATTGCTGCAAATAAAGATTGGTATAAATTAATATTTACTTGAGAACTACTTAGAAAGTCTAAACTTGTTAAAACTAAAGATGCTAAAATAATCGGAATAGATAAAAGCATAGAAAAAATTGCTGCAGATGATCGATTAAATCCTAAAAAACGAGCTCCAGTAATCGTAACACCTGCTCTACTTGCTCCAGGTATAAAGGCCAGCACCTGAAATACACCTATGATAAAGGCCTGCACATAACTCATATTCTCCCAGGAAGATAATTTCATCTTAAAATGATCTGCTACAAATAATAGAGCAGCAAAAACAACACTTGTCACTGCCACAACCTTGATATCTCTAAAATATAATTGAACAAAATCAAAAATAAAAAACCCAACTATAACTGCAGGTATTGTTGCAATAATAATTTTAATTAAATTATCATTTTGAGTAAGCTGGAAAGAGAAAAAACTTTTAAGTAATGATGTTATATGAGATCTTAAATAAATTATAACTGCTAATAATGTTCCAACGTGAACAGCAACATCAGTAAAAAGACCTTGATCTTGCCAACTCGTTAATTCTGTTACAAGAACTAAATGCCCAGAAGAACTAATTGGCAAAAATTCAGTAAAACCTTGGACAATGCCAATAGTAAAATATTGAAGCTCAAACATTAACCAAAGATTATTTTGCTCAGTTCCTTACCACTTGGAAGGGGTTCAGCATTTTTATTAGAATAATATTTCTCCATAAAATTTAAATAGACATTGTAATCTTTTAAAATTTGCATTTTTTGAGCTTTATTTTCATCAT
Source organism: uncultured Alphaproteobacteria bacterium (assembly GCA_902623585.1). Classification (GTDB taxonomy): domain Bacteria; phylum Pseudomonadota; class Alphaproteobacteria; order HIMB59; genus CACPNW01. The sequence goes on along the minus strand of CACNUO010000001.1, from coordinate 184,590 downwards.
CACTCTCTTCCATTTTAACTAATTCTGTATCAGTTTGAGACATTGCTTCTGGTATTGTCGTAAAAGGCCTCTCCTGATTAATAACTAACCTTTCATGTAACTCCCGGTGAATCATTTTAAAATCTTCGTTTGATAGAGTTTTTGGACTTTCATCAAATATAAGTCTTTTTAAAATAAAGTTTGCTCTTGGCTCTTTAATTGAAAGAGCAATTTTATATTTTTCATTCCAGTCATTCTGTTCATGAAATTTAGCTATTTCTGTTGATTGTTTAAAATCAAGAAAAGCATTTGCTGCACTTTCAGGAAATACATTATCTTGAGATTTTTCGTCTTCTTTTTCAATACGCCTATCAATTTCCATAAGTTTAAACTTGTCTGCTAAATCTTTATTTTTAAAAACTATTTTTGCTCTTTCATTAAGAACATCCGAACCAATTTCATCGTAAGGTTCGTAATTAGCAGCAATCTTGCCTGGTAGAATAATAGGATGCTGATTAGTAATGACGTATCTATTTTTTCTTTTAATCAGTTTTTTAAATTCCTCAGAATTAGCTTCTAGTAATGGTGTCGGATCATGAGCTAAATCAATTGTATGAAACCAACCATTGTATTGTGACTCACATACCATCGATAATGCTTGAAGTTTAATTCTTCCTCCAAAGCTTGTCATAAAACAAAAACCTTTATTTTTATTTATATATTCAATTGCATCTTCTTTACTCATTGTCATTTGAAGCTGACTCCAATTAGTTGTGTCTGCTTCGTTAATATATTTTGTCAGAGCGATGGATGTCTTAACATCTGAAAATGCATCGTGAGCAAATTCAACAGGCAAGTTGTTCATCTCGGCAATTTTTTCTAATTTAAAACTAGGATTACCTCTTTCTGTTAAAGGTGTTTTTATACTTGATGGGTTGATGGCATATAAACCTCTCGCTAAATTTAATGTATCGCCCCTACTCTTTCTTGTTACATAAGGATAAAACATATGACTAAACAAATTATATTCGAGAACTGGTTCATCAAACTCTATTATGTTGTGTCCTATAAAAGTAGAACTTGGATCATCTTTTTTCCATTCATCAAAAGTTTCATTAATTTTTTTCATTAATTCGTAAGATGACTGTGGGGCATCAAGTGCCTCTCTCATACCTTTGAGTGTTGTTATTAATGCACCAGGTTGAGAAATCACTGATGTTCGAGGTCTGCAGAACTCATTCATATTTTGATTTGTTTGATTAAACTTGGAGTCAGTAACTATTGCAGCAATTTGCATTATCTGCTCCCATTTTGGAGTAGTACCAAAGGCAGTTGGATATTCTTTCTTACCTCTTCCTGATGTTTCTAAATCGTAAAATATATATTTTGACACTGATAAATAACCTTATTGGTATTTATAGACTATTAATTATCTCTTTTGGACCAATAAAAATGATAGAAAATAGTAGCTGCAATGGCAACAAAAAGAGAGATAAAGGCAACATAAATTATAGTTGCGATTGCCCAGTAAGCTACAGCTATTAAAAGACCAATAGCTGTTATCCCAGCCCAAAAATAGATCAGTCTTTCTAAAAATAATTGCATACTGATTCTATTATACAATAATTATAGAAGTTTATCAATTTCCTCTCTAGAAGGCATGGAATTTGCTGTTCCAATTTTCGTCGTTGATAAACCAGCTGTTGCACTGGCAAATTTAAGTGCATCTTTAATATTTTGACCTTCGGTAAGTGCCACAGCAAAACCAGCGTTAAATGCATCGCCAGCACCAGTAGTATCAACTACTGGATTTGAAAGATTAGCTATAGGTAATGAAAATTTTTCATCATTGTTGGCAAAAAAAGCTCCTTTTTCTCCAAGAGTAATAACGACATTTTTAATTCCTTTTTCTAATAATTGAATTGCAGCTTTTTCAGCATCCTCATGAGTTTCAACATTGTGATCAACATAAAAACTTGCTTCCGTTTCATTTGGTGTAAAATAATCAATCATAGAAAATAAAGATTCATCTATTTCAGAAGCTGGAGCAGGATTTAAAATTGTTTTTACATTTAAATTATGTGCTTTTTTTAATGCATATGTAACGACATCCTTTGGTGCCTCTAGTTGTGTAAGAAATATACTTGAGTTTTTAATTGCGTCTTCTGCTATATCTATATCTTCAATTGTAATTGCACCTGCTGCACCCGGAAAAACATTAATAGCATTGGCTCCAGTTCCTTCATTTACAAGTATGCCTGCAGCACCAGTCGAATGATCTTTTGAAATAATTACATTACTATAATCAACACCAGAATTTTCATAAATCTCTGTTGCCATCGATCCAAATTGATCATCACCAATCTTTGAAATAAAAAAAGTTTTTGAACCAGCCTTAGCTGCAGCTACTGCTTGGTTTGATCCTTTGCCACCAGGACCAATAACAAAATTTTTACCAAGAATAGTTTCTCCCTCAACAGGAATTTTTTCTCCAAAAAAAACGAGATCAGCAACAAAAATACCAAGAATACTAATCGACATAATTATTTATCGATTATCCAAACAGTACCATCTGGCTTAATAACACCTTTTGTTAAAATAAAATTACAGTAAGGTCGTCTTTCACTTGTTGTAATATATGCATAGGTTGATCTTGATTGCTTATAAAATTCTTGTCTTTCGTATGAACCAATTTTCCAATGATCTCCTGATACTTCCTTAATTGCATCAATTACTTCTTTATTTGCATCATTAATTTCATCTGGTTGATTATCAACTTCCATTCGGTGAACAGCTGAGTCTACGAAACTATCCAATGGAAAAACAGATAAAACAGCTCTCATAACAGTTGTCATATCAAGGCCGTCTAATCGGTGAACTCTATTGTGGTTCGAATGAGCAGGATAATTAATATCAGATATAACGAGTCTATCACCATGACCCATTTCACGTAATGTTTTTAATATATCAGGACTTAAAATAGGATCGACGTTGATTAACATATTTTTAGTATATCACTCTCCGTAAGGGATCCAAATATTTTTTACTTGTGTACTTTGATATAAAAACTCTTCTAAGAAATCTTCTTCTTTAGAAGACCAATCAAGATTTTTTGATTGTGGACACCAAGTTCTTTTTAAATTTGATGTTGTGCTTTGAATAACCTTCAGACGCTCATTATTATTTTCACTAAAAAACCAAATACCATCAATATTTTCATGTTCGGATAAGATTTTATTCAAACTATTTTGTTTAGTTGTAAGGATATTAATATACCCAGCTGGAACATCAGAAGTTTCAAGTAGTTGATATAATTCTGTTGCTAAAAGAGACGTATTTTGACCTGGAACAATAATACTAGCATTTCCTGCTGCAAAATTTGCCCCTAATGTAGTTATTAAACTTAATAGTGGATAATCATCATTTAAAATATTTGCGATAACACCTATAGGTTCTTTAACAGCTAATGTTAAACCTCTTATAGGGGGATTATGTATGGAGCCTTCAAACTTATCAGCCATAGCACCATAATAAAATAATCTTTCAATTGATTGATCAAATTCTTTTTCGGCATCTTTTTGTGAAATACCAATTAGAGATGATAGTAAACTAGAAAAGGTATTTTTTCGATCTTGTAAATTTTCAGCTAAGTAATAAAGAATTTGAGCTCTATTAAAATTAGTAGAAGATTTGCTAACTGCTTTTGAAGCAGTCTCGACTGTATCTCTTACATCTTTGCGATTTGCATTTGGAACATCACAAATAAAATTATTATGGACATCATAAGAGGAAAAGGAATAACCACTATCAGGTCTTTTTTGCTTACCTCCAATATATAATTTAGGAGTTCTATCTATAGAATTAGATGATTGACCTTTAAATAATTTTTTTCCTCTTTTTGACTGAGAAAGAGGAAGTGGTAATTTTGAATATGCTCTAATACCTTCTGAACCACCTTCTCTTCCAAAACCACTTTCTTTGTATCCCCCAAAACCACACGCAGCATCAAATAAGTTTGTAGAATTTATCCAGATAACTCCAGCTTTTACTTTTGGAGCAATATCCAAAGCTAAGTTAATATTTTCAGACCAAATACTTGCTGCAAGTCCGTAAGGCGTATTATTAGCAATGGATACAGCTTCACTAGGTGTTCTAAATGTCATTGTTGTTAAAACTGGTCCAAATATTTCTACTTGAGCAATAAAAGATGACGGTGTTACATTTGTAAATAAAGATGGAGGATAAAATAAACCATTTGTTGGACATGACCATGAAGGCTGCCATAATTTATTTCCATCCTTTTGTGCCTTATTTACTAAAGAATTAATTTTTTTAAGTTGGGCAGGCGCAACTATAGCTCCAATATCAATAGACTTATCTAATGGATCACCAACCCGAAGTTTTTCCATTCTTTTCTTAAGTTTTTGGATAAATTTTTTCTCAATACTTTCTTGTACTAAGAGTCTCGATCCTGCACAACATACTTGGCCTTGGTTAAACCAAATCGCATCAACAACACCTTCTACAGCACTATCTAAATCTGCATCTTCAAAAACAATAAAAGGCGATTTACCACCAAGTTCCATTGTCATTTTTTTATCTGGATTAGTATTTGTTTGAATTATTTTCTTTCCAACTTCAGTTGATCCAGTAAAGGCAATTTTTTTAATATCTTTATGTGATGTTATATGTTCGCCAGTAGAACCATCTCCTGTAATAATATTTATTACACCTTGTGGAATTTTAGCTTTTTCACAAAGTTCAGCAAAATAAAGCGCTGTTAAAGAAGTATATTCTGCGGGCTTTAAGACTACTGTATTTCCAAGAGCAATTGCAGGAGCAATTTTCCACGCTAACATTAATAATGGAAAGTTCCACGGTATAATTTGTCCTACAACACCAATAGAGTTATCAGAATTATTTGTATTCCTTGCAGCCCATCCAGCATGATAGTAGAAATGTCTTGCAACTAGTGGAATATCTATATCTCTTGTTTCTCTTATTGGCTTACCATTATCAATGGTTTCTAAAACAGAAATAAACCTAGAATTTTTTTGTATTAGACGTGCGAGAGCATATAAATATTTTGATCGATCAAAAGATGAAAGTTTTGACCATTTGATATGAGCTTTTTTGGCAGCACTGATTGCAGCATTAACATCTTTTTTTGAAGCAACAGATAATGTTGCAATTTTTTTATTTGTAGAAGGGTTAATTACATTTAATTTTTTTGAGCTAGACGATTTTACAAATTTACCATTAATAAAATGATTATTTGGATTTTCTAAATTTTTTATCCAACTATTAACTTCTTTGCTGTCTTCTGGTGCTGGCCCATAAGATATATTTTGAAAATTTTTAATAACTTTATCCATATTATCCTATTGCAAGTTTCTCTTTATTTGCATACCTGCCACTAGTGTAGTGATAGAGTTGTCTTTCTATATCAATTAATAAACTAGAAGCACCAATTCGCAATAATTTAGGATTAACCCATTCAAATCCTAGCTCTTCAGCAACCAATATTAAAAATTCTAAAACAGATTTTGATGTTGATATTCCGCCTGCAGGTTTAAAACCAATCTTTTTTCCAGTTTTTGTATAAAAATCTCTAATCATTCTCAACATGACAAGACTATTATTTAAGTTAGCATTTATACTTTCTTTTCCTGTTGATGTTTTAATAAAATCAGCACCAGCCATCATACAAACTAAAGATGCCTTTGCTACATTTCGAAGAGTCTCAAGATCGCCAACACCAAGAATAGCTTTAATTTTTGTTTTACCTGCAGTTTCTTTAAAACCGCGAACCTCATCATATAATTTTTTCCAATTATTTTGGAGAACGTATCCTCTATTTATAACAATATCGATTTCATCAGCACCATCTTTAATAGAGTCAGAAATTTCTTTTTTTCTAGTTGTATAAGATGATAAACCTGCAGGAAAACCCGTAGAAACTGCTGCAATTGGGATTTTGTTTTGAATTAGTTTTGTACAATCTTTTATTAGATGGTGATAGACACACACAGCTCCTACTCTTACTGCATTATTTTCTAGTCCTAAATCCTGAAGAATATAATCATCAATGGGATTAAGAGCTTTATTACACAGTCTTTCAACTTTTCCAAAAGTGTCGTCGCCACTTAGTGTAGTAAGATCAATTAAAGTAATAGCTTTTAACAACCAAGCAACTTGAAATTCCTTTTTTACAGTTCTTCTTTTAGTTAAGGTAAATGTTCGACGCTCTACAGCACTCAAATTAATTTGTGTATTGTTCACCCAGCTTGTATCTAAGTTATAAAATATTTTCTTTGTCATCGAATTAAATTTTTTCTTCTGTTATTGGTCTACTCAGTAAATTACTTAATTCTTCTTTTAAATCATGTTGCTTATAAAGTATATTGTATACAGACTCCATAATTGGCATATCAATATTTTTTTTTTGTGAAATATTATAGACTGCTTTAGCTGTATAATAACCCTCTGTTACTTCTTGCGATTTTAAAAGATCTAAAAAATTATCATATTTTGAAGAAGCTAATTTAATACCAAACTGTGTATTACGAGAATTTTTAGAACTACATGTTAAAATTAGATCACCAAGCCCAGATAAACCAAATAATGTATTTTTATCAGCTTTAAATTTTTTTGCATACCTTGTCATTTCTGCAAAGGATCTAGATATAAGTGCACTTTTAGCATTTTCGCCTAAATTCAATCCTTCTGCAATACCAGCTGCTATTGCATATATATTCTTTAATGCACCACCTATTTGCGTTCCGATTAAATCATTTGAATAATAAATTCTAAACTCCTTGCTAGGTATAAGTTTAGAAATATTCTCAAAATCTTTTTTATCTTTTGTTGCAAGGGTTACTGCAGTTGGTAAACTTTGAGATACTTCATTTGAAAAAGATGGGCCAGATAAAATGCTCATTGATTTAAACGGCATGATTTCTTTAAATACATCTGTTAAAAATTTTGATGAAGATATTTCAATGCCTTTAGAACATATAATAATATGATGATTTTTATTATGTAACGATGAAGCTTTAATTACCTCCCTAATATTTTGAGCAGGTAAAGTTATAAATAAAAATTTAACATTTCTAATTTCTTTTAAAGAGGTAGTGGCAGTGACATTTTCATTAAATGAACTGTATTTTAATTTTGGATTAATTTTATGTTCATTTATTGATTTGACAATTTTTTCATCTCGAGCATAAATAATAACTTTATTATTACTTAGTACTCGGGCAAGTGCACTACCCCAAACTCCTCCACCTAAAATTCCAATTGACATACCTTTGGTCTTTATCCGGTGAGGCAAATGAAGTCAATTTATGGTTTTTGGCTAAAATCTTGAGTATTTTTATAAAAAAACTGCATGATTGATTTTTGGAACTAGTATATGAGGTACCATATATAAAAAGTATACTTTTTGGAGGAAATATGAAAAAATTACTTCTAGCTGTTATTGTAAGTTTGTCGACTGTAACGACTGCTGCATTAGCAGAAATTAAAGTAGGAATTATTCTTGGTTTTACAGGACCAATTGAATCTTTAACTCCTGCTATGAGAGATGGTGCTAGAATGGCATTTGATGAAGCATCAAACTCTGGAAATCTTTTAGGTGGTGAATCAATTACTATCTTAGAAGCTGACTCAACTTGTGTAGACTCTGCTGCTGCAACTGCCGCTGCTGAAGATCTAGTTGCACAAGGTGTAACTGCTATTATGGGTGCTGACTGCTCAGGTGTAACAGGTGCGATTAATGCAAATGTTGCAGTACCAAATGGTATCTTAATGGTATCTCCATCTGCAACTTCACCAGGTTTAAGTAAGGTTCCTGATAATGGAACTTTTTGGCGTACTGCCCCATCTGATGCAAAAGGTGGTCAAGTATTAGCTAAACTTGCTTTAAGCAGAGGAATTGAAAGTATAGCTGTAACGTATACTAACAATGACTACGGAAAAGGTTTAGCTGAAGTATTTGAAGCTTCATTTGCTCGTGGTGGTGGAACTATTACAGCATCTGCTGCACACGAAGATGGTAAAGCTGATTATTCATCAGAAGTTGGTGTTCTTGCATCAGCTGGTGGTGATGCTTTATTAGTAATTGGTTATATTGATGATGGTGGAAAAGGAATGATCGAAGCATCTTTAGATTCAGGTGCATTTGACACTTTTGTTCTTTCTGATGGTATGATAGGTCAATCAATTGTAGATAATATTGGTGCAGACTTAGAAGGATCATTTGGTTCTATGCCAGGTGCTATTTCAAAAGGTTCAGCTAAATTTGGTGAATTAGCAGCTGCTAATGGCATGGATGGAAGCGCACCTTATGTTGGTGAATCTTATGATGCTGCAGCAATTATTGCTCTTGCAATTCAAGCTGGTGGATCTGCTGATAAACAATCAATCTTAAAAAATATTGCTAAAGTATCTAATGCTCCAGGTATCGTAATTAATCCTGGTCAATTATCATACGGCTTGCAAATGTTAGCTGCTGGTAAAGATATTGATTACCAAGGTGCAACAGACGTAGAGTTTAATGCATTAGGTGATGCAGCTGGTGCTTTTAAAGAGTTAGAAGTTAGTGGTGGCGAATTCGTTACTGTTGGCGCTCTTTAATACTTAAAAATTATTTTAATTTAACCCCAGCTTTTAGCTGGGGTTTTTTTATGAGTGCCTTACTTTCTCTGGTATAATTCCTTTAGGTCTATAGCGTAAAATTAATAATAAAATTAAACCCATAAATAAGTATCTAAAGTAAGGAACGCTATCAAGTAAATGTAATTTTAGAGCATTAGTAGGTTCTAATCCTACTGTAAGTTGATTAATAATGAATGTTGTAAGTGGTGCTGCTTCAATCCAAGAAAACCATATGACAAAACCACCAAATATAGCACCTAAATTATTACCACTACCACCTACTATAACCATAATCCAAATAATAAAAGTAAAACGAAGTGGTCTATATCCAGATGGAGTAAATAATCCATCCAAAGTAACAAGCATTGCACCCGCAACGCCTACAATTGCAGCCCCTATAACAAAAATTATTAAATGTTGTTTTACAACATCTTTACCCATTGCATTTGCAGCAGTTTCATTGTCTCTTATAGCTCTCATCATCCTTCCCCATGGAGATAATTGAGCTTTGTTAGCAAAATAAAAAATTATCAACATAACAATCAGAAATAAAATGGCGTAAGATAATTTTACAAATATTCCTGAGCCATCAATAATAAGATTGTTTAATACTTGTTGTCTATCACTTACATCAAAAATATTATTTAACTTTGATGAATTGAGATATGTAATTAAATTTATAAACCAATCTGCGTTTTGTAAATCAATTTCATAAGGAACTGGTCTCTTCAAACCGATTACATTTTTTACACCTCTAGATAACCATTCTTCATGTTTTAAAACACTAACAACTATTTCTGAAATTCCTAGAGTTACAATTGCCAAATAATCAGATCGTAATCCCAGAGCTACTTTACCAATTACAAATGCAACACCTGCAGCAAATAAACCTCCTACTATCCAAGAGAAAATTATTGGTAGTCCAAGACCACCTAAAAAACCTGCTATTGCTGGATTAACATCTTCAATATTATGTGTAGCATTTAAATAAAAGTGTCTGATTATTAAAATCCCAAAAAAAATTATGAGAGAATTTAAAATATACCTATTTTTTTTTTGGACTACCGTTTTATTAATATACATAACAGCAATTACCAATACGATAAGCAAAGCAAAACTGATACCTAGCCCTCTACCCCCAGCCTGCCATGACTCTGTAATAGGAGGGTAAGAAACAAGAACTGCCGCTAATCCACCCATGGCAAGAAAACCCATTACACCAAAATTAATTACTCCTGCATAACCCCAAGAAATATTAACTCCCATTGTCATTATTGCTGAAATAATACACATGTTTAAAATTACTAAACTTACTGACCATCCTTGAATGAAACCTACAAAAATAAAGAGAGAGATCATTATTGTAATAGCTACCCATTCATATCTTTCAAACTTCATCATAAGACCCTTCCCTTAAATATGCCTGATGGTCTAATCAATAAAACGATTACTAAAATTGAAAATGATACAGCAAATTTATAATCTGTTGAAAGTAATTGTACTAAACCAGTTGGCTCTATAGAACTTGGGAGTAAATAAACAAAAAATTTCTTGTAAGCATACGTTACCATAATTTCTGAAAACGCGATGACATAACCACCTACTACAGCTCCAAATGGACTGCCAATGCCTCCAACAATTGCTGATGCAAATATTGGTAAGACTAAATTGAGATAAATAATAGGTTTATAACTTTTATCTAAACCATAAAGTGTTCCGGCAACACAAGCCAAGACTCCTACGATAATCCAAGTAGTGAATACTACTCTATCAGGATTAATACCTGACAATAATGCTAGATCTTCATTATCAGAAAATGCTCTCATTGATTTTCCAGTTTTTGTTTTTTGCAAAAACCAGAAAGTAAAAGTTAAAAGCAAAATTGTAATTAATATTGTAATAACTTGAGACGATTTTAATGCTAATCCTTCATTTAAACCTGTCATTAATTTAAACTGTTTTGCTTTCATTATAAATTTCTGTCCATCGGAAAATTTTATGGTTTCTGTTCCAATTATGATTCTTATTATCGCATTTATTACAAACATAACTCCTATTGAAACCATTGCTAAAACAACAGGAACACTTTTTTGGTATCTGTAATATTGAAAAACAAATTTATCAGAAATAATGCACAAGATAATTGTAGCTATTATTCCTATAGGTAACGCCAACAAAGCAGTTGGGAGAATTCCTAAACTAATATTTTGTGATTGAAAAAACCACGTAAATAAAATTGTTATCATTGCTCCAAATGACATGATTTCACCGTGTGCAAAATTTGCGAAACGAAGTATTGCATAAACAAATGTAACTCCAAGTGCTCCAAGTGCAAGTTGAGAGCCATAAGAAATGCCTGGAATGATAATAAAATTTAGAAGTACAATTATAGAATTTAGAAAATCAATCATTTTAACCTCCTAAAAATGACTTTCTAACTTCTGGATTATTCAATAGTTCTTCACCCGAGCCGTCTCTACTATTTTTTCCATTTACTAATACGTATCCTCTATCAGCAATACCAAGTGCTTGTTTTGCATTTTGTTCAACCATTAGTATACCTACGCCTGTTTTACGTACTTCTATTATTCTTGAAAATAACTCATCCATTACTATGGGTGATACACCTGCAGTCGGTTCATCTAACATTAAAATCTTTGGCTTTGTCATAAGTGCTCTTCCAAAAGCTACTTGTTGTCTTTGACCTCCAGATAATTCTCCTGCACTTTGATATCTTTTTTCTTTTAAAATAGGAAAAAGGTCATAAACATCATTAATGGTATGGATAATATCATCCTCTCTTAAAAACCCTCCCATTTCTAAATTTTCCTCTACTGTCATTCCAGTGAATACATTGTTTGTTTGAGGAACAAATGCCAATCCTAAATTAATTCTGTTTTGTGGTAGCATTGAAGAAATTTCCTCATTTGAATATTCTACAGAACCTGAAGTTAAACTTAGCATGCCAAGCAATGCTTTCATTGCTGTTGATTTCCCTGCTCCGTTTGGACCAACGATGACAACAATTTCACCCTCTTTAACTTCTAGATTTATATCTTTAATTATATCAACCCCTCCATATCCAGCTGTTAAATTTTTACCAATCAAATTATTCATAAAATTCTAATTCTTATTAATACCTTTACCTAAATAAGCCTCTATAACTGTATCGTTATTTTTCACTTCATTAAAATTTCCTTTAAATAAAACTGAACCTTCCGCCATCACAATTACAGGGTTACAAATTTTTTCAATGAGGTCCATATCATGTTCAATTACGAAAAAAGTATAATTCTTTTCTTTATTTAATCTTAATATTGCATCCGTAATTTCATTGAGAAGTGTTCTATTAACTCCAGCTCCTACTTCATCAAGTAAAACGATTTGAGGATCAACCATCATGGTTCTCCCTAACTCAAGTAGTTTTTTTTGACCACCAGATAAGTTGCCCGCAAGTTCTTGAGTTAAGTGACTTAAATTTAAAAAATTTATAACTTCTATAGCTTTTTGTCTTATTTCTTCTTCTTGTTGTTTTACTTTAGCATTACTTAATAAAGCATATGATAATTTTTCACCAAATTGATTTGGTGGTACCATCATTAAATTTTCAAGAACAGTTAAAGTTGAAAATTCATGGGCAATTTGAAAAGTTCTTAGAACACCTTTAGCAAATAATTCGTGAGGTTTTAAAAAAGAAATATCTTCATTATTAAGAATTATATTTCCTTCATCTGGATCATATAATCCTGCAATAGTATTAAATAATGTTGTTTTTCCTGCTCCATTTGGACCTATTAATCCTGTAATAGAACCCATTTCAACTTTCATTGATGCGTTATGGACTGCTTTTAATCCTCCAAAAAATTTATTAACATTATTTATTTCAAGCATTATGTAATTTTTTTAAGTTTCCATTCAATTCTACATTAAGAACTAGTCCTAGAGATATAATTATAGCAAGCATTGCTGACCCCCCATAAGAAACTAAAGGTAATGGAATTCCAACAACAGGCATTAAACCAGAGACCATAGATATGTTCATTATCACATATATAAATAAATTGCTGCCAACTCCGATTGAAAGAATTCTGCCAAAGATATGATTTGATTTAATGCTTATATAAAAACACACTGATATTAACAAAAGAAAGAGTAGAATAATAAACATAGTACCAATAAAGCCAAATTCTTCTCCAATTAATGTAAATATAAAATCAGTTTGTTTTTCAGGTAAATATTGTAGATAAGATTGAGAGCCTTCCAAAAATCCTTTACCGGTTAGACCACCAGATCCTAAAGCAATTTTAGATTGTATGAGTTGATATCCTCTTCCAAGAGCATCTGCTTCAGGATTCAAAAAAGAAAAAATTCTATCTTTTTGATATGGTTGTAAGTAATTTAATGACAAAGGAATTGATAAAATTATAACTAATAATCCTAATCCAAACTTCCAAATTCTTATTCCACTTGCAAATAGAATGAGAACCCCTAGCATTGCTATGCTTAAAGCAGTTCCAAGATCTGGTTGTATAACGACTAAAGCAAACGGTAGAAATAAAATTAATATTGGAAAAAATAAATTTTTTATTCGCTTAATTTCATCAAATTTTAAATCATGATAAAATCTTGCTAGCGCTAGTATTATGGTTATTTTTATTAATTCCGATGGTTGGATACTAAAACCAAATAGATTTATCCATCTAGTTGCACCCTTACCAAAAACACCAATTAATTCTACAGAAAGCAAGAGTAGCAAAGATAAAATAAAAAAGACATAAGCAAATTGATAAATATACTTTATATTTAATAAGGCTAGAATAACTGCTAAAGAAATAAAAAAAGCTAATCTAATTAAATGTCTTGATGCCCAAGGACCATATGATCCTCCTGCAGCAGAATATAAACCTGCTGCTCCAATAAATGAAATTAATATTACTAAAAAAATCAATAAATAATTTAAGTTTTGAATTTTATTTAACATTAAGTTTCTAATTTTTTTGTAAATTGAAAAATTTCTTTTGCTATAGGTGCAGCAGTTGATGCACCTGAGCCTCCATGTTCAATAACAACCGAAACAGCATATCTCGGGTTTTCAATCGGCATATATCCAACAAATAAAGCGTGATCTCTTTTTTTCCATTCTACTTCTTTTTTCCTAAAATCTTCACTTTCTCTTTCAGCTACAGTAATTCTTCTAACTTGCGAAGTTCCAGTCTTACCTGCAAAAGGAGCAGTTTCAGATCTTGAATTATAAGCTGTACCTTTACTTTCATTAACTACTTTAAACATCGAATTTTTAATTATTTTAATTGCATTTTGATATTTTTCCAATTTTTCAAATTCAATTTCATTTTTTTGTTTGATAATATTTGGTTTTACATTTTTTCCATTAGAAGCAATAATGGAAGTCATTACAGCAAGTTGTAGTGGATTAGTTAATACAAAACCCTGCCCAATTGCTGAGATTAAAGTCTCTCCAGGATACCAACTTTCATCATATTTTTTCTTTTTCCAATCACGAGAAGGAATAATTCCTTTTTTTTGATTAGGCAATGGAACATCATAAATTTTTCCTAAACCAAAATCTTCAGCAACTTTTGCAATTTTATCTATGCCTATTTTTTTTGAGATTTCATAGAAAAAAACATCACATGATTCTTTAATTGCATTATTTACATTCATTAATCCATGACCATTATTTTTCCAACAATGATAAAGTCTATCACCCAAACCGATTTTTCCACTACAAAAATGTTTAGTATTAGTGTCTATTACCCCATGTACTATTCCAGCAATCGCAACAACCATTTTAAAAGTTGAACCTGGAGCGTACAAACCCTGAATACATCTATAAGTAAGTGGTGAGAGTTCATTCTCCAAAATTGAATCCCAATATTTTTTATTTGGTTTTTGTATAATTTTATTAGGATTATAAGATGGGGTAGAAGCCATACATAAGATGTTTCCATTGTTAATATCCATAAGTACCGCTGATCCTGCCTTATGTTCTTTTAATAAATTCAAAGCAAATTTTTGAATTCTTAGATCAATAGTAATCTGAATATCATTCCCTTTTTGACTATCTTGCCTAGATATTTCACGAATTACTCTTCCATAAGAGTTTACTTCAATCTCTCTTTGTCCTGATTTACCAATTAGATTAGGATTAAAACTTTTTTCAATTCCATCTTTTCCTATTTCTAAATTTGGCATATTTGCAATAAAAGGCAAGTCCACTTCTTCTCGATTAGGTTTATTAGTGTAACCAATTAAATGTGAAACAGTATTATTATACTGGTAAGTTCTCATATAATCTTGAGAAATAAATATTCCCTCAATATTAAGTTTGTTTGATTCAATTTTTTCAAGTTCTGACCAATTAATATTTTCTAATACTTTTATTTTTTCAAATTTTTTAACTTTTTTTGATAATTCTATTATTTTTCTTCTATCACTAAAATCTATTTTTATTATTTGATTTAATTCGTTTAGAGATTTATTTATGTTTTTTGTATTTTCAGGAATTATATATACATCAAATACTTTAATATTGGACGCCAAAATCTTATTATTAATATCATAAATGTTTCCTCTAAGAGGATAAATAATTTCTACATCTATTTGATTATTTTTAGAAAGAGTTTTATATTTTTGAGAATCTTTTATTTGAATATCATATAACCTCCATCCTACAATACCAAAAAAAGATACTTTTAAAAAATATAAAAAAAAGGTTCTTCTATTGAGTACTGAATATTGTTTTTTGTCATCTGAATAGAACATATTATTTTTACTTATCCAATTTATTAAACAAAAATATAGTAGGAATGAAAATAATTAAAGATATTAAAAAGAAATTTAAAATTAAAAATATATTAAACTTATAGTCAAATATGATGTTTGCTAAAAATTGTTCAAAGAAAAGTAAAACTATTAAAGTTATAAAATAAATAGAAATTATTTGATTAGAAGATAACCTTATTAAATATTTTTTAAGTAAAACAAAAAAGACTAAAAGAGATAAAAAAGTAATTAAATGTACTCCTATGTAATTTAATAATAATATATCAAATAGAATTCCATATACCAAAGCAACAACATAAAGATAATAATGATAGTGGTAAAAAATTAGATAAATAAAAGTTAAATGGAAAAGTACATAAAATGCATTATTAACATTAGGAAATATAATAAAAGAATTTACAGAAATTGAAAAACTTATAATTAAAATAAAATTTAGTTTTATTGAGGAGTTAAGGAATTTGGAAAACTCCATTATTTTGAAGTAACGATTTGAAGATAATCAATATTTTCAAAATCAACAAATGGTAGAACAAAAAATCTATTTTTTTCGACTTTAGTCACTTTACCAACTAATAAATCTACTGGGAAAATTTGTGCTGTGCCACTCGTCACAACAATATCCCCCAATCTTGGCATTTTATTTTCTTTCACAAAAGAACTTACTAGATATTTACCATCTCCATTGCCAGTAAGTAAGGAAAAAACACCATCTGATATAGATTTTACTGAAATAGATAAATTTGGATCAGTTAAAAGTATTACTCTTGAATTTTTAGCAGTTGCATCAATTACCTTCCCAACTAATCCTCTTTCATTAATAACTGACATATTTTTCTTAATTTTATCTTCATAACCAGCATTCAAATTTATAAGCTTACTATAAATAGTGTCATTTCTATTAATAAGAGATGCCGTTTTGATTAAAATTAAATTATTATCAGTTGCATTTAATAATTTTTTTAAAACTTTATTCTCTCTTGAATTTTGTATTGCTAATGTTTGCCATTTTTTTAAACGCATTATTTCTTCTTGAAGAATTTTATTTTCAAATTTTAAACTTTTAAATTGATTATATTCATAAACTAAATTTGAGAAAGCGTTTATAGGAGCTGAAATAAATCTTGTAACTGGAACAACTAAGGAACTTGAAATATTTTTTATCCCATAAATAACATAATAATCAGTTTTTGAAAAAAAGACTAAAAGAAATGAAAGGGAAATAACAGAAACAATTGTAAAATTTTTTAAAAATCTTGATAATTGAAAAACCTTTATTTGGAACTTAGGTGCCATTTTTATTTTTAATCAGAGGCAAATACATCACTTAGTCGTGATTTTTCTTCAAGTGCCATACCTGTGCCCATGACAACACATAGAAGTGGGTCTTCAGCAATTGAAACTGGTAGACTTGTTGATCTTCTTAATACTTTATCAAGATTATGTAAAAGAGAGCCACCTCCAGTTAACATTATACCTCTCTCAACAATATCTGCAGATAACTCTGCTGGTGTTTGTTCTAAAGCTCTTTTTATCGTATCAATTATTTGAGCAACTGGTTCAGCAAGTGCTTCTGCAATTTGTCTTTGTGAAATACTAATCTCCTTTGGAAGTCCTGTAATTAGATCTCTTCCTTTAACACTCATCGTTCTTCCATCTCCATCGTCAGGTGGACTTGCAGAGCCTATATCTTTTTTCATTCTTTCGGCAGTAGTTTCTCCAATTGCTAGTTTATGAGTTGTTCTCATATATTCCATTATTGCTTCATCAAATCTATCTCCAGCAGCTTTTACAGAAGTAGAATTAACTACTCCTCCAAGAGATAAGACTGCTACTTCCGATGTACCTCCACCGATATCTACAACCATAGAACCTGTTGGTTCTGCCACTGGTAAACCTGCTCCTATTGCAGCTGCTACTGGCTCTTCTATTAAATAAACTCTTCTAGCTCCTGCTGCATCAGCAGACTCTCTAATTGCTCTTCTTTCAACATTTGTAGCACCGGATGGCACGCATATTACAATTTGAGGATTTGATATCGATCTACCTTTATGAACTTTTTTTATAAAACTTTTTATCATCTGTTCAGCAACATCAAAATCAGCAATTACACCATCTTTCATTGGGCGGATGGCTTTAATTTTCCCTGGTGTTCTTCCCAGCATTTGCTTAGCTTCATTTCCTACAGCTAAAACCTGAGTTCTCCCATCATTTTCAATTGTTGCAACAACTGAGGGCTCATTAAGAATTACACCTTCACCTTTGACATATACAAGAGTATTTGCTGTACCTAAATCAATAGCCATATCTTTAGAAAATAAGCTAAATAAGCGATCAAGAACCATTAATTAAACCCCTTCAATTTTTAAACTTGCTGAATTCTCTTTAATAGATTTAGTTTTTTTAAAGATCAATCTGTTTAATGCATTAATGTATGCTTTTGCAGAGGCGACAATTATATCAGGATCACTTCCTTTTGCTTGTGATGAAAGATTATCATCTTCAAGTCTGACAGTAACCTCCCCTTGCGCATCAGTCCCTGCTGTAATTGCATTTACTTGGTAAAGTTTGAGTTTAAATTCAGTATTAGTAAGTTTTTTTATTGCATTAAATGTAGCGTCAACAGGACCGTTACCATTAATTTTAGTATTTTCCACTTTATTGTTAATTTCTATCTTTAATTTAGCTTCAGCTTTTTCAACAGAACCAGCATTTACTTCTAAAGATACAAATTTAATGTGTTCATCATAAGATGATGTTCTATCTTCTGCTAAGGCTATTAAATCCTCCTCAAAAATTTCTTTTTTCTTATCAGCTAAATCTTTAAATCTACCAAATAATTCCATCAAAGCATTATCGCCAACTTCATAACCAAGTTCTTTTAATTTTTCTGAAAAAGCATGTTTACCTGAATGTTTCCCAAGAACTAATGAAGATTTGTTAAGCCCTATTGATTCAGGTGTCATTATTTCATATGTACCAGCATGTTTAAGCATACCATCTTGATGTATACCAGCTTCATGTGCAAAAGCATTTGCTCCAACTATTGCTTTATTTGGCTGAACTGGAAAACCTGTTATTGATGATACTAATCTAGAAGCTTTCATAATAGATTCAGTTTTAATATCAGTATGATAGGGCATAAGATCTTTTTTTACTTTCAAAGTCATTACAATTTCTTCCAAAGATGAGTTTCCAGCTCTTTCACCCATACCATTAATAGTACACTCAACCTGTCTTGCACCTTCTTTTATTGCGGAAACATTATTAGCTGTAGCTAAACCTAAATCATTGTGTGTGTGTGTTGAAAGAATTGCTTTATCAATATTAGGAACATTATTTTTAACATTTTTAAAAATTTTACCAAATTCCTCTGGTAATGTATAACCAACAGTATCTGGAATATTTATAGTTGTAGCACCAGAATTAATTGCAAGCTCGATACATTTATATAAAAATTCTAACTCTGACCTTCCACCATCTTCACAACTCCATTCAATGTTGTCACAAAGATTTCTTGCATGAGAGACAGTTTTTTGAATAGCTTCTAAAACTTCTTCTTCAGTTTTCTTTAATTTATATTTCATGTGAAGTGGACTGGTTGCAATAAAAGTATGGATTCTTGGAGACTTAGCATGTTGTACTGCTTCCCAAGCACGATCAATATCTTTAAAGCTTGCTCTTGCCAAACCCGCTATCGTTGAATTTTTTACGTGTTTACTAACCTCAGAAACTGCTTCAAAATCTCCATTTGAAGCAATTGGAAATCCTGCTTCAATAATGTCAACTCTCATAGCATCAAGTACTTCAGCAATTTGAATCTTTTCATTTAAATTCATTGATGCTCCTGGAGATTGCTCTCCATCTCTAAGAGTTGTGTCAAAAATGTAGATTTTTTCAGTCATTTATCTATTTATATACTAATCAAAATTTAATTAAACTTTCATCTAATTTTTCGATTTATCAACCATTTTTCCCTCAGCAATCCATGGCATTAAAGTTCTTAACTTTTCACCAACTGCTTCAATAGGATGCTCAGCTTGTTCTTTTCTCATTACTTTAAATTTAGTTTGACCGCTCTGATGTTCTTGCATCCACTCTTTAGCAAATTGACCAGATTGGATTTCTGAAAGAATTTTTTTCATTTCTTTTTTTGTTTCATCAGTAATAAGTCTTGGGCCTCTTGAATAATCTCCATACTCAGCAGTATTTGAAATTGAGTATCTCATATTTGCCATTCCACCTTCATATAGAAGATCAACAATAAGCTTAACTTCGTGGAGGCATTCAAAATAAGCCATCTCAGGAGCATATCCAGCTTCGACAAGAGTTTCATAACCTGCTAAAATTAAATGTGTTAAACCTCCACATAAAACGGATTGTTCCCCAAAAAGATCTGTTTCACATTCTTCTTTAAAAGTTGTTTCTATAATTCCGGCTCTTCCTCCGCCAATTGCTGATGCATATGCAATTCCTATTTCTAGTGCATTACCTGAAGGATTTTTATCTACAGCTACTAAACAAGGTACACCAGCACCCCTTACATATTCTGCTCTTACTGTATGACCAGGACCTTTAGGTGCAACCATTATTACATCTATACCTTCCTTAGGTTTTATTAAATCAAAATGAATATTTAGCCCGTGAGCAAATGCAATTGTTGTGCCCTCTTTAATATTTTCAGCAATATCATTTTTATAGATTTCAGATTGAAGCTCATCAGGTGTTAACATCATAATAACATCAGCCCAACTTGCTGCCTCTGCAGGTGTCATTACTTTAAAATTAGCTTTTTCTGCTTTACTTCTTGAATTTGAACCTTCTCTTAAAGCAATTGAAACATTTTCTATTCCAGAATCTCTCAAGTTCATTGCATGAGCATGTCCTTGACTTCCATATCCTACAATTGATATTTTTTTATCTTTTATTAAATTAAAGTCTGCATCTCTATCGTAATATACTCTCATTATTCCTCCTCATTTTTTTGAATTGATGATATTGCAACGGGACCACTTCTAACAATTTCAACTTTCGTAATTTCGTTAATTTCTTTTATAAATCTATTTACTCTTTCTGAAGCACCAGCAATTTCAAAAATTGTGGTGTTATTTTCATTTTCAATTTTTCTAGCTCTATATAAATCACAAAGTTGATAAACTTTCTTTTTATTTGTCTCAGAAATATAGATATAAACTAACGCAACTTCAGCTTCTACAGAATTACCTTCTTGATCTAAGTTTGTAACACTATGAACAGGAACAATTCTAAGTAATTGTTTTTCTATTTGACTGACAACTTCTGAAGTACCATGAGTTACAATAGTAATTCTTGAAATATTTTCATCATTACTAACTTCAGCTACATTCAAACTATCAATATTATATCCTCTTCCAGAAAACATTCCAATTACTCTAGCTAAAACACCTGGTTCATTATCAACTAATACAGTTAATATATGTCTCTTAGTCTCTGATACTTGATCAGGAGAAGCGTAAACAGATTTATTCATTAAACTAAAATTTTTCCTTTTTCGGCTGATTTTTTATCTTGTTTTTGATCTTTACTTAACATCATTTCATTATGAGCAGATCCACTTTGAATCATTGGAAAACAATTCTCTTCTTTAGTAACCCAGATATCAGCAATTACTGTATTTTTTGTTTCAATCATTTGAGTTATAACGTCATCAAGTTCATCAGTTGTTTTTGCTCTTAAACCAACAGCTTTATAACTTTCAGCTAATTTAACAAAATCAGGCAAGCTATCAGTATAACTTTCAGAATACCTTCCACCATGTAACAGTTCCTGCCATTGTCTTACCATTCCCATATATTCATTGTTTAAAATAAATATTTTTACTGGCAATCTATATTGAACAGCCGTGCTCATTTCTTGAATGTTCATGAGTATAGAAGCATCTCCTGCTATATCGACTACTAAGGCATCTGGATGTCCAACTTGAGCCCCAATTGCAGCAGGAAATCCATATCCCATAGTGCCTAAACCACCTGACGTAAGCCATCTGTTAGGCTCCTCAAATTTATAAAATTGAGCAGCCCACATTTGGTGCTGACCTACTTCAGTTGTAATAAAAGTTTTTGTATTTTTTGTTAACTCATAGAGTCTTTGAACTGCGTATTGTGGTTTTATCTGTTTACCTTCATTATTGTAATTTAAACAATCTACCTGTTTCCATTTATTTATTTTATCCCACCATAATTTTAGCGCTTTATCATCTATTTGAAATTTCTTTTCTTTCCAAACAGTGATCATTTTTTCAACAACCTGTTTTACATCACCTATTATTGGAACATCAACATTTATAGTTTTATTAATATTACTTTCATCAATATCAATATGGATTTTTTTTGAATTTGGCGAGAAAGCATCAAGTCTTCCTGTAACACGGTCATCAAATCTTGCGCCGATATTAATCATAACATCACATTCATGCATTGCCATATTAGCTTCATACATTCCATGCATACCAAGCATGCCAAGTGAATTTTTATCTGATGAACCTACTACACCGAGACCCATTAAAGTCATTGTAACTGGTGATCCAACCATATTTATAAATTCTCTAACTAATTTTGAAGCTTTTGGGCCAGAGTTAATACATCCACCACCAATATAAAAAATTGGTTTTTTTGCTTTTGAAATTAATTCTACTGCTTCTTCAATTTTATTTTTTTCAAAATCAGGACTTGGCTCAAACAATCTATGTGAAGGAATAATAATTTTATTTTTTTCTTCATAAGTTCCTGAAGCAAATTGAACATCTTTAGGTATATCAATTAATACAGGACCTGGTCTTCCATTTTGAGCAATAGTAAATGCTTCATGAAACACAGAAGATAATTTATTTACATCCTTAACTAAGTAATTATGTTTAGTACAAGGTCTTGTAATACCAGTTGTGTCACATTCTTGAAATGCATCACTACCAATTAAGTGTTGTGGAACTTGTCCGGTAATACATACAATCGGAACACTATCCATCATAGCGTCAGTTAAACCAGTTACAACATTTGTTGCTCCAGGTCCTGACGTTACAAGAACTACTCCAGTTTTACCAGTAGACCTAGCATAACCTTCAGCTGCATGAATTGCACCACCTTCTTGTCTTACTAAAACATGCTTAATTGAATTCTGTTTAAATAAAGTATCGTATATAGGTAATACTGCTCCGCCAGGGTATCCAAATACAACTTCTACGCCTTGTTCAGCTAAGCTTTTTAAGACAATTTCAGCGCCTGTAATTTCATTATTCATTGACTTTAGCTCATAGGCTGTGGATAAAATAAAATCAATAAATTAGTTTAAATTTGGTCTAAATTAATGGATTTTATGTCAATTTCGTCCGGAAATTGATCAAATTTTTTAAAAATATTAAGATTTGAAGATCTCCACCAAGTGTGTTGCCTTTTTACATAGTTTCTTGTGACCTGCTGAATTTTTGAAATACATTCTTCAATTGATACTTCGTTATTAAGATAAGATTGAATTTCAGGAACTCCGTGAGCTTTCATTATTGGTAAACTATTATTATAATTTAATTTAAGCAAATTTTTGACTTCATCTATCGCACCATCTTCAATCATTAGATGTGTTCTATGGTCAACTCTTTTATAATTTTCTTTTCTTTCAGGAAGAAATAATAAAATTTTATAATCTCCTAAATTAATTAATTTTTTATTTTTATTTTGTTTCCAGTCACTAAATTTTTTCTTAGTAAAAAAATTTACTTCCCAAATTCTTCTTATTCTTTGAATATCATTGGGTGAAATATTTTTCATTGCATCAACATCATGTTCTTTAACTAAATTAAAAAAATTTTCCTTACCAATTTTTAAAATCATTTTTTCTGATTCTTTTTTTACTTTTTCTGGAATAAATGGAATTGAAACTATTCCATTAATTAAAGACTCTATGTAAAGACCTGTACCTCCAACTAAAATAGGAGTTATGTTTTTATCAACCAAATAATTAATTTTTGATGATGCTTCCTCACACCATTTTTGTACATTAAATCTAATATCGCCTTTTACAAACCCATAAAGATGATGATTTATTTTTTTTTGATCATGTATAGTAGGTCTAGCTGTTAAGATACTTAACTCTTTATA
Source organism: uncultured Alphaproteobacteria bacterium (assembly GCA_902623585.1). GTDB lineage: Bacteria > Pseudomonadota > Alphaproteobacteria > HIMB59 > CACPNW01. Next base: position 161,023 of record CACNUO010000001.1, on the reverse strand, counting down.
AATCTGCATACTATCTGCATTTATAATCTCACCATTTAGTTTTTTAGCTAAGCTTAAAGCAAATTTTGATTTTCCTGATGCAGTGGGTCCTAATACAAAATAGATTTGAGTTTTCAATTATTCTTAAATTTAATTGTTACCCAATTTTGCTCATCATCTCTAATTATTTTTAGTAATAATGAGGATCTACCTGTTTTTTCCAAAGAATTTACTAATTCTTCAAATGAATTCATGTTATTAATAATCTCTCTATTAACTTCTGTAATTATATCTCCATTTTGCAAACTACTATCAACATCATCTATTGAAATTACTTTAACTCCACTGTCATGATCTTCAATAGTAATTCCTAAAGATTCTATTTTTAAATTTCTTTCAATATTTGAAGTTGTTTTTCTTTCCGTAACTACCTCCCCAGGTAATTCACCTAATATTACCTCAATATTAATCTTTTTATTTTTTCTCCAAACCTCTAATATTGCAGTAGAACCTACATCTGACTCTGCAACAACTCTTGGTAGATCAGGCATCTTTTTAATTTCTATATTATTAAATTTTAAAATTACATCGCCTGGTTCTAACCCAGCAGTTTTAGAGGGACCATTAGGATTGACATTGGATATAAATGCACCTTTTTGATCAGGTAATCCAAGACTTTCCGCAAAATCCTTAGTTACAGGTTGAATTTGTACACCTAACCAACCTCTCTTAGTTTTTCCAAAATCTTTTAATTGTTGTACTATTTTTTTGGCACTGTTCGCAGGTATTGCAAATCCTAAACCGATACTTCCACCTGTTTGCGAAACAATTGCCGTATTAATTCCTATTACTTCTCCATCTAAATTAAATAATGGTCCACCAGAATTACCACGGTTAATTGATGCATCTGTTTGTAAAAATTTAACATATGGTCCACTACCTAAATCTCTTGAGATTGCAGATATAATTCCTGCTGTGACAGTTCCTCCCAAACCAAGAGGGTTTCCGATTGCAATTGACCAATCTCCAACTCTCATCTTATCTGAATCTCCCCAACCAACATATGTAAGTTTTTTGTTTTTTGGATCAATTTTCAATACAGCTATGTCTGCTTTGGGATCTCTTCCAAGTAATTCAGCTGTAAACTCTGTTTCATCATTTAGAATAACAGTTATTTCATCAGCTCCTTCAATTACATGATTATTTGTAACAACTATACCGTCTTCACTTATTATAAAACCTGACCCAAGTCCTGTCATTGGTCGTTGTGACCGTCTTTGATCACGGTCAAAATATTCTTTAAAAAAATCATCAAAGGGAGATCCCTCTGGAAATTGCGGTATTTGATTTTGGTTATTATTTTCAACGATAGTAGTTGAAGCAATACTAACTACTGCAGGAGATAATTGTTCGACTAAATCAGCAAAACTCTCAGGTACAGCAAGTAATGGTTTTGAAAATAAAATAGAAATTAAGAATATAAATTTAATTCTCATATTAATTATCATAGTATTTGAAGGTGAAATAAATAAGGCACAGTCCTAAAAGAGCAAAAAATAAACTAATATTTTTTACAGTTTGTGGATTAATAAGGGAAAGAATATTGAGATATTTCTTTAAATTGTTCGCTAAGAAAAAATAGAATATACCTTCAATGATCAGCACTAGACCTATGCTTATTAGTAATATTTCAAACATTAATTTTGGATATCTATTTCACCAAAAAATTTTTCACAAACTTCACCTGGAGCAATTACCATAGACATCTCTGTGTCTCCAAAAGTATCTTTACAAGCTTGCATAGTTCTTAAGAAATCAAAAAATTCCTCATCACGACTATAAGCGTCACCTAATATTCTATTTTTAGCAGCATCTCCTTCACCTCTTAGAATTGATGAAGTTCTCTCAGCTTCGGCTAGAATTACTGTTTGTTGCCTATCTGCTGATGCAACAATTTCTTTAGAAAGTTCTTCGCCTTCTGCTCTTAATAAATTTGCTTCTTTTTCACGTTCAGAACGCATTCTTTGATAAACGTTATTAGATACTTGTTCTGTTAAATCTGTTCTACCAATTCTGATATCTACAATTTTAACTCCAAAAGAATTCTCATTAACCTTAATTTGTTTTTCAATTTCATTCATAATATTAATACGTTCATCACTCAGTAGTGATGTTAAAGAGTATTGTGCAATTACACCTCTAACCGCCGCATTTATAATTCTTCCAAATCTATCCGAAAAAGTAGTTTCATTTCTAACTGTCTGATAAAACTTTAGAGGATCAACAATGTTGTATCTTGCAAATGAATCAACAATTATCCTTTTTTGATCTGAAAGAATCATTTCTTCAGGTTGGGGATCGAGATTAAGTAATCTAGAATCTAAAAAAACTGCATCTTGAATAAATGGAATTTTAAATTGAAGTCCAGGTTTTGTAACAACTTTTCTTGGATCACCAAATTGAAGCACTAAAGCTTGCTTAGTTTCATTTACAATAAAGAAAGCTCCTGTGAAAGTAAGGAAAAGAATAAATAAAACTAAAACAATAAGTAAATTTCTTGCACTAAATCTCATCTTAATTATTTCCTGACTTTTTAAGTTCATTCAATGGGAGGTAAGGAACTACACCTTGTCCATTTCCAGTATCATCTAAAATTATTTTGTTTTTACCTTCTAAAACTTCTCTTAAAGTTTCTAAATAAATTCTTCTTTTAGTTACTTCTTTCGCATCTTTGTAACTGTTGTAAACATCTATAAAGTTTTGTGCCACACCCTCTGCTTGTTTAACTACCTGTTCTTTATATGCTGTAGCAGCTTCAACAAGTTTGGCTGCTTCACCACGAGCATTAGGCACAATTCTATTTAAATAAGTGTTTGCTTCGTTAACTAGTCTTTCTTTATCTTGTCTTGCTCTTTGAACTTCATCAAAAGCATCAATAACTTGATCGGGGGGATCAACACTTTGAAGCTGTACTGATTGAATCAAAACACCACTTTCGTAAGAATCTAAAACTAGTTGTAATTCATTTCTTACAACTTGTTCAACTTCTTGACGACCTTCGGTAAGTAAGAATTGAAGATCTCTTTGACCCACAACTTCACGCACAACACTTTCAGACATATCTTTGACGGTAAGTTCTGGATTTCTGAGCTTGAATAGAAAATTTCCAGCGTCTTTTATTTTGAATAGTACTGTGAATGCAACATCTGCTATGTTTTGGTCACCGGTAAGCATTAGACTTTCTTCAATTACTTTTCGCTCTGCATTTGAATTTGATCCAAAACCAAGATCACTTGCACTTCTAAATCCAACGTTGATTTTTCTAATTACTTCAACTTTAGGCGTAACAGTTTGACCGATTGGAGTTGGAAAAAAGTAATGTAATCCAGGCTCGGTTGTTTGACCATTCCATCTTCCAAATAAAAGTTCAACACCTTGCTCATCAGGCTCCACTCTATAAAAACCAGTAGCTAACCATAGTAAAATAGCTACTATTATAAATATTGAAAGATTACGCCTTCCACCAAATTTAAAATTACCAAATCTATCTTTTGCTTTTCTAATGGAATCTTCAAAATCTCTTCTGTTTGGACCGTCTCCAGACCCTCTTGAACCCCAAGGGTTGTTATTTCCACCTGATCCCCAAGGATTATTGTCGTTGTTATTTTTATTCCAGTTCATATATTATTGATAATATTGGCTCTATCTACTAACACTAATTATATTATTTAATAACTAATATTTGAGTAAATCTGGAAAAATCAAGTATGTCTGATGAAATTTTATCTTTAATTTACACATTTTCTAAGAAATTTAGTGATCCTGAAACAAATCTTAGTTTTGATCCTAAAAATCAAAATATTTCAGCAGTTGTAAAAGATGGCAATGTTAACATTTCCTTACTTGTAAAAGGTCAAAAAGAAGATCTTTATCTAAATATAGCAAGATTGCTAAAAAATAATGTTGAACAAATTTCTGGAATACTTTCTGTGAATGTAATTATAAACTCAGATGTAGAAAATACTAAAACAAATAATAATGATAATAAAAGATTTAAAATTGATGCAAAAAATATAGTAGCTATCGCTAGTGGTAAGGGAGGAGTTGGTAAATCAACATTTTCTGTAAATCTTGCCACAGCATTAAGCTCACTAGATCTTAAAATTGGCTTACTTGATGCAGATATTTATGGCCCTAGCATTCCTAGAATGATGGGTATTTCAAAAAAACCTATAATGAATGAAAACAAAAAACTTGAACCTTTAGAAAATTATGGAATAAAATTAATGTCTATAGGTTTTATTCTAGACTCAGAGGCTCCAACAATTTGGAGAGGGCCTATGGTCATGAAAGCTTTAGAGCAAATGTTTAATGGAGTTGAGTGGGGTGAATTAGATTATCTTATAATTGATCTCCCTCCTGGGACTGGAGATGCTCAACTAACTTTAGCCCAAAGTTCAAAACTTTCCGGATCAATTGTAATTTCTACTCCTCAAGATGTAGCTCTTACTGATGCTAGAAAAGGAATAAATATGTTTAAAAAAGTAAATGTTGATATTCTTGGTATTGTTGAAAATATGAGTTATTTCGTATGTGATAATTGTAATCAGAAACATTATATATTTTCAAAAGGTGGTGTGAAAAAAGAAGCTGAAGAATCTAAGATACCTTTTTTAGGAGAAATTCCTATTAATACAAATTTAAGAATTCAATCAGACAATGGAATACCTGCTCTGATAGATAATCCAGATGGTGAAATTTCACAAAATTTTATATCAATTGCTAAAAATTTAATAAAATCTCTGGATTAAACATTCATCAAAGCATCAATTTTTTCATGATGCTGATAGTTTATTAATTTAAAATCATTTACATTGTATTTAAAAAAATCTTTTGTTTCAAATTGAAGCTCAGGTAATTTTTTGGGCTCTCTTTGTAATTGTATTTTAACTTGCTCAAAATGTTCTCTATAAATATGAAAATCTCCTAAAGAATGAATAAACGTTCCTACTTCTAATTTACACTCTCTAGCTAACATGTGAGTCAAAAGACTATAACTAGCTATGTTAAATGGAACTCCCAAAAACATATCACATGATCTTTGATATAATTGGCAGCTTAATTTGTTATTTGAAATAAAAAATTGCGAGAATGCATGACATGGGGGTAATGACATATTTTTTATCTCAGGAGGATTCCAAGCTGAAATTATATGTCGTCTTCCATTGGGTTCTTCTTTTAGTCCTTTTATTAAATTTACAATTTGATCCTCTCCATTAAAATTTCTCCATTGAACACCATAAATTTTTCCAACATCACCATCAAATCGAGCTTTTGACCTCCAATAATCTGCTTCAGCATTTTGTGTCCAAATGGTTTTTTTATCTTTTAAGTTTTTTCTTGAATCATTGTATAAAATTTCAGCTAACCTTCTCTCATCATCAGAACCTTCAATAAACCATAGTAACTCTGAAATTACAGATTTCCATGCTAGTTTTTTAGTTGTTATAGCAGGAAAACCTTTTGATAAATCATAATGCATTTGAAACCCAAATGATTTTCTAACGCTACCTGCTCTGCTTTGAACATCAGTTCCATTATCATAACAATATTTTAAAGCATCTAAGTATTGTTTCATTTTTCCCAAATTTCAAAATGACATGTTGAATCGCCATCAATTTTTTTTATCATATTCAAATTATTTTCTATTAAAGAAACATCTATAAATTTCTCACAATTATAATTACCGTAGATTCTGGTTAGGTAAAATTGTTCTATTAAATTAAATGTTAAATTTATTATTTCTGAACCGCCAATTATGAAAATATCCTTATTTATATATTCGGATTGAATATTTTGAATTTCATTATTCACGTTTCCACTTAAATAATAATCTGCTCCTTCAATTAATTCTTTATTTTTTTTTGTAATTAGAACATTTATTCTTGATTTTAGAGGTGTAGGCATAAAAGGATCTTCCCAGGTCTTCCTACCCATTACTACTACATTATTTATAGTATTTTCTTTAAACCACATTAGGTCAATTGAATTTTTTGGCCAAGGCATACTTTGGCCCTTACTTATGCCTCCCTTTTCATCAATAGCCATTATTGCTTTAATCATATTTTGTTTGTTTTATCTTTTTATTAGTAACAATATTTTTTTTTAATTGCTAGGTTTCAAGACAAAACTTTCAAGTATAATTAGTTTAAGGTATAATAATAACGTTGCTTTGCAACTAAGATAATAAATGCTTTGTGCAATAAGTTATTCGGACCCGGGGGCGGTACCCGGCGTCTCCACCATATATGGGGACGAAATAGGTTTGACGGTAATTCAAAGACAAAGACTTTATCCGGAATTGTACCACCGTTATCGGGCTATTTTATAAACGCTAACGATAATAGATTAGCACTTGCTGCCTAGATTCTAGGTGAGCGCGGTCCGGGGCACCGAGCAACAGAACGCCCCATTTTTTAAATATTATCTAATCAAATCAACAATTTCTTTTAAAAACCTCTCTACGAAGTTTACTACTAAGGAAAATATATAATTTATTATTAGGTAATGTTAATTGTCAGATTTATTTAAACAAATTAATTGATAATGAATTATGAGTCTGAACTAACTGGAGGTCATCCAAATTCACTAGGTAATACAATAAAAGTTGTTGAACATGTTATTGTTAAAAAAAATAGAATTAATCCATTAATTAAGTGTTATTCAAGCACAGACCAAATAGTAAGATTAAGAACATCAAATGCTTTTAAAAGAATATTTAGACAAAAACCAGAATGGTTTTTAGATTTTAAACATATTTTCTTAAACAAAATTTCAAAAATAAAACAATCTTCCACACAATGGACCTGCGCTCAATTATTTTCAGAATTAGTTAATCAATTAGAAAATAAAGAACAAAAAAAAGCAAAAAAAATTGTATCTGATTATCTTAATAATTCCAGTGATTGGATTGTTTTGTGTCAATCAATGAATGCTCTAATAACTTTCAATAAAATTGATAATAAAACAATAAAAGAAAATATAAAAATTATTAAAAAACTTTCAAAAGATAGAAGAAAGGCAGTTTCTAGACTAGCAAAGAAATTATTATCCTTAATTAAAGAATAAAAAAGACTACGAAGAACTAAAACAAGAAATCTGAAAAATAAAGAAAACTTACTACGAAGTTTCTACGAAGAAGTTTCCAAAAGTCCTTAATTTCTGTTAATAATAATTTAGTAGTCGTTCTACAGAACACCCCATAAAAATAAGGTAAGGAGAAAATGAAAAAATTTGAAGATTTGATGAGTGTTAAAAATGAAATTGAAAATATTTCTGCAACAGAAGCAAAGGAAAAGCTCAATGATCCAAACGTACAATTTATTGATGTTAGGGATAAAGAGAGTTTTTCTAAAGGAACAATTGGAAATGCGATACATTTAGATAGAGCTTTTCTTGAATTTTATTTGGCAGAAGGTAGTCCTTTAGAAAATAAATTTTTTAAAGAAAACCCAGATAAAGAATATGTTGTATTTTGTGGCGTAGGTGGGCAAGGAACCTTATCAACTAAAACAATGAAAGATATGGGTATTAAAAATGTTAAGAATATTACTGGCGGTATGGCTGAATGGGAAAAGTTAAAAAAATAATTTCATTTAATTAAAAATTTATTTGGGGTTTTTTTCTTTCAAAAAAGGCACCATTGCAGTCCAAACACCATCTCTTTTTAAACGATGATAGGTTGCTGCTAAAATATGAATACCTATTAGCCAATAAAGTAAATTAATGTTTAATTCGTGAAGAAGAATAACAATATCAATTATATTTCCATCTTTAAGTTCTATCCAAAATAAAAATCCAATCAATAATCCTGATAACACAGTACCTATTAATAAAGCATACATCCCGTTGTGAACAATTTTAGCAGCTAATTTTTGAGCTTTAGGAGTATCTTCAGGTAAGGATGATTTCTGTGTAGTTTTCATATAAATTAGACGGATTAATAGAAGGAATAGAAAAATTACTGCAAAAATAATTTCAAATCTAAAAAAGGCTGTATCTTCAAGTTGATTAATATCATCTACTTGCTTTGCTACACCATAAACAAATAAAAAAACAAATCCCCAATGAAATAATTTTGCTATTTTACTATATTGCGAATTATTTTTATCTAAACTCATAAATTTTATTGCAATACTTTAAATATTTAATAAAAAAATAAAACTGAAATGATTGAATATCAAAAGATACTAGATAAAAATATGCTAAATGTACTTAAAGATATTCTTAAAAACATAAAAGATAATGGATTATCAAATAATAATCATCTCTACATTACATTTTTAACGAATCATAAAAACGTTGAATTACCTAATTGGTTAAAACAAAAATATCCCCAAGAAATGACAATTATTATTCAATATGAATATTATGATTTAGAAATAAATAAAAATGATTTTTCTATTACACTATCATTTGGTGATATTAAAACAAACTTAAAAATTAATTATAATGCTATTATTTCATTTGCAGATCCTTCAGCCAATTTTGGTTTAATTTTACAAAAAAGTAACATTAAGAATAAAGAAAATAAAAAATTAGAAAATAATAAATCAAAAAAAGATAATGTAATTAATTTTTCAAATTATAAAAAAAATTAATCTAAGTAATAATGTTCAATTAATTTACCATTTTGGTAATCTAAACATAATGGACTACCAGTTGGAAGTTCTATTGAAGATATTTCTTCAGGCTTATACATACCAACTTTAATCATTATTGCTCTTAAGGAATTACCATGTGCTGCAATTAAAATATTTTTTTTATTTAAAATATGAGGTTCAATTATTTCAGTAAAGTATGGAGAAACTCGGTCTACCACATCCTTAAGACTTTCTCCATTTGGAGGCGGTGTATCATAAGATCTTCTCCATATGTGAACTTGTTCTTTTCCAAATTTATCAGCAGTTTCAGCTTTATTTAAACCAACTAAATCTCCATAATCCCTCTCATTCAGTTTTTGATCTTTTTCATAAATAAGTTTTCCATTTTTATGTAAATTTTCTATCTCTGATGCCTTTATAGCTATTTCTGCTGTTTTATTTGCCCTTTCTAAAACACTACTAAAAACTTTATCAATTTTTATATTATGTTTTTTTAATAAATGTCCTGCATTATTAGCTTCATTAATACCTTTTTCAGTTAATGGAACATCTTTCCAGCCAGTAAATCTATTTTCTAAATTCCACTGACTTTGACCATGTCTTAGTAAAACAAGTTTGTTCATATGTTCTATATAATATGTTATAGAGTATTTGTTAATAAATAATGGCTAATAAAAAAAGAATAGAATTTGATAGTTTAGGTTCTAAAAAAATTGATCAAAATAAACTTTGGGGTGCACAAACTCAAAGATCCTTAGAAAATTTTAAAATTGGCAGTGAAAAAATACCATCAGAATTAATTATAGCATTGGGACAGCAAAAAAAAGCGGCTGCAGAAGCTAATATAGAACTTGGTGTTATAGATAAAAAATTGGGACTATTAATATCAAAAGCCTGTGATGATATTATTAATTTAAAACTTATTGAAGAGTTTCCATTATCAGTATGGCAAACTGGATCTGGAACTCAAACTAATATGAATGCAAATGAAGTAATTAGTAATCATGTTATCAAAAAATTAAAAGGAAGAATTGGAAGTAAAAAACCTATTCATCCAAATGATCATGTAAATTTATCTCAATCATCAAATGATACCTTTCCAACAATTATGCATGTTGCAATTAACGAGTTATCAATAAAAGATTTGATTCCAAATCTAAAAGACTTAATAAAAGAATTTCAAAAAAAGAAAAAAATATTTCAAAAAATAATTAAAATAGGAAGAACGCATACTCAAGATGCAACGCCAATTACTTTAGGTGATGAATTTTCTGCTTTTTGTACTCAATTACAAGCTTGTTTAAAAAGAATAGAAGTTTCAAAATTAGAATTAAAATATCTTGCTCAGGGTGGCACTGCTGTAGGTTCTGGAATTAATGCACCAAAAAAATTTGATAAAGTATTTTGTAAATATTTGAATAAACTTACTAGGGATAATTACAAACCTGCTCAAAATAAATTTGAGTCTTTAGCTTCTCATGATCCACTAATTAATTTTTCAAATTCTTTAAAAACTTTATCAATTTCATTATTGAAAATAATAAATGACATTAGATTTTTAGCCTCTGGACCTAGATCAGGCTTAGGAGAATTGATATTACCTGCAAATGAACCTGGGTCATCAATAATGCCAGGAAAAATAAATCCAACTCAAATTGAAGCATTGAGTATGGTCTGCGTCCAAGTAATTGGAAATAGTACAACAGTAGATATTGCAGGTTCAAATGGTCACTTTCAATTAAATGCGTATAAACCAGTTATAGCCTTGAATATAATTCAATCTATTAATCTTATTAATGATGGAATAAAAAGTTTTAATAAAAATTGTTTAAAAGGATTAAAGGCAAATAAAATAATGATTGATAATCATTTAAATAACTCTTTAATGCTTGTAACTGCCCTAAATAAAAGTATTGGATATGATAATGCAGCAAAAATTGCTAAAAAAGCATTTGATGAAAATTTGACTCTAAAAGAAGCGGCATTAAAATTAAAATTAATTTCAGAAAAGGAATTTGATAAGATAGTTGATCCAAAGAAAATGATTTAACTAAATATATTCGTAGTTATTTTTATCAGCAAATAACGACCTTAATAATAAGTTGTTTAAATGATGACCTGATTTGTTACCTAAAAAATATCCATGAATTGGAGCTCCAGCTAAATACAAATCTCCGATAGAATCAAGAATTTTATGTCTTACAAACTCATCCTTAAAGCGCAATCCATCAGAATTAAGTATTTTACTATCTCCAACAACAACAGCGTTATCTAAAGACCCCCCTAGTGCTAAACCATTTGATCTAAGCATATCAACATCTCTTTCAAATCCAAAAGTACGTGCTGATGCAATATCAGTTTTATAGTTTCCATTTACTAGTTGTAGTTGACAGCTTTGTTTACTGACTAATTTACTAGGAAAATCAATTTCAAAATCAATTGAAAATTGATTATTTGGTTTTAATTCTACAGATGAGTCATTATTTTCTACTTTAATATTTTTATTAACTTTTAAAATTTTTCTTCTTTTATTTAAACTTTGGGTTAATGTTTGATCAATAAGTTCAACAAACTTTATTGAACTTCCATCCATTATTGGTACTTCTGGTCCGTCAATTTCAATTTTGATATTATCTATGTGTAGTCCAGACAAAGCACTCATCAAATGTTCAATTGTTGAGACACTTGCACCATTTTGATTACTTATAGTTGTGCTTAAATTTGTATTAGTTACATTTGACCATATAGCTTCAATGATGTTATTTTTATTCAGATCCTTTCGGATAAACTTTATTCCATAATCAGCTTCAGCAGGATATAATTTCATTGTTACATCTACTCCTGAATGCAACCCTATTCCATTAATTGATACTGGCTCAGCTATTGTTTGTTGATTTTTAGAATTATTTGATGTGTCTATCATTTTTAAAAAGTGCTGATTTCAGCACTTTTTTTATATATTTTTGACGTTCTTAACAACTAACCTAATATTTCAAAATATTGCAGATAATAGTTGATTTACTAATTAGCCTGTCTTCTAAGGAAAGTTGGTATATCTAAAAGTTCTTCCTCTGTTTCCTGATTGAATTCATCATCTATTTCAGAGGATTCACTCTGTTCAGCACTGAATTCTTCTTTTTCAACGATACCTAAATTAACTTCTTCAGAATTGTTATCCTCATCAGAATCATTTTCTTCAATCTTTTCCTCTGAAGATGCAAAGACAGGTTCATTCTTTGTAAGAATATCATTTTCTGAAGCTATATCTTGAGATTTATTTTCAGTAGAAAGGGTATCGAATAAACTTAACCTTCTTACACTTGCCTCATTTGGTTTATCTATATCCAAAGATGAGCTTGATACTTCAACAGAGATATTATCAGTTTCAATTTGATCTAAAGTTTGTGTAGCTTCGTTTTGAACAAATGCTTTATCATCAATATTTTCTTTTAAGCTTGAAGTCTCTAATTGGTCTATATTTGATTGCTCATCTACATGAGTATTATCAGAAATTTGATTATTGAGTATTCCTTCATTTGCTATCTCATTAATCTCTTCATCTATAATGCCCCCATCTTCTGAGGCATTTTCCTGCATAATTGGATTTTCAGACAATAACTCAGGTTTTTCTATATCTTGTTTATAAATATCATTATTTATATTTATTGGTGCAAAGTTTTCTATTGGTTTAGCTGATATATTATTGTTTGCATCAATGCCTGTAGCAACAATACTTACTCTTACAACACCTTCAAGTCTATCGTCGCAAGTAGTTCCATAAATAATGTTAGCTTCTTCATCAATTTCTTGTTTGATTCTATTTGCAGCCTCATCAACTTCATACAATGTGATGTCTTTACCGCCAGTAATATTAATTATTAGACCTTTTGCACCTTTTAAGGATACGTCATCAATTAATGGGTTTGCAATAGCTGCTTCAGCAGCCGCAATTGCTCTACCTTCGCCTTGTGCTTCACCAGTACCCATCATAGCTTTACCCATTTCTGACATTACAGTTTTGATATCTGAGAAATCTAAATTTATCATTCCAGGCTGAACCATAAGATCAGTTACGCCTCTTACACCTGCATATAAAACGTCGTCTGCCATTTTAAAAGCATCAGAAAAAGTGGTTTTTTCATTAGCAATTCTAAATAAATTTTGATTAGGTATTGTTAGTAATGTGTCAACATACTGTTGCAATTCTTCAATTCCTTTCTCGGCTAACTTCATTCTTTGAGAGCCTTCAAAATGAAATGGTTTTGTTACAACACCTACAGTTAGTATTCCTTTTTCTCTTGCTAGTTTAGCAATCACTGGTGCAGCTCCTGTGCCAGTACCACCACCCATTCCAGCTGCTATAAAAAGCATATGACTACCTTCAAACTTTTCACTTAGATCTTGAATTGCTTCTTCTGCTGCCTGTCTGCCAATATCAGGTCTCATTCCCGCACCTAAACCTTTGGTACTGTTTAATCCTAATTGAATTTTATTTGGACAACTTGAAATTTGTAAAGCTTGCGCATCTGTATTAGCTATTAAAAAATCTACGCCTTCTAAATTAGCATTAATCATGTTGTTAACTGCATTTCCCCCAGATCCACCTACACCTAAAACTGTTATTTTGGGATGTAAGTTTTGCGCTACATCTTGTATTGAAATATTGATAGTCATTGTAATCTCCGCCGTTTTAAATAGTTTTTAACGATTTATGTTCGAAATCGTCAATATAATTTACTATATATAGTATTATCTAAATATACTGATCAAGCCAAGAAAAAAAGCTTGATATTCCTCGTTTTTTTGAATTTTTTGATTGATTTGCTAAAAAATCAATTTTAAATAAATCTTGGTCATACAAGATAGATCCAATAATGTCGCAAAAATTGGGTTTTTTAAAATTATTATCCAAATTTAATTGTTCTAAGGGGTTTGATACTCTCACTCCACTTGCAAAAATTGTTTCAACATATTTTTCAATATTGTCCATCATTGCCCCACCACCGGTAAGAACTACATTATTTAATTTTTTATTATTTAAATTATTGTCTTTAATTTTTTGCCATATCATCTCTAAAGTTTCTTCGATACGCGGTCTAATAATAGCATTTAAGCTAGATCTTGTTATTTGTTTAAATGAATTTTTATCACCTGAAATTATTGGAATTTCTATTATTTCGTGATCATCGCTGGGCGATGAAACTAGAGAACCGTATAAAGTTTTCAATCTTTCAGCACTGGAAATATTAGTAGATAAACCTCGAGCAATATCTAATGTAACATTATTACTGCCAACACCTATTGCATCTCCATATACAAATTTATTATTTTCAAAAACTGATATAGACGATGTTGAATGACCTAAATCAATACAAATAGTTCCAAGTTCTTTTTCATCTTTTGTTAGGGATGATAAAGATGAAGATAATGGAGAAGGAATATAATTATCAATATTAAGTTTCAATTTTTTGATGACACTTGAAATATTATCTGAATATTTTTTTTGTATATTTATTTTATAAAAGTTAATTTTGATATTATCTGAATAATTTCCTATTGGTGCATTAAAATACAGGTTATTATCGATATCATATGAGGTTATATTATTAAAAACTTCAAATTTTTCACTTTGATTATTAAAATATTCTGATTGATTAATAATTTTTTTCAGATGTAATTCTGAAATTCTCTCATTTTTTAATTCTATTGCAGAGTCATAGTAATAAGAATTAGAATTCAATAGAGATAAATTTAGATTAATAGAATTTAATTTAGTTTGAGATAGTTTTTCAGCCTCGTTAACTAAAGATTTAATTTGATTATGCAAATTTTCAAAATTTAAAATAATATTTTTTTTAATATTATTATTAGGAACACTAACAATGGATAAGATATTAATTTTTTCGGTAGTCTTATAATCAGCAATGACACATGAAATTTTTGAATTACCAATATCTAGACCAGCTTTAATCATTTAATTTAATTAAAATTGTTTTTTTTAAATTTCTTAAATCATATGTTTTTATATTATTAATATCTGTTTCGCTAAGTTTATTTCGTATCATAATAAAATTTAGAATAGATTTATTTGGATCTTCTTCTGAAAGCATTAATTTCACATCACTGTATAAATTTATATCCCATCTTCTTTTATTAATAAATTCCAAACTTTCTATTTGATATTTTTTTTCAAAATCATTATTTTTTAAAAAATTAATTATAGAATTAGCTTTTAAGTTTGAAGAATTACCCTTAAAAATTAATAAAGACTGGTGAGTTGAATCAGTATTGTAAATTTGATCAATAATTTTTCCATTTTCATCAAAAACAAAGTATTTTTCGTTAAAAAAATAAATTCCAGTTGGTTTATATTCTTCAATCCTAATAAATAGAGTATCTTTGTAATTTGTATTCAACTTTATTTCTTTGACCCAATTATTTTCTTTTATTGAGTTATTAATTTGATTCAATGGTAATAAAAAAATCGAAGATCCTAAATAATTTTGCAGTTTATCCTCTACAAATTTTAATTCTATTTTCTCTAAACCTGAAATATCAAATTTTGTAAATTGATATTGGAAGTTTTCTGAAAAACTCTGAATTATATTTTTAGATGTCTCAATTAAATTATTTTTGTAAAAATATAGTAAAAAAGAAAAAATAATTAAAAATAAGAAAATAAAAAAATAAGTAAATGATCTGATGCTTAAAACATATCTTCTTCTATTAATATTGTTCATACTAATAATTTAAATTTTTGATCAAAATAAAGATGATTTCTTCAAAAGATAAGCCTTTATAATTAGCTTGTTCGGGTAATAGTGATATAGGAGTAAGTCCAGGTTGAGTATTTGTTTCTAAAAAGAAGATTTTATTTTTTTTTGTATCAAAAATAAAATCAGTTCTTGCAAGTGAATTACAACCTAAGAGCTTATGAGCTTTAATAGCAAATTTAAGACATTTAACATAATTTATTTTATTTAACTTAGCTGGCAAAATATGTTTAGCATAACCTTTTGAATATTTTGCTTTATAATCAAAAAAATTATTTTTCGATTTTATCTCTGTAACAGCAATTGCGTGAATTTTTTTATCCAATTTAATAGTTGAAACTGTGAGCTCTCTTCCAGATATATACTCTTCTATTAAAATTTCTTTGTGATTAGTAAGTTTCCTTTTAAATTCATCTAAATTAGAAATTAAAATATCAAATTCTTTTTGATTTTTAATTATTTTTATACCAAAACTTGAACCACTTCTATTGGGCTTAATAACAAATTTTTTTAACTTACTTTTGATAATAATTAATTTCTTCTCAGTTAAATCATTTATATTTAAAAGATAATATTTTGGAGACATTAATTTATTTTTAATAATTTCTTTCTTAGAAGCAGATTTATTAAAACATAGATTAGATGATTTTATATTTGAATGAGAAAAAGGAATTTTATTTTTTTTTAAAATTTTTTGAATTTGTCCATCTTCACCAAAAGGCCCATGTAAAGCATTAATACAAACAAAATTTTTATAATTAATTATTTTTTTATGAAAGTTTTTTGGATTAACTCTTAAAGTCTTAAACTTCAATTTATTTTGATTAAGAATTTTTTGAATTTCTCTAGATGTTACTAAAGATACATCATGCTCTTCATTATTACCGCCTTCTAAAATTAAAATTTTTTTATTACTCACCTATTATTTTTACCTCCCATTCTAATTTTACATTGAATTTGGCATATACTTTCTCAACAATACTTTTACCTAGATTTTCTATATCAGTTGCTGAAGCACTTCCCCTATTAATTAAAAAATTTGCATGCTTATCACTCACATATGCATCTCCAAAATTGGTACCTTTACATCCTGCTTCCTCAATTAGTTTTGCCGCATGAAGATTTTCAGGATTTTTAAAAGTACTACCAGAAGTTTTATTTTTTATTGGCTGAGATTCTAAACGTTTATTCTTTATTTCATTAATCTTATCTTTAATTAAATTTTGATCTGCATAATTAAAATTAAATATAGCTTTTGTAACTATATCTGTATTATTTATTTTTGAAGATCGATATTTTAGATTTAGTTTATCTTTTGTAATTATTTTTCTTTGACCAAATTTATCACATATTTCTATACTATTTATAACATCTACAGTTTCCGAACCATAACAGCCAGCATTCATTTTAACTGCTCCACCTATTGATCCTGGAATACCACTATAAAATTCAAAACCCTCTATATTTTGTCTCAATGCATAATTTGATAAATTAATATCTAAAATACTAGCGCCAACTTCAAGTTTGTTATCATTGATTTTAATAGTATTAAAACCCTTGCCTAATTTTATAAGAGTTCCATTATAACCATTATCTCTAATTAATAGATTTGAGCCTGAACCTATTATATAAAAATTTTCATTATTTATTTCATTTAAAATAATTTCTAACTCTAAATTATCTTCAACTATTACAAATATTTTTGCATTACCTCCTGTTCTAAACCAAGTATGTTTACCAGCATTATAATCTGAGTAAATTTTACTTTTAAGTTTATCGGCTAATTGTATAATTTTTTTTGACATTAGTTATTCAAATATTTTTTTGCAATACTTGATATTGAACCCGCGCCCATAAAAACAATTGTATTTTGATGCAATGTATAAGGTTTCATTAATTTATTTAAATCACTTATATTTTTTAAATATATAGTATTTTTATTTTTTTTTAATATTTTAGAATATATGTCTTTTGAAGTTGCGCCCTTGATAATCTTTTCTCCAGCTGAATAAGTTTCTAATAAAAATAAATAATCAACTTTAGATAAAACTTTTATAAATTCTCTAATTAGTATTTTAGTTCTAGTGTATCTGTGTGGTTGAAAAACAACTATTACTTTATTTTTTAGAGTTTTAGCTGCACTTACTGTAGCTGCAATTTCTGTTGGATGATGTGCATAATCATCATACACAAAGGACTTATTTTTTTTTCCAATAAATGAGAACCTTCTTTTTACACCTACATAATTAATCAAAGCATTATTAATATCTTTATTTTTAATTCCATTTAGTTTGGCTGCAATAATACTTGCAGTTGCATTTAAAATATTATGATTGCCAATTGCATTGATAGTAAATTTATAACTAGAAGAATGATTAATTTTATTGTTAATTTTTAATTTAAAAGAAGTTTTTAGTTTGTTTTGTATAATATCAAAGATTAATACATCTGCTTTTTTATTTTTTATTGAGTAAGTTAAAATATTTCTATTTTTTATTTTGTTAATTAGTAATTTAAGATTCTTATCATCATAACACATTATTGTGGTTCCATAAAATGGAAGCAGATTTATAAATTTTTCAAATGCATTAATTAAATTTTTTTTTGATTTATAAAAATCCATGTGTTCAATATCTAAATTAGTAATAATTGATATTTGATGTGGAAGCTTTAAAAAGGTACCATCACTCTCGTCTGCTTCAACAATCATCCATTCACCTTTTCCATAACGATTATTGTTAGAAAAAGAATTTATAATACCACCATTTACAATAGTAGGATCTAAACCTGCTTCATTGAAAATATTTCCTACCAAACTAGTAGTAGTAGTTTTTCCGTGAGATCCAGCTATGGCAATAGATTTTTTATTTTTCATTAATTCAGAAAGCATATCAGCTCGAGAAAGAACTGGTATTTTTTTAATATATGCCTCTCTTATTTCAGGATTATTTTTTTTAATAGCTGATGAATAAACAATAGCATGAGCATTTTTAATATTTTTTTTATTGTGTCCTAAAAAAAATTTTATACCTTTTTTCTTTAATCTTTTGGTATTGTCATTTACTGATATATCACTACCCTGGATCGAATATCCTTTATCTAGCATCAATTCTGCAATACCAGACATTCCTATTCCTGAAATACCTATAAAATGAATTTTACTGTTAATTTGCATTTAGTATTAATTTATAAATTAAAGTATTAGAGTTTTTAACTTTAATCATATCAAATTTTTTATTCATTGATTCTAATTTACTTTCATTATTATATGTTTCATAAATATGTCTTTTTGCTTTGTCTAAATCATCATTATTTTGATCAAAAATTATGGCTAAGTCATGTTTAGCTAATATTTCAGCATTAAAAAATTGATGATTATCTTTTGAAGAAGGTAAAGGAATTAATATCGAGGGAAGTTTAAAGTTAATTAAATCAACAATTGTTCCTGCTCCAGCTCTGCATATTGCTAAATTAGAATTAGCTAGTATTTCATCTACATTTGTAAAAAAATCTTTCAAAATTATTGGTGATTTAATATTTTGTAATTCTGCTTCATTTTTTTTTATCAAATGTTTAGAACACTGAAATATAAATTTAGCTTTTATAATTTTTTCGTCATCTATAATTTTTATTAGATTTGTTGCAAAATTTGATACAAATTCTGATCCTTGACTGCCGCCAGAAATAAAAATTGTAAAATTACTCTCAGAATTTTTATTGCTTATGTTATTATTTTTTTGAAAATTATTTTCTGGAGAACCAACTACAAATATTTTATCTTTAAACTTTGAATTGATTTTAGATTTAATATCAAAATTTAAAAATAATTTATTCGAAAAATTCAAAAAAAATTTATTCGTTCTTCCTATTATTGAATTTTGTTCATGTATATAAAGTTTAACTTTATAAATTGGTTTAAATAACATAAATGTTAACATTGGAGAAAATGAAGCATAGCTTCCAAAAGAAATAGAATGAGATGGTTTTAATAAAAATATAATAATGAATGATTGAATTAATCCTAATAAAATTTTAAATATGCCAAAGATTTTAAATATTAGGTTTCCATTCAAATTTGACGAGCTAATTATATAAATTTTTCCATTATAATTATCAAAGTATTTATATCCTCTTTTGTCAGTTATAATTGTGCAATTTATATTTTTATTAGATAAATAATTAGCAAAATTTTTTGCTGGTATAACATGTCCACCTGTTCCTCCTGTAATTAGTAAAAAATTTTCTTTCATAATTCTTCATTTTTTTTGTTTGTAAGAGATAATAAAAAACCAAATAAAATTGCTATTGATATCATAGAAGAACCTCCATAACTTACAAATGGCAGTGTCATACCCTTTGTTGGTATAAGGCCCAGGGAGCTAAAAATATTAATTAAGCATTGTAATCCAAATGAGCAAATTAAACCACTAATTGCTATAATTTTATATGGATCTTCAAGTTGTAGAACTTTTAATAAGCTTCTTATTATAATAGATAAAATTATAAAAATAATTATTAAACAAAAAATAAATCCTAATTCTTCTCCAGCAACAGCAAAAATAAAATCAGTGTTAGCATCAGGAATTTTTTCTTTTAAAATACCTTGCCCTGGACCCTTTCCAAGTAGCCCACCATTTTTGAAAGCTTGAATACTTAAATCTATTTGGTATGTATCAGTCCCACCTAACCCTCCAAGAAATGAATTAATTCTTGATTGAACATGATCAAAAATAAAGTAAGAAAAAATTGAAATTCCTAATATAAATAAAAATGCAACTATAACTAAAAAAATTGATAAACCAGCAACGAATAACTGGCAAAAAAAAGTTGCTGACAGTAAAACTGTCATTCCCAAATCAGGCTGCATAAGTATTAAAGATAAAAGCAAAAAGAAAAAAACAAACAGTAAAGGTAAATAAAATTTTTTATCATCTATAGATTTACTTATACACCATGCAGTCAATATGACAAAAATAGGCTTAATTATCTCTGAAGGTTGAAGTGTAAAGTTAAATATTTGAAACCATCTCTTAGCGCCTTTAACTTCGTAATCTAAAAAAAGTATTAGCAGTATTATTATTAATAAAATAATAAATAAAAATAATGAAATTCTTCTTATATTTTTACTATCTAAGTCTGATAACGCAATAAGTAAGAAAACTGAAAAAAGAAAAAAAATAGAGTGTCTATTTATGGATAAATTTTCATCTATGGAAAATGAAAGTATTAATCCCGTAAAACCCAATGATAATATTAAGATAATATTAATTCTATCAATTGAACTCCACCAATTCTTTAAATATTCCATGGTTAATTTATATAATTTTTAATTAATTTATTAAAATGTATGCCTCTTTCTTCAAAATTTTTGTATTGATCATAAGAGGCACATGCAGGAGCGAATAGTATAGTTGATTGATTTGAATTTTTTTTAATATCCTTGAAGGTTTGTTTGATAACTGATTTTAAATTTGCCAATTTTTTTTACAACCAATTCTTTTTTTAATTTTTTTTCAATGAAATTTCCTGATTTTCCATAAGTATATACACAGCTAATTTTATTTTTATATTTTAGAAGAATTTCAAAATTTTTTTCTTTAGCTATGCCTCCTAAGATTAGGTAAATATTATTATAATTTACAACTGAATTTATTGTTGAATTTAAATTAGTAGATTTACTATTATTTACTATTTTTAATTTATTATTTGTAAAAATTGTAGATGATCTAAATGGCAAGCCCTTAAATGTTTTAATAACCTTAAGAAAATTAGATTCTGGAATTTTTAATATTTTGCTACATATGTATGCTATTAAAATATTTTGAATATTAAAATTACCTTCTAAATCTTTTGAGATTTTTTTTATAAATAATTTTTTGTTTTTTTTGAAGTAATTATCTAGAATATAATCATTGTTAGCAAAACAATCAGCTGATTTATCGACTAAGGAAAAACTAATTTTATTTTTAATTTTTTTTCGATTAAATATCTTTCTTGAATAAATATCATCAATTGATAACAAATTAATTCCATTTTTAGTAATAATATTTTTCTTCTGACTAACATAATCACTAATACCTTTGTACCTATCTAAATGATCACCAGATAAATTTGTTATTACTGATATTCTACTATCAAGTGACTTAACTGTTTCTAATTGAAAAGAACTTAATTCGATAACATGAACTTTATATTTTTTTTTTAAGAAGAAAAGCATTGCATAATGATTCTCCAATATTGCCCCCAACAAATGTTTTAATATTATTTTTTTTTAAAATGTCTCCTATTAATTTGGTTGTTGTTGATTTCCCATTTGTACCAGTAATAGCTACAATCTTTTGATTTGTTAAATTCGAAATATATAAATTTAAATCTCTATTTACTTTTTTAGATATATTTTTTCTTTTAAATTTTTTTTGTCTTAAAGATATTCCTGGGCTAACAAAAATTTTTTTAAAATCATTCAAATTATCTTTTTTTATATTAAAAAAATAATCTTTATTGTAATTTTTTTTTATAGCCTTTCTTACTTTTGGATTATCATCCCACATCTTAAATTTTATTTTTTTATTTTCAAAATAATTTACTATAGAAAGTCCTGATTTTTGAATTCCATAAATTAAATACATTATCTTATTCTTAAAGTTGCAAGACCTATCAATGCTAATACAATAGTAATTATCCAAAAACGAATAACTATTGTTGACTCAGGCCATCCCTTTTTTTCAAAATGATGATGTAGTGGAGCCATTAAAAAAACTCTTTTTCCTGTCATTTTAAAAATGAATACTTGGATTACTACAGACAAGGTTTCTAGAACAAATAAACCTCCTATTATTGCAAGAAGAATTTCATGTTTGCATATTATTGCTAATGAACCTAAAGAGCCGCCTAATGCTAAAGATCCTGTATCACCCATAAAAACTTTAGCAGGTGGTGCGTTAAACCAAAGAAAACCTAAAGCGGCTCCAATTAAAGAACCACAAAAAACTGCTAATTCACCGGTTCCAGGAATATATTGGATAAGTAAATAATTAGAAAAAACTATATTACCTGAAACATAAGCTATGAAAGCAAAAGACATAGCAACTATCATTACAGGGACAATTGCTAAACCATCAAGTCCATCAGTTAGGTTTACTGCATTAGCCGATCCAATAATTATAAATATGGAAATTAGAAAATAAAATATTCCAAAATCTATAATTAAATTTTTAAAGAAAGGAAATGTCATAGATTTGCTTATACTTGGATCTAAATTGATAAGAATTAAATATGTAATGAAAAAAGAAAAAATGATTTGAAATATAATTCTTATTTTTGATGAAATACCCTTACTGGTATTTGATTTGATTTTACTGTAGTCATCTGCAAAACCAATAGATCCAAAAATTAAAATAGTTGAAAGTAAAATCCATATAAAAATATTTTGCAAATCAGCCCAAATAATTGTTGAAACAAAAACACTTAAAATAATCAACAGGCCACCCATTGTAGGAGTACCTTTTTTTGCAATTATATGTGACTCTGGACCATCATCTCTTATTGGCTGGCCAGTTGGCTGAACATTTGATAATTTGTTAATAATATAATTTCCAAATATGAGAGAAAAAAATAATCCAGTAAGAATAGAGGCGCCAGCTCTAAATGTTATATAGCTAAAAATATTTAGAAAACTAAATAAAGATTGGTATTCAAAGGCCAAATATTTAATCAAATCGATACCTGTTTTAATAATATTTTTGCAAACTTATTTATTTTTGTCGAATTAGAACATTTAATTAAAATAATGTCATTATTATGTACTTTCTCTTTTAAAAATTGCATAATTTTATTTGTATTTTTAAAATGGATAAATTCATTATTTGGATTTAAATTTTTTACAGATAATTCAAAGAATTCGCCACATAAAATTACAAATTTAAAAATAGTGGCATCTAATTGTTGTAGTAATTTATAATGAATTTTATAAGAATTATTTCCTAATTCATTCATTGTCCCTAGAATTATTATTTTTTTATTATTTTTTACTTTGATATTTTCTAAGTTTTTTATGCTTTGCAACATTGTATCAGGATTAGCATTATAAGATTCATCAATAATATTTATTTTTTTTTTATTTAAAGAAATTTTATGAACTAATCCCCTACCTTCCACTGGTTTTAAAAACTTGAAACGATTTAGAACTGATTTAATGTTCAGAGAATTTTCATTATAAAATGCAAGACAAAATAATAAGTTATTTAATCTATGCATTACTATTGCATCAGTAACAATGTTAACCTTTTTTTTATTAATTGATAAAGTTACTTTATGCAATTTTTTATAGGGAGATATTTTTTTAATAAAATATTTTTTTGAAGAATTATCAATACGAATTATTTTTAGATTTTTTTCTTTTTTTGCTTTTGTGATTAAAATATTTTCAGATTTAGAAGAAACATTGAGATATAGCTTTTTCCTATTATTATTATATTTAGAAATAAATATATCAGCTTTTTCTCTGGCAATATTATTTTTAGTTTGGAAATTTTCAAGGTGAGTTGATTGTATATTTGTAATAAATACCTCTGATGGTTTGACTAAATTACTAAGAAATTTTATCTCACCAAAATTATTTGTTCCAATTTCAAAAATCGCATAATTTGATTTTAAATTTAAATTTAGTAAAGAAATTAATACACCTAACTGATTATTATAACTTTTCTTTGAGTAAGAAATGGTATGATCTTTTTTTAAGAAAAATGCTAACGTTTCTTTTAAAGTAGTTTTACCAGCACTGCCTGTAATGCCTATTACTTTACCTTTGTATAAATCTCGTTTCGTTTTTGCTATTTTTGAAAGATACTTATAAATATTATTTACAAATAAAATTTTTTTATTTTTTTTGTAATTTTTATTATCAGTTACACAAAATTTTGCACCTTTATTTATTGCTTCATTTAAAAACTTGTTTCCATGAAACCTTTTACCTTTTAAAGAAAGAAATATATCGCCACTTTTAATATCTTTACTTGATATTTGAATTTTATCTTTTTTAGATATTATATACTTCTCTAATTGATTTAATTCGATCATTAATTTAATAATTCTTTAACAACTGTAAAATCATCAAACTTAATTGTTTTATTTTTTAAAATTTGAAATTTTTCATGCCCTTTACCTGCTACTATTAAAATTTCATTCATTTTAATTCTTTAATAGCTAATTTAATTGCTTTTCTTCTATCAGATACTTCCATAGCTCTAGGACAATACTTTAGAATATTTTTCCTTATTTTAGATGGATTTTCGTTTCTAGGATTGTCATCCGTTATGTAAATTTTATCAGCATATTTATTTGCAATTAAGGCCATAGATTTTCGCTTACTTTTATCTCTATCACCGCCACAACCAAATAAAATTGATGGTTTCATTTTTTTGATTTTGTAAGCAAGTAGAATTTTTTTCATAGCATCTGGTGTATGTGCATAGTCAATAATAATTTTTGATTTTTTTTTCTTATACTCAATTGTTTGCAAACGACCTGATGGATTTGTAACTTTTGATAATACTCTTATAATTTTACTTTGACTAATATTAAGTGCTAAGCAACAAGTAATTGCGCATTCTAAATTTTCTAATTCTATATTTGTTTTAAGTTTTATATTTTCTAGTTTATATTTTGTATTGTTAATATTCAAATATACAAAATCATTGATTTTTATTAATTTTATATTTTTATTTCCGAAATATTTAAATTTTATGTTTTTTTTTATCAATGTTTTTTTTAATTCAGACAAGATGTTTAATCTTGAATTAATTATAGCAAATCCAGAATCTACTAAATGATTAGAGAAAAGTTTAATTTTAGATTTTTTATAATTTGAGAATGTTTTATGGTAATCAAGATGATCTTTTGAAATGTTTGTAATAGCTGCAATATTTATTGGATAATTTCTTAACCTGTTTTGTTCTAGAGCGTGACTTGAAGCTTCAAAAATGAAAATATTTTTTTCTTTTTTATTCGAAGATCCATATCTAAATAATTCTTCATAGGCAGGTGTTGTTAAATTTATATCATTTATTTTTTTTCCGTTTACAAAATGGCCTAAAGTACCAACCATTGTATTATTATATTTTAGTGAATTAAGAATTTTTGAAATATACCAAACAACTGATGTCTTTCCATTGGTACCTGTAACTGCTAGTGTTTTAAAGGGAAGATTACTATGAAGCTTAGTTAATAAATAATGTATCTCAAAATTAATATTAGATACAACAAATTGAGGAATTTTTAAGTTTTTAATATATTTATTTGAAATTATAGCAGGAGTTTTATTCTTAAGTACTTCATCTAAATAAATCTTTTTTACCTTTGTATTTTTGTCATAAACAAACAACGTTTTGTTATTAGTAAATTTTGAGTTAGAGGTAATTGCAGAGAAATATTTATTTTTATTAAAGTTGTACGTTTTATTTACTCTTATAACTTTTGATAAATTAGACAGTAGCATTTAATTTTCTATATAAAAAATTTGTGTCTACTTTTAGAAGATCATCATTTTTATCTTTTGAAATATTAAAGAGGCTTATAATATTAATAATAATATCTTTTACCAAGGGTGCATTTACTCTTGCTCCAGTCATTCTTTGTTTAGTGCCTGTTTCCTTTTTTGGATACTCAATAGCAGTGTAAACTACATATTTTGGATTATTTGTTGGGAATATCCCAATAAAGGACGTTAAGTTTCTATCCTTATAATATCCACCATTTGGATTTAGTAATTCTGATGTTCCCGTTTTACCTCCTACAGAATAACCATCTACTTTTACTCTAGGACCAGTGTATTCGGTCTTGAGAACAACAGAATTTAATAAATTGATAAAGAATTTAGATGATTCTTTATTATTAAAAATTTGATTTTGTTCAAATTGTTTGTTTAATTGAAGTGTAGGAAAAACTTCATTCCCATTATTCGCTAATGAAGCATAAGCTTTAACTAAATGAAGAGGTGTAATTGCAAATCCATGACCAAATCCTATCGTTGCTGTTTCTAGTTTACCCCAATTATATTTATTTCCTAAAGGAGCTGAGCTTTCTTTATTTTCTATATTTATTTTTTTATTGAAACCTATTTTTTCAAAAAATTCTATTTGGTTTTTTTTTCCAATCAAAGTAGCAATCTGAGCTGTACCAATATTTGATGATTCAACAATTATTTTTTCAACATCATAAATACCACTATCTTTGTATTTATCATGATCACTTATATTTAAATATTTTTTTGTAACATCAAAAGTCATTTGAGGATCTATAATATCTAAATCAAATCCAATAGTGGCAGTTATTGGTTTGAAAGTTGATCCCATTTCATAATTAGACTGAAAAACTCTATTTATTAAATTATTATTATTATATGAGGATTTGTCCTCGGGATTATAATCAGGTAAGCTTACTGATGATAAAATTTGACCATTAGTAATATCCATAACTATAGCTAAACCGGATTCAGCTTTATAATTATTTATTGTTTTTAAGAGATTTTCTCTAACCAACTGCTGTAAATTAGTATCAATACTAATAATTATATCTTGTGATTTTGCGAGATCATTTTCAAAATACCTTTCAATTCCACTTTGACCAATTTGATCAATATCTACATATCCAAGAATATGTGATAACGTATTCTTATAAGGATATATTCTTTTAAATTCTTTATGAGCTTTGATATTTATTTCACCAAGATTAATTATTTCTTGATATTCAATTGGAGATATATTTCTTTTTATCCAAATAAATTTACTTGTTGATAATAATTTTTTTTCAATTTTTTTTATATCTAAATCAAGAATTAATCCCAATTTATTGGCAAGTTTTTTTTTATTTTTTATCTTATTAGGATTAATTGATAAAGAAATACTTTCAATTGAGGTAGCAATTATATTTCCATTCCTATCATAAATACTGCCCCTAATATCTTTGTTTGCATAATTAGTAGTATCATTAATTAGATCAGGAAAGAGCATAATTGACGAAATTCTATAAATAGAAATAAAATAGACAAATATAAAAATTGTAATTGCAAAAAAAACTCTTCTATGAAGTAATTTTAAAGAGTCACTATCAAATAATTTTAGTTTACTTAACATTAATTAATTATTTGAACTAACAAGCTTGATATTTTTATCGTGATCTGAAAGTTCTTTAATTTTTACAATAAGAGGAATATTATTGTTTTGAGTTTCATTAAAATACAACTCATATAGTGTTTTTAAATATGAGCTACTTTGATGAGCAGCTAATTCTATCTTATTAATTTTTAAATTTTCTGAAATTTTAGATATTTTCATTTTTAGATTTTGATTATTTTTTTCGATTTCTCTTGTATTATTGGCAATAACAATCATTGAAAAAACAAGTATTAAATTAAAAATTAAAAAAAAGATTATCGATTTTGTATACTTCATTATTAAATTTTCTGAGCTACCCGAAGTTTTGCTGATCTAGATCTGGGATTTTCTAAAATCTCAGAAGCTGATGGCAATATTGGTTTTTTGGTGATTATTTTAAGTTGAGTTGCCAGTTTATCAGGTAACTCCGGGTAGTGGCGGGAGGAACGCCATCGTTTACCACTATTGTGGTTAAAAAAATCTTTCACAATTCTATCTTCTAGACTTTGGAAAGAAACTACTAAAATTAAACCATCTTTATTTATAATTTTTAAAGTTTTTTCTAGACTCGTCTTTAGTTCACTTAACTCATCATTTACATAAATTCTAATTGCCTGAAATGTTTTTGTAGCTGGATGAATCTTGTTTTTTAATTGATTCTTTTTTGGTAAACATTTTTTAATAATGTTTGATAATTCTATTGTATCACTTATGAATTTTATTTTTCGAGTTTTTACTATTTCTTTTGCAATAACTCTTGAATAACGTTCTTCTCCATATTGATAAATTATGTCAGCTAAATTTTTTTCTTCATACTTATTAATTATATCATAAGCATTTTTATCAGATGGACCCATTCGCATGTCAAGTGGTCCAGATTTGTTGAATGAAAAACCTCTTTGCGCATTATCTATTTGATTTGAGCTTGTACCTATATCAAAAAGAATTATGTCAAATTTTTTATCTTGAAACTTTGTATTATTTACTATTTCTTCAATTTTACTAAATTTATCGTTTATTAAAGAAAAATTTGAAAATTTGTACTCTATTTCTTTTGCAAATATTTTTGAAATTGGATCCCTATCTATTGCTAACAATTGATTTACATTAAATTTTTCAAGGATAGTTTTTGAATAGCCACCGCCACCAAAAGTTGCATCTATTACATTTATTGATTTTGTTAATGGTAGAAAGGATATTATTTCATTGATCATTACTGACTTATGTAAATTTTCCATATTATTTATGTTGTGTTAACATCATTCGTAATGATTTTTTTTCTTTTAAAAGACGTCTTCTTGAATCTTCAGTATTTTTAAGACCTTTTTTTGGCTCCCAGATTTGAAAGTAATGGCCTTGACCAAAAAAAGCAGCTTCATTTTTAATGCCTGCGTATAATTTTAATTCTTCGGGAATTAAAAATCTTCCTTCTTTATCAATATTAGTAGTAATTATTTCTGAAAATATTGATGTTGAAAAATCATCATAATCTTCAGAAAAAAAATCTAAATTATTAATTCTTTTTGCGATTTCTTTTAATCTTCCAACACCACAACCCTCAATAGAAGGTGTTTTTATGGATTTGTATAAAATAATTTCATTTCTATTAGCTTTTGGAAGTACATTTCTAAAGCTAGAAGGTAGAGAAACTCTTCCCTTCTTATCTATTTTGTTAATATATTTGGATACAAATAAATCCATTAAGTATGGGTTATCATGGGATTATATGGGCGTCAATGGGTATATGAAATTACGATAAATGTTCTATTTATGTTCTCAATAAATATAAAGATGGTGCATAAGCCGGGTTCTGTAATTTTATAAAAAATTGATGATCATTAATCTAGAACAAATGTCACCATCTGTTTCAAGCAGTCTACCCGAAAGACTCAGCTGGAACTGATTGCCTTTCCTATTTGACCTTGCTCCAAAAAGGGTTTGCAAAGCCTCTTTTGTTGCCAAAAAAGCGGTGAGCTCTTACCCCACCATTTCACCCTTACCTTTGCAGGCGGTATATTTTCTGTTGCACTTTCCCTAAGCTTTCACTTGCCAGGTGTTACCTGGTTTCTTTTCCAGTGGAGCCCGGACTTTCCTCTTGATTACTCAAGCGATCATCACACCATCTAATCAACTAATAGATCTATTTAATTTTTCGTCAATATAAAATTGAATAGATGTTTAATTACAGCGTCATAAATTAAATTATTTTTTTTATCTACATGATTTAGATATCTAAGATTGTAAGCACTTATCAGTTTATTATAAAGTCTAGGCTTCTTATATACTTGACGAGTATCGTATCCAATTAATGATAATGCAAAAATTATTTTCTCTTTTTTTTGAATTAATATTATTAATATTAAACCATTTTTCAATTATTTCCTTATCGCTATAACTTAAACTTTGAAAATTCTGTACAATATTTGATTTAGAAAGTGATTTCCATGGAAAGTATTTTCCAGGGTCTTTCTTTCTAAAAGGTGCAATATCTGAATGGGCCAAAACATTCTTTTTACTAATCTTATATTTTTTTTGAATTTTATTAAGTAGCAGTTTTAATGAAAACATCATTTTAAAAGAAAAATTGTTGTTAGTTCCATAAGGGCTAAAATCTAGCTCTATTCCAATTGAAACTGAGTTTATATCTGTAATCCCTTGCCAAAAGCTTTTCCCTGCATGCCATGCTCTAAATTTATCATCAACTAAATTATACGCAGTCCCATTTTGTGAAATAAGATAGTGTGAACTAACTTTCTTTTCTTTATTACACAAATAAGAAATGGCATCTTCAATATTTTTTAAAGCTGTATAATGAATTATAATTAGCTTAATTTTTGAATTCTGTCTTGAATTATAATTGGGCGATTTATATTTTGTAATATATTTCATTCAAATTTTTAAATTAAAATATATAATTAAATTATGATAAAAAAAATTATCTGTCTAATATTATTGTGTTTTTGCTTTAGTTGCTCAAATAGCAATAACGATAAAAAAATTGATATAGATAACAGCTTGTTATCTGAACCCGAAAATCTCTATAAATTAGCAAAGATAACCTTTGATAATGAAAACTTTGAACTAGCAAGAAATCAATTTCAAGAAATTCAAAAACTATTTCCATTATCTAATGAAGCTATTCAATCAGAAATTATGATAGCATTTATTGATTATGTTAAAATGGATTACGATAATGCAATTTTAAATTATAGAAAAATAATTAACAAATATCCTTCTCACAAAGATTTAGATTATATTTATTATATGATTGCAATGTGTAATTATGAACAACTTCAAGATGAAGCACTGGATGGGTATTATAATGATATTGCATTAAGTTCTTTTGATCAAGTCATCAATAGATATCCTGAAAGCAAATATGCAAAAGATAGTAGACAAAAAATAATATTAGTAAAATCTAATATAGCAGCAAAACATATGGAAATTGGTAGATTTTATTTGAGTAATAAAAAATATATAGCTGCATTAAATAGGTTTAAAATAATAGTTAAGGAATTTTCAATTACTAAATTTACACCTGAGGCTTTGCATAGAATGGTTGAAGCTTATTATGAAATGGGCATGTATGAAGAAAGTTATAATACTGCAGCATTATTAGGATATAATTATCCTGAATCAAAATGGTATAAATATAGTTATAATTTAGTTCAAGAAATTGATGGTGAAGAAACATTCTTAAAAAAAATTAGAAATTTTTTTAATGGATAAAGAAAAAAAAATTATTAATAGATTAAAGGAACTTGCAGATCTAATTAAAAAACATAATTATAATTATCATACTTTAGATAAACCTATAATATCTGATCAAGAATTTGATAAATTAGTCAAAGAAAATGATACTTTAGAAAAAAAATATCCAAATTTAATTCTAAAAGATAGTCCTAATAAAAATTATGGTAGTAAAATAAAAGATAATTTTAAAAAAATTAAACATGATTCTCAAATGTATTCACTTGCTAATGCTTTTGATAATAATGATATTAAAGAATTTATAAAACGATCATTAAAATTTTTAAATTTTGAGAATGACAAGTTTTTTCAATATATCTGTGAACCAAAAATTGATG
The DNA here is from genome assembly GCA_902623585.1 of uncultured Alphaproteobacteria bacterium. GTDB lineage: Bacteria > Pseudomonadota > Alphaproteobacteria > HIMB59 > CACPNW01. The sequence goes on along the minus strand of CACNUO010000001.1, from coordinate 129,368 downwards.
GATTATCTCTTAACCTTGTTTATAAAAATGGAAATTTAGTTTCAGCAGGTACTAGAGGAGATGGATTTATAGGAGAGGATGTTACTGAAAATATTTTAAAAATCAAAAATATTCCAATGAAATTAAAGAAAAAATTTCCAGAATTTATTGAAATTAGAGGAGAGGTATTCTTAAATAAAAGTGATTTTGAGAAACTTAATTCTAAGTTAGAAAATAAATCAAAGTTTGCAAATCCAAGGAATGCTGCAGCTGGCAGCCTAAGACAACTTGATGTTTCCATCAGTCATAGCAGGCCACTAAAATTTATACCTCATGGTATTGGTAAATGTTCAGATAATTTTGATAAAATTGAGAATTATTATGATCAACTAAAAAATTGGAACATTACTCCAAATAATCTGACCAAAAAATGCTACTCTGTTGAAGAAATTATTAAATTTTATAATCAAATAGATCAAAAACGATCAGAAATTGATTATGATATTGATGGATTAGTTGTAAAAATAAATAGTTTTAAACTTCAAGAAAGATTAGGTTATGTAGGAAAAAACCCAAGATGGGCAATTGCAATAAAGTTTTCTGCTGAAAAAGCTAATACTATAATTCAATCTGTTGATTACCAAGTTGGAAGAACTGGAGCAATCACTCCTGTTGCTAGATTACAACCTGTTAATTTAGGTGGTGTCATCATATCTAACGCTTCTTTACATAATTTTGATGAAATAAATAAAAAAAATATAAATGTTTTAGATCTTGTTGAAGTTGAAAGAGCAGGAGATGTTATCCCGTATGTTACAAGATTAGTTAAAAAAAACAGTAAATTAAACACCAAAATAAAACCTCCTAAAAATTGCCCTATCTGCAGGAGTAATGTTTTAAAAGAAAAAGATGAAGCAATATTAAGATGTTCAAATACATATGGTTGCAATTCTCAGAAAATAGGGAGAATAATTCACTTTGTCAGTAAGAAAAGTTTGAATATTGATGGATTTGGTGAGAAACAAGTTAAACAATTTTATAATTTAAAATATATAAATAAAGTAGAGGATATATTCAATCTTGAAAAGTTCGAGTCAGAAATAATTAAGTTAGATGGCTGGGGTAAATTATCTTTTTCAAATTTAATTAACTCTATTAATAATTCTAAGATAATATCTTTCGAGAAATTTATTTATTCACTTGGTATTAGATTTATTGGAGAAGTGAATGCTGAAATTTTAGCAAATGAGTTTAAAAAGTTGGATGTATTTATTTCATCTTCAAATAACATTAGTATGTTAGAAAATATTGATGGTTTAGGACCAAAAGCAATTTCTTCTATTATCGATTTTTTTTTCTAAAGACATGAATAGGGAAACTATTAAAATTTTAAAAAATCATTTATCTATTACATTTAACGATAATAATGTATTAGATAATTTTTTTTTCAAATAAACATTTAGTTTTTACTGGAACTTTATCTGAATTATCAAGAGATGAAGCTAAATACTTAGCGAAAACTAAAGGGGCAAAAATATTATCTAGTATTAGTAAGAAAACAGACTTTCTAATTGCCGGTGAAAAAGCAGGTTCAAAAATTGATAGAGCAACGCAATTAGGAATTGAAATTTTAAACGAAAAAGAATTCCTGAAAAAAATTAATCTATAATTTTCAAGAACTTTAAATATATTTTTTTTGAAGAAAAATTCTCAAAATCAATTAAAGCTTTATCACCATCTAATTTGATAATTTTTTCCATTACCAAATTTTTGATGATAAACATTTTTTCCCTTTGAAATATCAACTTCATATTCAAAATCTTGATTAAAATCCCAGTCAATATTATTTTTTTTTTGAGTTTTCTAATAATCTTTTTCTTCCTGGAGTAATAATTTCTTCACTAAATGAATCAGTTTCTAAAAAATTATCTAAAAAGTTATTATCCTGAATATATTTAGAATCATTTATTTCTACTTTATCTTCTGGAAGCTCGCTTATAAATCTCGAAGGTAAATTATAATCATGTGATGCAAAGGAGTATCTATTTTGATTTACATAAGTAATATAAATTTTTTTTCTTGCTCTCGTTAATGCGACATATGCCAATCTTCTTTCTTCTTCTAATCCCTGATTACCTGACTCCTCTATTGATCTTTGACTTGGAAAAACCCCTTCCTCCCAACCAGCAAGAAATACATAATCGAACTCTAACCCTTTAGCGGCATGCATTGTCATAAGAGTAAGTGTTTCTTCTGAAGTATTTGTTATGTTTTCCATAACCAAAGATACATGTTCCAAAAAACCTTCTATGTTTTCAAATTCTTTTAAACTTTCAATAAATTCATTTAAATTGTCTATTCTTGATAGGCTGTCAGGTTTATTTGAGTTCTCTTCCTCTTTTTTTAAATAATCTAAATAACCCGAGTCTTCTATTATTACTTTAGCTAATTCAATATGGTCAAATTTCTTTTTAACCTTTTGCCATTTCAGAATGTTATCAGTAAAATTATATAATTCACCCTTAGCTTTAGAATTACTTTTAAATGTCAGTTGTTGTGCAGATTCAAATAAAGAAATATTATTCATTCTAGCATAGCTACTGATCTTACTAACTGTTGATTTTCCTATTCCTCTTTTAGGTACATTAATTATTCTTTCAAAAGCTAAATCATCAGATAAATTATTTGTTAATCTTAAATACGCAATAATATCTTTGATTTCTTTTCTTTCATAAAATCGTAAACCTCCAATTATTTTATAAGGAAGTCCAAGATTTATTAATCTTTCTTCAAACGATCTCGTATGTGCAGCAACTCTAAATAAGATTGAGATCTCGCTTAAATTTATTTTATCTTTTATGATATTTTCTATTTTGTCTGTTACAAAAACAGACTCTTCTTTTGTTTCCCAAAATCCATTAATTGTAATTTTTTCACCAATCTGATTTTTACTCCATAATTCTTTTCCATATCTTCCTTTATTTTTAGATATAAGAGTTGATGCACAACTTAATATATTTCTTGTTGATCTATAATTTTGTTCTAGTCTAACAATTGTTACATTCTCAAAATTTTTTTCAAAATTTAATAAATTATTAACATCAGCTCCTCTCCAAGAGTATATTGATTGATCATCATCACCAACACAACATATATTTTTATTTCCTTTATATAAAAAATGAATCCATTCTTGTTGTATTGGATTTATATCTTGATATTCATCTACATGAATATATTTAAAAATATTTTGATATTTCAATAATATATTATTATTTTTTTGAAAAATTTTAATACAAAATAAAATTAAATCACCAAAATCAACACTATTTAATCGAAGAAGTTCTGACTGGTAAATACTATAGATTTTTCTAATTTCTTTGTCATTCTTCCTATATTTATTTTCACTCAATTCATTAGGGCCTATTCCTTTGTTTTTTAAATTATCTATTGCTGATAAATAATATTTAGGCGAAGTTTCTTTTGTATCTATTTTTTCTACATCACAAATATTTTTAACTAATTTTAATTGATCATCTGTATCAATAATTAAAAAATTTTTTCTTAATCCAACTTCCTCGTAATGTTGTCTTAGTATTCTTAGTGATAAAGAGTGAAATGTTCCTACCCACATATTATCTATTGGAAAATTCAATGCATCTCCGATTCGTGACTTCATTTCACTTGCGGCTTTATTAGTAAAAGTGACTGCTAAAATTTGTCTAGGAGTTGCAAGTTTTTTAATTAATATATTTAAGATTCTAAAGGTTAATACCCTAGTTTTTCCACTCCCAGCCCCAGCCAAAACAAGTAATGAACCATCAGTTTGCTGGACAGCATTTCTTTGCTCTTTATTTAATAAATCAAGATAATTTTGCGAATTTTCTGTCATTTTTTTGCTATAATAGAGATATATATAATGTAATTTATAAACTATATTAAATAATAGTTTAGGTATTAGTGATTAGTCTATGATTAAAAAAATTATAATTCTGTTTTTTATCTTTTTTAGTTTCATTTCCCAGAATGTAACTGCTAGTGAAGCTGATCAAGTAAATACTGACTCAGAGGATTTTGAAACAACCACGATAGAGGATGAAATATATGATCCTTTTGAACCTGTAAATAGAGCCATATTTAGTTTTAATAATGTAGCTGATAGAATTGTTTTAGAACCATTAGCAAAAGGCTACAAAAAACTACCTTCTCCGCTACAAAGTGGAATAAATAATTTTTTGAGCAATTTAAGAGCTCCTTTAGTTGTTGTTAATCAATTATTACAGGGCCAGGGTGAAAACGCTGTTCAATCATCAGGACGATTTATTGTTAATAGTACTATAGGTGTATTTGGATTATTTGATGTAGCCGAAAAAATTGGACTTGAAGAAAAAGAAGAGGATTATGGTCAAACCCTTGCAACTTGGGGTGTTGGAGATGGTTTTTATATAGTGCTTCCTTTATTTGGACCCTCAAATCTAAGAGATACATCGGGTATGGTATTAACCATGTTAACAGATCCAATTAATGCATATGCAGTAAGCGAAGGTGAGGCTTGGTTGGTACCAATGAGAACAGCGGTTAATGCAGTTGATACTAGATCACAAATAATTGATGAAGTTAATGCATTAAGAGATAATTCAGTAGATTATTATGCTGCAGTAAGAAGTTCTTACTATCAAAATCGAAAGGCAGCAATTAATAATATCGATGATTCAGAATTAACACCTCTGCCTTTAATTAGTATTGAGTTTGAATAATGAAGTTTTATTTAATAATATTTTTTTTTATAATTTTTATTTCCAAAAATTTATTTGCTGATGAGACATCAGATTGGCTCAAAAGAGAAATAGACATTATTCTTGAAGCTTATAAAAATGAAAATCTCTCTAATGAAAACAGATTTCTTCTTATCGAAAAAACAATAAATAATAATTTTGCTGGAACTGGCATTGCTAAATTTGTTGCAGGAGAAGCGTGGAAAAAATCAGATAAAAATACAAAAAAAATTTACATTGATAATTTTAAACGACATTTGGCTCTAAATATAGCCTCAATGATGCAAGGTTATTCAGACCAAACTTATGAATTAACAAAATCAAAATATGACAGCAAAAATCAAGTCACTTTGATTGATATGGAGATTTTTTCAGATACTGGATCAGTTATTGTAACATGGCGAGTAAAAGAATCAAAAGATCGATTATATGTTATTGATTTAATTGTTGCTGACATTTCTTTAGTAGTAACAAAAAGATCAGAGTTTAATTCAATGTTAAAAAAAGTTGATAATGATCTTTCAAAATTTAACGAAGTTTTATTTGATCAAAACCAAGAAAGTTATCAAAAAATTACTGAGTAATATTTTATAAATTTCTAAATAATTAATTTTTTAAATTTTTTATATCTTCTTCAGTTAATATTTTAGGTTGATTTGGAGAAGTAGATAGTTGATAAGGTTTGTTTTCCTCAGCTGATTTTATAATACCATCCATAATCTCTAAAACATGAAGAGATAATTCGAGAGAACATCTTGCTTTTCGATTTTTAGATATAGAATCAATCATTTCTGAGAGACCTATTCCTCTATAATTAGCTTTTTTGTTACCTTCTCCATCACTTTTATTAGGGATACCTAATAACATGTTATCATTATTAATAGTTTCCCAATCACTATCTTTTTGGGAAATTAATAAATCACCACTAAAAAAATTTGGATCAGGGACAATCATCGAGCCATCAAGTCCATAAAGTTCAATTGTTGAATGATTGTTTTTCCAAACATCCCAAGTACAAAAAAACTGTATTTTTGCACTGTTTTGAAACTCTAAGGAACCCATAAGGGTTGTTGGTGTTTCGACTTTTATTTTATCTCCGTATCTTGGTTGGCTAGTTATTGTTCTTTCATTCGTAGCAGTTCCACTGATTGCATTTATTTTTTTAACTGGTCCAATTAAGTTAACTAATTGCGTAATATAATAAACACCAACATCAAAAACTGGTCCAGCTCCAGGTTTAAAGAAAAAATCTGGATTAGGATGCCAATGCTCCATACCATGAGACATTAAATTAAATGTACCAAGAACAACTTTACCTATCTTATTGTCTTCAATTAATTTTCTAGCTTTTTGACCTGCAGCTCCTAGAAAAGTATCCGGTGCACATCCAACATATAAATCTTTTTCATCTGCTAATTTTCGTATTTCTAAACCTTCTTGAAAGTTCATTGCTAAAGGCTTTTCACTAAAACAATGTTTGCCATTTTGTAGTGATTTTGTAATAATTTCTTTATGGGCTGCAGGTATTGTTAAATTAATGATTAAATCAATTTCATTACTTTCTACAATTTCTTCAACTGATAGAGATTTAACATTATATTTAGATGCAGCATTAGAAGCAGCTTCCTTATTAATATCAGCGCAAGCAACTATTTTGAAATTATTAAATATTTTTTGACATTCAAAATATGTCTCAGAAATATTCCCACAGCCAACAATTCCAATATTCATTAAATTGTCTCTAAATATTCTAAAGACTTTGTTGTGTATTCTTTATAATCTTTTGGATCATCGTGTTCTAGTACAAAAACTTCACATGGTGTTTTTTTAACTTCTGCAAGAAGCTTTGGCCAATCTATGAAACCTTCTCCTACAGCAGATTGTTCACTATGGTCTAAAAGATTTTTTGTTTCATCAAAAAAATCTTTCAAGTGACAGCCAATAATTTTATTTTTATATTTTTCTATCCAATCAAGTGGATCTGCTTTTCCAGCAACTGCCCATCCAAGATCAAGTTCCATTTTTAGATTTTCATTGTGATCCATCATACATTCTATTGGAAGCTTACCGCTAGGAAGAGGTCTGAATTCAAATGAATGATTATGATAACCAAGAGTTAGACCATTATCTTCATACGTTTGTACATATGATGAGAGATCTTTACCAAAGTTATTCCAAGTGTCTTCATCAAGATCAAAATTTGAAGCAAAATCTTTACTAAATTTTTCAGGCACAGAAGGTACTATCGCATGCTTAATATTTAGATATTTCATCCTACTAATTGTTTCTTCTGTATTTGTAATTGCTTGAAAACTTATGTGAGAAGATTTTATAGAAATACTATTTTCTTCCATCATTGATTTAAAATTATCTAAATCAATTTTATCTAAATCAAATAATTCAATATTTTTAATTCCAGACTCAGATAGGAATTTAAATATTGGCTCGTAAGGTTGAAATTTTCTTGTTGTGTACAACTGCATTGTTACTTGATTTCTGTTCATTAAATTCTCTCCTCAGTTTTGCTATCAAATATTGAAGATTTATTTATATCAAATGAAATGTTTATTTCATCATTTAAATTAAAATTTGAACTTCCTTCTAGCCTAATAGATATCGGGTTACTTTCAACACTAGTCCACACAAGAGTATCTGCCCCCATAGGTTCCACTAATTCAACTTTACATTGAATAGAATTTTCATTTTTTTCTATGTTTATATTTTCAGGTCTTATTCCAAAAACAACCTCTTGATCATTAATCAATTTATTTATGTTTTCATATTTAGAAATATCAATTTGTTTATTCCCAACAATTATATTTTGATTTGATTTTTCAAATTTGGCATTTAAAAAATTCATGCTTGGAGATCCAATAAAACCAGCCACAAATAAATTAGCTGGTTTGTTATAAATTTGTTTAGGTGTATCTAATTGCTGTATTAATCCATCTTTCATAACAGATATACGGTCCGCAAGCGTCATAGCTTCTATTTGATCATGAGTAACGTAAATCATAGTATTTGATAAATCTCTATGAAGTTTTTTAATTTCATAGCGTAGTTCAGCTCTTAATTTTGCATCAAGATTACTTAAAGGTTCGTCAAATAAAAAAACTTTTGCATCTCTAACCAAAGCTCTACCAATGGCTACACGCTGTCTTTGGCCTCCAGAGAGTTGAGAGGGTTTTCTTTTAAGTAATTCATTTATTTGTAGTAGAGTTGCAGCATTTTTAATTTTTTCATTAATTAAATCTTTTGCCGTACCCATCATTCTTAACCCAAATGATAAATTTTTCTCAACAGTCATACTTGGGTACAATGCGTAAGATTGGAATACCATTCCTATATGTCTATCTTTTGGTTCTTTCCATGTAACGTTATCTTCTTCAATCCAAATCTGTCCATCCGTTAAATCCAAAAGACCGGCTATACAGTTTAATAAAGTAGTCTTTCCACAACCTGAAGGGCCAAGCAAAACCATGAATTCTCCCTCTTTAATATCTAGACTTAAATCATTTAATATTTCAGTTTTTCCATAACTGAACGATATATTTTTTACTTCAACACTATTTTTCATACTCACCCCTTTATTGCCCCAGCTGCTATTCCACGCACAAACCATCTTCCAGAAATAAAGTATACAAAAAGAGGAACTAGAGAAGTTAATATTGTTGCTGACATATCTACGTTGTACTCGGCAACACCATAATCTACTTGCACAATATTATTTAATTGAACTGTCATTGGTTGGTTGTCTCTTCCTGCAAAAACTAATCCTAGAAGAAAATCATTCCAAATTCCTGTAACTTGAAGAATGACAGCTACGATAGTTATAGGAGTAGACATTGGAATTATTACATAAAAAAATATTTTTATAAAATTACCACCATCTATTCTGGCAGCTTTAAATAGATCTATTGGAAGACTCGCGTAAAAATTTCTGAAGATAAGTGTTAGTATTGGCATACCAAAAATAGTATGAACAAGTATGATGCCTGGTAAAGAAGAATAAATACCTAAGAAATCTTCTATTTTTAAAAGTGGGTACACCATTACTTGATAAGGAATGAATGCACCAAACATACATAGGCCAAAAAAGAAGTATGCTCCCCTAAAACGCCAAAAGGCTAATGCATATCCATTAAGTGCACTTAAAGCTACGGATACAATTACACTAGGTACAGTTATCTTCACGGAGTTAACAAAACCTGGCTTCAATCCCTCACATACAAATCCTGTACATGCTTGAGACCAAGCTTTTGGCCAAGCATAAAAACTAAGTTCTTTCGGGAGGTTTAAAATATTAGCAGCTCTTATTTCATCCATATCTTTAAGAGAAGTTATGATCATTACGTATAAGGGCATTAAAAAAAATAATGCGCACATAATTATAAAACAATACAAACCTATTCTTCCAACTGTAAGGTGTTTTGGTCGAGGTCCTTTAGGAATAGTAGACATTAGTTATTTGCGTATTTGTTTCTTAGATAAAATTCATAAAAAGCCCAGGGAGCAAGAATACATACAACTGAAATAAACATTATTATAGAAGCTGCAAAAGCTTGTCCTAAATTTGCTCTACTAAAAAAATTCTCCATTACATACATTGCAGGTGTTGTAGTGGCATATCCTGGTCCACCAGATGTAAGAGCTAAAATTAAATCATAGACTTTTACTACACCTGCTGCAATCAAGACAATTGCGGTTACTACCATTGGTCTTAACATCGGCAAAATTACAAAAATATAAGATTTCCATTTAGCTACACCTTCAATACTAAGTGATTTCCAAATATCTTCATCAATTCCTCTGAGTCCTGCTAACATTAATACCATTACAAAACCTGCGCCTTGCCAAACAGCAGCTATACATACAGCATAGATTGCAAGATCTCTATTTACCAACCAGTCTAATTCAAACCATGTCATACCCCACATATGCATTGAATTCTCTAGACCAAATGTTGGGTTTAAAACCCATTTCCAGACTAAACCAGTAACAACAAAAGACATGGCATAAGGATATAAAAAAATTGTTCTAAATAAACTCTCACCTCTTATTTTTTGATCAATCAAAACTGCTAATAAAAAACCAATAATCAGACAACCAATTGTAAATACAAAACCATAAATAAAAATATTTTCTACAGCTACATCCCATTTTCTTTGTTTAAATAATCTTTCGTATTGATCAAAACCAACATAGTTCATTACTGGAACTAATTTTGAGTTTGTTAAAGAATATACAAAAGAATAAATAATGCATCCAACAAAGACAGTTAAAGATATAACTATCATCGGTAACAGTGCTATTTTTGCAGCTATGTTTCTATAAAAAGGCATAAAATGTTAAATGGCAGGATAAATTAATCCTGCCATTTCGTATATATTTAAAGTCCGCTAGTTAAAACGCCTTCTAAGTCGTCCATTACTTGAGCAACAGTGTAATTAGGATCATTTCTAAATTCAGAAATAATATCACCCCATGCTGCAGTGAACGCAGGAGTATTCCAATCGTCACTTTCTCTCATAATTGCATCTGGATTTTGAATTAAATCTAAACCCATTTGCATACAAGCATCAGCTGCAGAAGTATCAACGTCAAGTCTCATAGGAAGAGAACCTTTAGCATTGTTAAATTTAGCCTGTACAGTTGGATTAACCATCATACTTGCCATTGCTAGCTGAGCATCTTTCACTTTTGGATCATCATTTTTAGGAAAAACAAATACATCACCACCAAGAGCAACATATTTTTCTTTACCAGGAATTACACAAGAATAATCAACCATTGCTTCTTGTCCAGCAACAGCAAATTCACCTCTTGCCCAATCTCCCATAACTTGCATTGCAGCTTTTCCTTCGATAACCATAGCTGTAGTATCATTCCATAATCTTCCAGGAGAACCTTCATCTGTGAATTGATTTAATTCTCTGTAAGTATTTAGAACTGACTCAAATCTTCCATCTCTAAATGCATCTAGATCCTTATCTCTATAAATTGATTGCATTAGAGGAAAGCCCATTATTGAAGACGCAACAACATCAAACATACCAGATTCTTGCCATCCCTGACCACCTAGTGCCAATGGAATGATTCCAGCTTCTTGAATTTTTGGAGCTCCAGCTAAAAATTCCTCAAAAGTTTGAGGCACTGGTAAACCAACTTGTTTGTAAACGTCATTGTTGATCCACATCCATTGCCAGCTGTGAATATTTACAGGTACACAATAAAATTCACCTTCAAATTCACAAGTTTCAATTAATTCAGGTGGGTAAATAAAATCTCTCCAACCCTCTGCTGAAGCAACTTCTTCAAGTGATTGAAGTAAACCTTGCTCAACTAAATCTACAAATTGTTTTGATACGTTGAACTGTGCTGCAGTTGGCGGATTTCCACCAATAATTCTGTTTACAGTTGTACCTCTTGCATTATCACCACCAGTAATTGCAGTGTCAATCCAAGTATTACCCATTTCTTCCCAAGCTTTAGCAAATTCTGAAATTGCAGCTTGCTCTCCACCAGAAGTCCACCAGTGAATAACTTCAGCTTCCATGTGACCAGAAGCCTTGGAAACGTTAGTAAAAGATAGGGGTACGAATATAGTTAATAATATTGAAAAAAATTTTTTCATTATTTTCCTCCCTTTTTTTAATAATTTGACAATTTAGTAAAACGTTTTACTTGTCAAGCCAAATAGTATTATTTAATTTAATTAATAGATTTTAAGTATTATGAAGAAAAACAAGAAAATAAATATTGTTGGTTTATCTCAAAAATTAGGTTTATCAGTGAGTTCAGTATCAAGAGCATTGAATGGATATGACAATATATCACAGAAAACAAAAGATAAAATTTTTAAAACAGCTAAAAAATATAACTACTTTCCTGACTTAAATGCCAAAAGATTAGCTTCCAAGAAAACGGATACAATTGCTTTTATATCATCCATAGATCCTGACGCACCAGATCACGTTGTTTTACAGTTTCTTGCAGGAATTACTCTTGGGATAAAAAATACAAATACTGAATTAATAACAAAATTTTGCTTAAATGAAGATGAAGAAATGAACTATTTCAAAAAACTCATTAATACAGGTCAAGCAGATAAATTTATTTTTTATAAAATTAAAAAAAATGATGAAAGAGTTCAATTCTTAAACCAAAGAGGAATCAAATTTGTGACTTGGGGTAGAACTAACAAACAAACAGAGCATGCTTGGATTGATCTGGATAATAAGAAAAGTATTGAACTGTTAATGGATAAGCTTTCAAATAATGGCCATAAAAGAATTGCTTTTATCAATGTTCATCGAAGTTTTAATTATGGAGCACAACGAAAAGCTGCTTATGAAAGTTCAATAAAAAACTTACAACTACAATATTCAAATGAATATTATCAAGATAGTTTAATTGAAACTGTTGAATCAGGATCTGCCATAACAAAGTATTTATTAAGTTTAAAAAAACCTCCTACTGCAATAATTTGTTCTCATCTTCGTTTTTTTACAGGCTGTTTGTTAAAATGTCAGGATATGAAATTAGAAATTGGAAAAGATATTTCTGTGGTAGGATTTAATGACCAGGACAGTTATTTAAGCTCTCAAAATCTTACATATATTTCACACCCATTAATGGAAATGGGGAGACAATCTGTAAAAATTTTACAAAACCTAGAACAAGATATATCAATAAAAAAAATATCTACTTTAATTGAGCCAATATTAAATGAAGGAACAAGTCACAAAATTAAAAAAACTAAATTAAGTTAAATTTAACCAATTAATTTCTTCTTTTGTTAATTCTATATCTAAGCAAGGTAGTGTAGTGTCAAGCTCATCAATTGTTCTTGGCCCAATTAATGCAAATGAGGGAAAAGATTGATTGATGGTCCAACTTGCTGCAATATTGTGTGCAGTACATCCTTTTTTTTCAGCTAGTTCCATAGCTCTTTTTTTTCTTTCTCTATTATCTTCACTGTCATAGCAACTAATAGGGCCACTTGAGTTCTCACCTGGTGCTCTATAAGTTTCTGCTTTAGTAATTTTGTCTTCAATTTCTTTTGTAATAGCATCAGGTAAAAAATAACCTCTTGCCTGACTAGACCAAGACATATGAGATTTTTGAGTAGAATTTAGATACTCTAATGTTTCATTTACATTAGATGACAAGCAACCATTCCAAAGTGGATTAATCATTTTAGCAAGAGCTAAATTATTGTTAAGAATAGACATTTCTTGTTTGTTATTTTTTTGTGCCCATTCATTTCCTTCTTTAAATCTTTCAATGGTCCAGTTTGAACCACCAAATATTTTAATTCTGCCTCTTTCTTTCTCTTGATTTAAAACATCCATAAATTCTTCAACAGGATAATCAGTATTATCTCGGTGCATAATATAAATATCAACATAATCAGTATTCATTCTTTCAAGAGAGATTGTTAATTGTTTTGAAATTGCTTCAGGATTGCAATCAGGTGTGTGTGCACCTTTTCCAAGTATTAAAACATCTTTTCTGTTGTTATTGTTTTTTAACCATTGTCCTAAAACTTTTTCGTGATTACCGCCACCATAGATGAATGCTGTATCAAACATATTACCACCAACTTCAATCCAATGATCCCACAACTTTGAAGCTTCGTTAACATCATCTTGGTTATCACATCCCATAACAAGTTTGGAAATGTCTTTATCTATTCCTTCTATTCTATCATATTTCATATTTCATCCTGTGGTAGTTTATAATTTACTTTCTCTCTCCATCTATCAAGAGCTTGAAGATTTCCTAATGTATCTTCCCAAGTCATTGCTGGATGAGGTGGCTGTGTTTTTTCTTTTGCAATACACTGACTTGCAAGTTCTCCTTCGAAGAAAAACAAATGCTCTGGTCCTTTAACGTCTATAATATCTTCGTTACCATTTTTTGTAATAATTATTTTAGCATGGTAAGGCCCACCTTCTCTTCCAGGCATCCATGGATCTGGCAACTCAATTGTACCTTCCGACCCAGTAATAACTGCATTATTTTTCATACTTTCCATAACTGCTGTAGAAACTTTAGCCTTGATATTATTTTTAAATTCTAAATTTGCATGCGCAACTTCATCAACACCTGTTTCCCCTATTATCGCTTTAGCATCTATAAATTTAGGTTCTAAAAATTTTTCACCAGTTGCTACACCAGCAATTAATCTAGAAAAAGAAATAGGATAAAGACCAACATCAAGAATACCTCCACCTGCTAAATTTTTATTAAATAATCTGTGATCTGGTATAGTTTTACCCATATCAAAACCAAAAGAGGATTCAATTGATGTGATATCTCCTATCGTTTTATTTTTTATTACCTCTAAAAGTTTTGGAATTTGAGGATGACAACGATACATAAAGCCTTCCATATAGAATACTCCAGCTTCTTTTACTGCCTCTATAATTTTTTTACCTTCGATTAAATTAACAGCACCTGGTTTTTCACAAAGAACATGTTTTCCTTTACCTGCAGCTTTTATTGTCCATTCAGCGTGCAAAGTATGTGGTGTGGAAATATAAATAGCATCGATATGTTCTGAGTTTATAATATCATCATAATTATCAAATCTAAAATCTGGATGAATATCGTATTTATCGCCAAAGTTTTTTCGGCGATCATCATTTTTACTTGCTATACTAACCAACTGCCCAGAGTAAGAACCTTTTAGTCCGTCTGCAAAATTATTTGCTATGCTTCCTGGTCCGATAATTCCCCATTTAATTTTTTCCATATTAACCTTTAACAGCTCCAGCTGATAAGCCTGCAATGTAATATTTTTGAACAAAAGAAAAAATAACTATAATTGGAATTGTCGTTAAGGTTGCAAAAGCCATAGCTTGTCCATACTGCGGCTCTTGTCCAACACTAAGCGCAAATACTTCCGTCATGCCGAGAGGGATAGTGTAATTAAGGTCATCCCGTAATATTATAAGAGGCCATAAGAAACTATTCCATGAATTAACAAATGTAATTATTGCAAGAGTGGCAATACCAGGCCAAACAAGAGGGACAACTATTTGCCAAAAAATTCTAAACTCACCAGCCCCATCTGATCTTGCTGCTTGAATTAATTCATCAGGAACAGACGTTATGAATTGTCTCATCATAAAAATTCCTATAGCAGGAGCAACAAAAGGAATGATTAGTCCCGATAAAGTATCATTCATTCCCATTCTACCCACTAAAACATAAAGAGGTATCATTATAATTGGAAAAGGTATCATTGCTGTTGCTACCATAAATATGAAAAGCCTGTTTTTTCCCTTAAAGTTATATTTTGCAAATGCGTACCCGGCTAAAGTACATAAAAAAATTGTTAAAATAGTAACAGCAATAGCAACAAAGAAGGAATTGAATATCCATAAACTTGCTGGAAACTCAGTAAACAGTTTTGTTACATTTTCCCAATTAGGACTTTTTGACCACATTATTGGAGGCCATGCCATTATTTCTGCTGTTGATTTTACTGAGGAGGTAAGCATGAAAGCATAAGGTA
The DNA here is from genome assembly GCA_902623585.1 of uncultured Alphaproteobacteria bacterium. Classification (GTDB taxonomy): domain Bacteria; phylum Pseudomonadota; class Alphaproteobacteria; order HIMB59; genus CACPNW01. Next base: position 114,092 of record CACNUO010000001.1, on the reverse strand, counting down.
TAAGTGTTATCAAACCTATAATTGTAATTATAAAATTTAATGAATATTTACCAATTTTTGGAGATAAAGATTTTTTACTAGAACTAGAAGACTCTATTGGAAAAATATTAGCAATAAAATCTATAATAGGAGATAAAATTCTCTCAATAAAACTTTTTTTAGCGTCCTGGTCTAAATTGGATGCAAATGATCTAAATTGAAATAATGATATAGCTAAAATACAGATGAACATAAATACACCAATAGAAGAACCAAATCCTAATTTAAGTTGATTGAAACCTCTTTCCATCATGTAAACAACCATTGATTTAGCATGAGTTGGAACATCGTTTCCACTATACATAACAAATACATCCTCGAATATCTGGAATGAGCCAATAGAAACAATTATACAAACAAATAGTGTTACTGGTGCTAGTTGAGGAAGAGTAACATACCAAAATTGATGCCAAGCCGTTGCACCATCTATTTTTGCAGCTTCATACAAAGTTCTGTCTATAAATTGCAAACCAGCTAAAAAATAAATACAGGTCAAGCCAGTCCATCTCCATATTACTAACATCATGACAGACCACTTTGATGTTGCTGAAGACTCAACCCAATTGATTGGTTCAATTCCAATAAATCCAATTACATAATTAAGTAATCCAAATTCACTATTTAATATCATCTTGAAAGTTAATGCAGCCGCAACAACAGAAGTAACAATCGGTGAGAAAAATACTAAACGCCAAAAAGGTTTTAGTTTTAAGCTATGACTATTTAGAGCAAGAGCTAATAAAAGAGCTAGAGGAATAGTAATAAATACACTGCCAGCAGAATAAAATACTGTATTTTGGAAAGTTTCCCAAAAGTTTTGGTCTTTAAAGAATAAATATTCAAAATTTCCCCACCCCCTAGGTTTAGGAGCTTTTACACCTTTCCATTTGTAAAAAGCTAAAATAAAAGAAGCTATGGTAGGTAAAAGAAAAAAAATTGTAAAAATAATATAAAATGGCGATATAAAAAAATACGGCGCAACCTTTTCGGGTCTAAATCTTCTACTATTACTCACAACTGACATATTATTATTTTGATTTGATTTTTAAAAAGCAGGGTAAAAACCCTGCTTTAAAAAATTATCGTCTATAAAAAGTCAAGTTCATCCTGAACTTGTGAAATGAACCTTTCATGAGCTTCCTCAGCAGTTATTTCACCATTTGCTAATAATGTTGTCAAATCACGAGAAACACTATCAATAATAGCTCGACCAACATGCTGATAGTCATCAGCACTTGACCCTGCTACAGAAATAAACGGCTCTGCAAATTTTTGACCTCCATAAAAATCAAATTTTTTATCTGCAATTCTTGGATCTTCAAGAGCAGCCAATAAAGTAGGCATTCCTCCAAAGAAATCATATTTTGCAATTTGACCTTCATATGAGAAGTAAGCGAGTTCAAGTAACTTTTTAGCAACGTCTACAGCTTCTGAAGATTTATGAATGGCAAAACCAGTTCCACCCCAGTGAAAAGTTTTATATCCTTCATCTCCCCAAGTAGGAAGAGGAGCAACTCTCCACTCACCAGATTGAGTATCCTTAACTGTAGGTTGTAAACAACAGTTGTTATACCAGTCAGGCGCCATAGTTCCTACAGTTTGCTTTGAATTGTAAAGAACACCAGGTGTTTGACCCCAATAGTCAGTAGTATAATTAATTACTCCAGATGCAAAAGCTTCTTCTTGGAATTTTAAAACTTCCATGAAAAGATCTTCATCCATTTCAAATTCACCATCTTCATTGAAGAATTTACCACCAGCTTGCTGGTACATACCAATAAATCTCAATTCAGAAAGCATCATTGAAATACCATCTTTAGCTAAAATTTTTCCAGTTTCCATAAACTCATCCCAAGTTTTCGGCACTGACTTACCATAACTTTCAAGAATGCTTGGGTTGTAGTAATAGACCATATAACAGCCTTCACTTTCAATTCCATATATCTCACCATTAGTATGAGTCCAAGCAGCTACTTTTCCTGGATTCCATTGAGACATGTCACCGTACATATCTGTTAGTGGTACAAAGTTGTCTGAAATAATATCATCAACCATAAATAAGCCAAAACCGCTTATCTCAATTCCTAAAAGATCAGTATGTTCAGAACCTGAAGCAATCGCCGTTAAACTGTTTGTAGCCATATCAGGCGTAACTTGAAAATCAAAAGTAATATTATCATCTGGAAATGCAGCTTGCACTTCTTCAAGATAAGTATTGAAGTAATCAACATAGAGCTGGTTATGCGTCCACATTGAAAGTGTAATATCTCTAGCATTTGTAGTTGATGAAAACCCAACTAAAACTGCAAGAGACAAAATTAAGGATTTAATTAATTTCATCTATTCCTCCCTTTAATATATCTTTTAAAAGTTAAATTGATCGAAAAATCAAGATAAAAAAAATGTATTTAACTAGTAAATAACCTTGTTTTTTTAGTTATTTGGTGAAAGTACTTGCTCGTGAGGCATTACTATTTTTTTTTGAAATTCAGTGAGATTTGAAAGTAGTTTTTTTGAAGGTCGATAAGGGTGTCTAAAAAAACCCCAAGATGGCCCATATCTGTAAACAACAATTCTTCTTTCTCCTTTATTTGTTCTTTTTGCAGAACCATGACAAAGTGAATCTACAAATAATAGTCCGTCTCCAGCTTTTAAATAAATTTCTTTTGAAGCTGTCATATTATCAGCTGATGTAACTTTACCCTTTTTCATAACATGTTTATCAAACTCTGGATGACGTAAATTTGATTTATGTGATGAAGGAATAATGACTGTACCACCATCACCAGGGCCTATATCATTGAGAGCTAGCAAAATATTAATTTGTCCGCAGTGAAATTTTCCATTTTCAAATCTATAATGACCTCTTTGAGTTCCTTCGTGAGCACCAGAATGAATGCCAATAGCTTCTCCTTGCCCTCTAATATTCGCAAAATTTTCATCGATAAATAATGGTCCATGATGTTGATCAAATGTATCTTTTCCTCCAACAAAATGAAGCATATGATTTATCCATGAAGGATGATCAATTAATTTTTCAAAGGGTTTTCCGGCTTCATAAATTTGTTGAAGATTTAAACCTTCCTTACCACCGTAATTGTGTCCATGAACATAGCCTGCCCATTCTTTATGTTTTAAACTTTTTAATTTATCTAGAATATTATTAAGATCTTTTAATTCTTTTTTACTTAAAGCATTTTCAATTATTAAATATCCATTTAAATCAAATAAATATTCATCAAGCTGTGAAACTTTTTTCATATTTATATTTTGGATTAAAAAATAATTTTTATCAATAATAAAAAGCTAATTGATAATAGCTTTAAACTCACCAGATTTATATTTTTTTGACATTTCACCTAAAGAAATTGAGTTTATAGATGAAGCATTTCCTGCAGTTCCAAATTCTTGAAGTCTACTTTTTACAACTTCTTTCATAGCGTCTTTTGAAAGTAATAAATATTTTCTAGGATCAAATTGAGAAGGGTTTTCATGGAAATATTTTCTTACTGCAGCTGTAGCTGCTAGTCTTAAGTCTGTATCAACATTTACTTTTCGAACACCATGTTTAATTCCTTCTTGGATTTCAGACACAGGTACACCGTATGTTTCTTTTATTTTTCCGCCATATTCGTTAATAGTTTTTATTAAATCTTGAGGAACAGAGGATGATCCATGCATTACTAAATGAGTATTTGGAAGTCTTGAATGTATTTCTTTAATTCTATCAATTGCTAAAATATCACCTGTAGGTGGTCGAGAAAATTTATAAGCTCCATGACTCGTTCCAATAGCAATAGCTAATGCATCTACATTAGTTGCCTTAACAAAATCTGATGCCTCATCTGGATCTGTTAAAAGTTGATCATGATCAAGTTTGCCTTCTGCACCAACACCATCTTCTTTTTCCCCAGTTCCAGTTTCCAAAGAACCTAAGCATCCAATTTCTCCTTCAACGGAAACACCTAAGGCATGCGCCATATCAGTTGTTTCTTTGGTAACTCTAACGTTATAATCAAAGTCTGAAGGTGTTTTTTGGTCATCCATTAAGGAGCCATCCATCATGACAGAAGTAAATCCAAGTTCGATACAATTTTTGCAATCTGATGGAGATCCACCATGATCTTGATGTAAAACAGTTGGAATGTCTGAAAATTCGTCCATTGCGGCTTCTACTAATTTTTTAACAAAAATGGGGCCAGCGTATTTTCTTGCTGCTCCAGAAGCTTGCAAAATAACTGGGCTATTTAACTCTTTAGCCCCTTCCATTATAGCCCTAATCGCTTCCAGGTTATTTACATTAAATGCTGGTACACCATAATTATTTTCAGCAGCATGATCTAATAGTTGTCGAAGCGAAATTAATGACATATGTCAACTCTAATAAACATAATAATAATTAATTCAACTAAACAGTGAAAGAAATTTTAAAATATTCTTGCCTAATTTTTTTATATGCATTGTCACATAGTTATTTAGCAACATGTTTTGCTATTGATTTAAAAATAAAAGGTTATGAAGAACGTTACATAGGTCTATCGTTATCATTATGGGGTATTGGAGTTATTTTAGGAGCATTATTACATAATTTAATAAGAAAAAAATTAAATTTGATTTCAACAATTTTGTATGGTTCATTGATTCAATTTACATTCTCATTAATTTTTTTATTTGATCAAAATACTTTCCTTGTGGCTTTAATGCAATTTGTTATGGGTATAACAAGCACAATTAATTCATTAACGCTTGAATCATACATCAGCTCTAAATTTAAAAAATCATCTGGTTTCTACATATCTTTATTTTGGTCATCTGCTGGATTAGGCGCAATTACTGGAAGTCTATTTATTGCAATTAATGGTATAAATAATTTTACATATTATTTAGCTGTTTTATTTTTTCTTATGCATTTTATTCCAATCTATTTATTTCGTTTATCTATTAGTAAAATTGCCATTGAAAACCTTAGTCTTAGATTATCTAAAAACGTTTTAAGTAAAATTAAATATTTACTTTTTTGTGTAATATTATTTGGTGTATGTGATGCTGGATTCAGTTCTTTATTTCCATCTTACTTATTAGAAGAAAATTATAGTGATAAGCAAATTGGAAGAATTAATTTTTTAGCAGGAGCAATAGCATTATTTTTTTATCCATTTATGGGTAAGCTAGTTGACAATTATAATAAAACTATAATTTTTAATTCATTTTGCTTCATTAACTTAATTAACTTATTAGTACTTTATTCAATTAGTGATTTTTATATCTATGTAATTTGTGTAGCTTTTTACTATTATACAATTGGGACAGTTTTTTTAATTACATTTAATATTGTTGGAAAAAAACTTGAAGGAGGAGTTATAGTTTTTGGAATAGCAGGACACTATATAAGTGAGAATATCGGGAGTTTTCTTGGACCTAATCTTATTGGAAATATTATTAATATAAATATAAATTATTTCTTTTTAGTTTTTTTTGTTATCTATATTTTAATTATAGGATTATTTAATTTTAATAATTTTAAAAGAATATAAAATAATAAACTATGGAAAAAAATTTAAGTATAGCTCTCATAGGCTTAGGTTTTGGAGCTGATTTTATTCCGATCTATCTTAATCATCCATTAGTTAGAAAATTAACAATTTTTGATACAAATATTCAAGTTTTAGAAGAGGTTGGAAATCGATTTGAATTGGCAAATAAAGCTAGAAGCTTTGAAGAAATACTTGATGATAAAAGTATTGATGCAGTACATTTAGTAACACCAATACCTCTACATGCTAAACAAACAATTGATGTCTTTCAATCTGGTAAACATTGTGCTTGTACTGTTCCAATGGCGACAAGTATTAAAGATCTATTAGAAATATTAAAAGCCCAAAAAAAAAGTAATAAAGTTTATATGGGAATGGAAACTGCAGTTTACACACGTCATTTCATATACGCACAAGAAATGTTAAAAAATGATAAAATTGGTAGAATTCAATTGCTTAGAGGAGCTCATTATCAAGATATGGAAAAATGGCCTTCTTATTGGATGGGATTACCACCTATGCATTATGCTACACACGCAATTTCTCCTGTTCTTGCTTTAGCCAATACACATGCCAAATCTGTACATTGTTTTGGTTCAGGAGTTATGCGTAAAGAACTAATAAATCAATACAATAATCCTTACCCAGTTGAAACGGCAATTTTTGAATTAGAATATGATACACCTCTTGCAGCTGAAGTAACTCGAAGTTTATTTCATACGGCAAGAGATTATACTGAAAGTTTTAATATATACGGAGAAAAGGGAACGTTTGAATGGCAGCAACTTGAAAATGATAATCCTGTAGTATTTGAAATGAACCCAGATGAAAAATCTTCACATATTCCAAGCTTGGGCAGAGGTAATAAAATTACTTTTGAGCATATCAATGTACCAGATCGCCAAGATTTACTACCTAAAGAAATAGCTCGTTTTACTAAAGAAGAAATATTTAATAAAGATAAAGAGCATCTTAGTTTCATTCAAGGTGGTGGTCATCATGGATCTCACCCACATCTTGTTAATGAATTTGTTATAAGTATTTATGAAAATCGGCAACCATGGCCAAATGGATCAATTACTGCTAATTGGACGGCAGCAGGAATTTGTGCACATGAATCCGCAATGGATGGTGGTCGCAAAATATTAATTCCAAATTTTCAAAAAGATTTTGAATAAAATACTTTAAATGGTGGGCCCTCAGGGACTTGAACCCCGGACCACCCCGTTATGAGCGGGGCGCTCTAACCAACTGAGCTAAGAGCCCTTTTTTTTTACCTTATAGATTATTATAAATATTTTAATAATAGTTATTTTAGGAAATAAACATTTTTTTAACTGCATTGTAAAAATCTTCAGTTACAGTAAAATAGAAGCCATTTTCCTCATGTAACGAATTATTTCCATGACCATTTTCAGTATGAAAATCTGTAAGATGCTTAAAAAAATTATTTATATCTGGGATTTTATATTTTCTTCCGTCATCACTTGTTACAAAATAGTTTTTACTATTCACCTATAACCTCAAAAGCTGATTGAACTAATTGTTTGGTATAGTCGTTTACTGGATTATCGAGTACATTTTTAGTAATTCCTTCTTCAATTACTTTTCCATCTTTCATAACCAAAGTATAATGACACAGCGATCGAATTACTTTCAAATTATGACTTATGAAAATATATGACAAATTGTGATTTCTTCTTAAAGATCTCAACAAATCAATAATTTGTGCCTGAATAGATAAATCCAATGCAGAAGTTGGTTCATCAAGTAAAATAAATTCTGGATTTAAAATTATAGCTCTAGCAATCGCAATTCTTTGCCTTTGGCCACCTGAAAATTCATGAGGGAAACGATGAAGGACAGCTTCATCAAGATTTACTTCATTTAGTGTTTTTTTTATTAAATCATCTTTTTCTTCTTTTGATAAATCTTTTCTATTTATTTCTAATCCCTCGCCTATTATTTGTTTTATTGTATGTCTAGGATTTAAAGAGGAAAAAGGATCTTGAAAAACAATCTGCATATGTTCTCTTAAATCTTTTAATTGCTTAGTATTATAATCTTGTATTTCTTCATCTTTAAAAAATATTTTTCCAGAATTTATATCTTGTAGTTTTATAAGTGACATTCCAAGTGTGCTTTTACCTGATCCACTTTCTCCAACAATGCCTATGGTTTCACCATAACGCGCTTTAATATCAACATTATTTACTGCAATTAATTCTGTTTTCTTTTGATTAAAAAAATTCCCTTTTTTCAATGTAAATTTAACAGTACATTGCTGTCCTTGTATTATATAATCTTCATTGCTTGCATCATAAGGATCAGGTTCACCACTAGGTTCAGAATTAATTAAATGTTTTGTATATTCATGTTGAGGATTATTAAATACATCTTCTGTAATACCTCTCTCAACTATTTTTCCATATCGCATTACACATATTCTATCACTAGTTTTTCTTACAACAGTTAAATCATGTGTAATAAGCATAATTGCCATTCCATATTTTTTTTGTAGATCCTTTAGTAATTTTAATATTTGTGATTGTATTGTAACATCTAAAGCAGTTGTTGGTTCATCAGCTATTAATAAATCAGGTCTATTTGCGATAGCCATTGCAATCATAACTCTTTGTCTTTGACCCCCTGATAACTGATGCGGATATTGATTTAATCTTTCTTCTGGCTGAGGAATTTGTACTTCTTTTAATAATTCAAGGGCTCTTTCTTTTGCAGTAATTTTATCAATTTTATTGTGTTCTCGTAATACCTCTATCAATTGACTTCCAATCCTATGGAGAGGATTTAAACTTGTGAGAGGCTCTTGAAATATCATACTAATAGTATCACCTCTGATTTGTCTCATCTGTTCCTGAGTTAAATTTGTAATATCTACATCTTTAAACTCAATCTTGAAATTTGACCCAATTGATGAATTCTTAGGTAGCATTTTCATTATAGTTCTAGCAGTGACTGATTTTCCTGAACCTGACTCACCAACAACAGCAAGGGTTTCACCTTTCATTATGTCAAAAGATATATCATTTACTGCATTGACAATTCCTCCCTCTACACTGAATTTTACTTCAGCATTTTTCAGATCTAATAATTTCTGATTATTTTGTGACTGCATATGGATCTACCGCGTCCCTTATTCCATCTCCAAAAGCATTAAAAGCTAAAACAGTTAATATAATCATTCCAACTGGAGCAATCATCCAGGGAGCATATGCAAAGCTCTGTATATCTAAAGCCTGATTTAACATTACTCCCCATGAAACCATAGGATGCTGAACACCTACTCCGATGAAACTTAAAAAAGTTTCAACTAAAATAATTAGAGGAATACAAAATGATGTCCAGACAATTACGTGAGATAAAGTATTTGGAAATATATGTTGAATCATAATTCTTGATCTAGATGCACCTAAAGCTCTTGCTGCTCTAACAAATTCTAGGTTTCTTACTAAAAAAGTTTTACCTCTAATCTCTCTAGCAATTGATGCCCAATTTAATAAAACAATTATTCCGGCAAATAGTACAAACACTGTCGTCTCATCGGCTCTTTTTGGCAAGAGAGCTACCAACGCAAAATATAATGGATAGGATGGAAATGATAATGCAAATTCTGTCACTCTTTGCGCTATTAAATCATACGTTCCTCCAAAATATCCTGAGCTTATACCTACCATTAATCCAATAACCAATGATGCTGAAACTGCAAGTAAAGCAAAGAGCATAGTAATTTGTGTTCCGACAAACATTCTTGAAAGAATATCTCTACCCATATTATCAGTACCCAATAAGTGAATATTACCTTCGTTATTGCCAAATAACCGAAGCTTAGTCTTAAAACCAAAAATAGAATATTCATCACCCTGAATAAAAAAATAAATAGGTATCATTTCATCTGAATTAGAGTATGAGAATTCAAAAGTTTCCATATCCATTTCTTCAATAAGTTTAAATACAAATGGTCTTAAATGAAAATTACCTTCAGAATCTATAAATCGAATTAATTGTGGTGGATTATATAATTCATCCTGAACAGTCTTCTTATAACTATGAGGTGATAAAAATTCTGCAAAAATAGCAATAAAAAAAATAAACAACACACCATATAAACCAAACATTCCATAACGATTTTTTTTTAATCTTAAATATGAAAGGTGCCAATGGGAATTTATATTTGAAAATTTTTGTGCCTCAGCATTAAGAGATCCATTTTTATTTTTGGAAGTCATTAAGCCTCGCCTCCGGACATATCTCTAATACGAGGATCAAGTAATGCCAATATTATATCTGCAATAAAATTACCAATTACTAATACGAGAGACAAAATCAAAAATATTGAAGATGCAACATATATATCCATTGTGGTAACGGATGATAAAATCAATGGTCCAATAGTTGGTATTGCTAATACAATTGCTACTTCAATCTCTCCTTCAATTAAATAGCCAACGCTTCTGCCTTGATTCATGATTATTGGATGTAAAGCGTTTGGAACACCATGTTTCCATATAATCTTACTTTCCTTTAACCCTTTAGCTCTTGCGGTTTCTATAAATTGCATTTTTAAAACATCTAATAAATTACCTCGCATCATTCTCATTTGATATCCTGCTCCTACAAAACTTCCAACTGCAATAATTGGCCAGGTATGGAGCAAGAAATCCCATGTTTTTGCAAGACTCCACCATCCCTCTTGTAAAACATATTCTTGTGAAAATATTGAACCATAATATGGTGAATGAAATTTAATAGCCCAGAAATATAATATAACTAACGCTACAATAAACTTAGGAATTGAAAAAGCTAAAAATGTAAAGACCGTAGCAAGTTGATCGCCTAGTTGATATTGATGTGTAGCAGCATAGACGCCAGCTAATATTCCAATAGTTACGGCATTAAAGTAACATATAAAAGCTAATAATAATGTTCGTGGAACTCTATCTCCTATTGCTTCATTAACTGATCTCTGTTGAATAAATGATTCTCCTAAATCCCAATAAAGAGTGATATTTTTTACCCAATTAAAATATTGAATGTAAAGTGGTTTATCTAAACCTAATCTAACTCTTAAAGCTTCAGCTTGAGCCTCAGCATCCTCTTCACTGACACCTCCCATTGACATTGTTTGAGCTTTCCATTGAGTTGCATAATCACCGGGCATTGCCTGAACAAGAAGAAATGCAACAAGAGTTATAGCAATTAACAGAGGAATAGTTGCAATAATTCGTTTTAATAAAAAAAATAAAAAAGCCATAAATTGTAAAACTGGCCCATTGAAAAATGGGCCATTGTATTGATTTTATTTATTTATATTCAGCCAAAACACCAGGTAAGAACTCATCTATTTGATCAGCTTTAGGGGTATAAAGTCTTTCCCTAAAAATTGCATCTTCACCCCATTCGTACATATATACTGGAGTGCCTGGATGATTATTCTTTATCCTTTTGTTAATTAAAAGTGCAGCAGGTGTTTGTATTAATCCTATTGAATATACATTTTCAGTACTTACCTTTTGAATTTCGTAAGCTTTTTCTGCAACAACTTTCAAATCATTAGTAGCAAGAATGTCGTTACCTAAATTAGCTAAAGTTTTTTCAAATGGAAGTAAATCACCTTCATTACTTTTATGTTGAACAGGATTTTCAGGAGTTATTGGTAACTCATCAGCCATGTTTTTCGTTACAACAAGCCAATTGTGTCTATTAATATATAAATTCCAATTTCCCGCATCAGTAATTGCTGCCGTATCGTTTGAAGGTTTTAATATAGGTTTTAATCCTACCGCTTCAAACATTGGAACTATACTATCCCCAATTTTAATATCAGTGGATCTTTCATTACTGAAAAGGATGTCCAACGCTATATCTTCTCCTCCATTAGGAAAATTTCTAATACCGTTTCCATCACTATCAATAAGACCTAAACCATCTAAGATTGAATTGGCACCATCAACATTGTATCCATAATAAATAGAATCCTCAAAGCGATGAAAAGGAGATCCTGCAGAAAATCCTCCAGCATGAGGATGGAAGAAAGGACCTCTCGCAACAGATTGACCCATAGTGTCTCTATCCATTGCGTGAGAAAGTGCTTTTCTAAACTCCAAGTTTCTGAAAAGTTTTCTTAACTCTCTATCATAATCATCTTGAGCTCCAAATTCAGAGGAAAGATTTACATATAATTTCCATGTCAAAGATCTAGAACCAAATACTGATCTAACAGGCGAGTTAGGATCTTTATTTTGCTTTAAGGCTTCAACGTAGTTACCAGGATTTTCCATATTAGAATAATCACCAGTTCCTGCTAGAGCTTGCGTAGTTCTATCATCCCATGTGGTTAATTTATAAATCGTTTCATGGTAATATGGAAGTTGATTACATTCTTCATCAACTTTCCAATAGTAAGGATTTCTTTTCATCACCACCAGTTCGTCAATTTTATGAGCAACTGGAACATAAGCTCCAAGTGTTGCTATAGGCACTTCATCAGGTGGTAAAGCCATAGTATATGTATCGTAAGTTGCATCACTATTATAATCTGGGTGATGTGGTTTTAAAATGTGAGAAGGCCCAGGAGCACCTCCCATATGCGCAAGCTGTGATAGAACAGCATTACCTTTTGGAGAGTCAAAATTAAACCTAAACGAATATGGTCCTAAAATATCAACTGTCGTTCCTGCACCAAGAGCATCCTTTGGAAGCCTCGAGTTTACATTTGCATTTTGAACATTATCGTTCCACCAAAAATCAATATCTTCAGTATCAAATGGATCTCCATCAGACCATTTTACACCTTCAACTAAATTCATAGTTAAAGTAGTACGATCGCTATTAAACTCCCAGTCAGTTGCTAGGTTTGGAAGAGGTAAAGCTTCTTCAGGTTTAACTTGCCATAGTGGACCAAGTCTTGTTAATGATTGCATTAACTGCATGCTAATGCCACCCCAACCTTGATGTTGTCCAGCCATCCAGTTCCAACCTTCAGGTCTTCCTCCAATAACATGACGAAATGTTCCGCCATAATCACCAATTCCATCAACCATTTGAGCTTTTGACATCATCATTGGTGTTTTTGGAAGTCTCTCAGCTACTGGTGGTAGCTTTCCAGCTTCAACATATGCTGCAGTTAAAGGAGCTTCATTATAACTATCACAACTTTTATAAGAATATAAATCATCTCTTCCAACTAATTCAACTTCTATACCTGACATACTTTTATCAGGTGGTAGAGTTTCAAGAGCACTAGCACCAGAAGTCATAGCAACCATGCTAACACCTACAAGTAAACTTGCTGCTTTACTCTTGAAAGTAAATTTGGTTTCAATACCCATTTTATCCTCCCTTTGAATAATTTTACTAAAAGTAAAATGTTTTTTTTACTCAAAATCAATAACAATTATAAATGTTATTCAGTTAATCTAAGAATTCACTGAAAGATTAATATATTGACTGTGAGTAAGGGAATCCTTGATTATTTCGTTAAATTTCTCAGAAAAATCATTGTAATATTTTCTTGATGTTGATCGTAAATCATATTTGCTCATTTGTTCTCTCGCGGATTCCTTACTTAATAGACCAAGACCATCTACAACTGGGTAGTATAACTGTGATTGTACATGAGGAAGGCCAGAGAGATAATCATCAAAATGATCAAGACTTGGAAGTTCATCTTGCCATAAAGAAATAAATTTTTTTGTATCTTCGCTTATACATTCATCTGCAACGTATTGCCAAAATTTTGAATCTCTTCTTTTGGAAACATAGTGCATATTTAAAAAGGTTTTGAAATCATCAAATTGTCGTCCAATTCGATTATTAAAATTAGAGATTAATTCTTCATTATTAAAGTCCATTTCTTTCTTAAGATATTCAGTTGCAAATAAAATGATTTGAATCAAAGTACTATGAATAGAAGTAGCTTCTAAGGGTTCAAGGAAACCAGATGATAAACCGATAGCTAAACAATTTTTAACCCAATATTTTTCTAACCTACCACTATTAAACTTAATGTCTCGTCTTGGTTCAATTTTGTGTCCAAGAACTTTTTCTATTTCTTCTTGTGCTTGATCAGGTGAGATAAATTGATCACAATAAACATAACCAGCACCAATTCTTTCTTGTGTAGGAATTTGCCACATCCATCCATACTTTTGGGCCCAGGCTAATGTATAATTAATGTAGTTTTCTTCTTTTATATCTAAAAAAAATGGCATCGCTCTATTTACAGGAAGATTATCTTGATAAGAGATCCATTTGGTTTTGAACACATCTCCAATAATCAATTTTTTAAAACCACTACAATCAATAACTAAATCAACATCCAATTCCAAACCACTTTCAAAACATAGAGATCTAATTGTTCCATCTACATTTTGTGTTGAAGATGTGTAAATATCATCAATAATCTCAATATTTTTAGATCTTTTATTTAAATAGCTTGCTACTTGAGAATTATCAAAATGATATGCATAATAAAATGGGCTTATTAGTTCTAAATTATTATTTTTAAAAGTATAAGGTACTTTTTTATTTTGCATAAGCATTGTATGCAAATGAATTTCAGAAACTGGTCTTCCAGCAGCGACAGCATATGCTTTTAAATATTCAAAATTTTCTGGTTTATTTTTTGGAGCAATTAATTGCGGATCATCTATAGGTCCATAATAAGTATATCCTAATTCTTTCCAGTCTTTATGTACTATTCCAAATTTTAATGTAGCTTTTGTTTCTTTCAAAAAATCAGATTCATCTAAATTATATTTTTTTAAAAATTCATAAAATATGCTGGTAGTCCCCTCTCCAACACCAATTGTTGGTATTTTAGAAGACTCTATTATTTTAACATTTGTATTAAGTTTGTTAGAATAAAAAAAGTCACTTAATATATATGCAGCTAGCCATCCAGCAGTTCCTCCACCTAAAATTACGACATTTTTTATTTCTTTCATTGCTTAAGCATCAAATTCGAATGCCTGTGCTTCCACAAGTAAAGAAGATTCTTCATCATTTTTTAGTTCTTCAGGAGATCTAGTTTTCATTCTTGCAGCACCTTTAAAATTTTTCTTTTTTACATTAGAATTTTTAATTCTCTCTAGAGCTAGTTCAATTTCGTTTTGATATTGAGGAAGCCATTTAGATTGAGCTACAATCATTTCATCTACCATAGACCAAACTTCATCAGGTGAACAAACTGCACTAACTAATGGATCTTGCAAAACTGCTAATTTTAATAAATTTAAATCTCCGTCTATTGCAGCTTTGACTGCCATTCTCTGAACATCTATCGATGTTCTACAGAGTGATGCACAGGCCATTGGAAGCTCAACACCTTTAATCATTTTAATTCCATCTTTATCAACTGTTCCAGTACTTTCAATAACACAGTCATCTGGTAAATTTGTTATAGTACCATTATTAACTACATTAAAATGACCACGATAAGGTCTATTTGTTTCAATTGACTCAATTATATAACTACCATGCTCAGAAGATCTTTTATGATTATTTAAATCGATACCCGACTCACTTAAAAATTTTTCAAAGTCTTCTTCAAACCAA
This sequence comes from uncultured Alphaproteobacteria bacterium, assembly GCA_902623585.1. GTDB lineage: Bacteria > Pseudomonadota > Alphaproteobacteria > HIMB59 > CACPNW01. The sequence goes on along the minus strand of CACNUO010000001.1, from coordinate 98,943 downwards.
TTTCTTTTCTCTGATGTAACTCTTAAATATCCTCCCGTTTCGCCATGTATCCAATTTGACAAATCTATCCATTTAGGAATATCCTCAACTCTTTTTCTATACCATGGAAGATACTCACTTAAATGGCCATTACTTTCAGTAGAAAATAAACCAAATCTTTTTAAAATATCAATTCTTACTTTTTCTTGTTTAGAAATTTCTGGATGTCTTTCCAATGCATCTATAAGTTCTTCTTTTGATACTTTTTTTCCTTTGAATTTTAGATCTATGTACCAGGTCATATGATTAATTCCGCTACACATATATTCAAGATCTTTTGAGTTTTCAGATCCTAATGCTTTAGAGATTAGTTTTGCGCCACCTTGAACACCGTGACATAGCCCAACTGTATTTACTTTTGCTTCTGATATTGCTGCCCAAGTGTTCATGGCCATTGGATTTGAATAATTCAAAAACAAAGCATTTGAATCCGAATAAGATTTTATATCTTTACAAAAATTTAAGGTTTGGGGAATATTTCTTTGACCATATAGAATTCCTCCAGCGCAAATGGTGTCCCCTACACACTGATCTACACCATATTGAAGAGGAATATTAATATCGTGCTCAAATGCTTCTAGTCCTCCAATGCGTGTACAATTAATTATATATTTTGCTCCCTCTAATGCTTTTTTTCTATCGGTTGATTGTTCAATAGTTGCAGGAAGATTATTAGCATCAATATCTTTTTGGATAAGTTTTGAAACAAAATCTAAATTTTTTTCAGAAATATCGTGAAAAAAAAAATTTGTATCATGAAATTCAGGAACCTTTAGCAGATCTCTTACTAATGTTTGAGTAAATCCTATACTCCCAGCTCCAATAAAACTAACTTTCATATTTATATATCCTATACTCCCTAATATTTATTGACAATATTTAATTTATCAAAGAAATTACAGTTTATTTATATGAGTGACATAAAGGAATTCATCTCAAATGGCTTTGTCTTAAAGAAAAAACTCTTTTCTAATGAAGAAATCAATAAATTAAATCGATATATAGCCATTAGAAAAGATAAAGAAGAAAGTGCAAGAGAGACTAATACTTCAACTGGAAAATTAACAATGACAATGTGGAATCATCCTTCAGAAGATTTATTTGGAAAATTCTCTACTAATGAAAGAATAGTCAAACCAATGGAAATATTCTTAAATGATGAAGTTTATCATTATCATTCTAAAATTATTTGGAAAAATCCAGGTGATGGTGGATTTGATTGGCATCAAGATTATGGTTATTGGTATCACAATGCTTGTCTTTATCCAGATATGGCATCATGTTTTATAATGTTAGATAAAGCAAATAAAGAAAATGGTTGCCTTAAAGTATTAAAGGGTTCTCATCGTGTTGGAAGAATTAGCCATGAACGATCAGACACACCTGAACAAACGGCAGATAATGAAAGAATAAGAGAATTAGAAAAAAGACATGAGTCTGTTTATATTGAAGCAGAACCAGGAGATGCATTATTCTTTCATGCAAATCTATTGCACTCTTCTGATGCAAATAAATCACAAAATTCTAGAAGGACATTAATAGTGTGCTTTAATACTAAATCCAATAATCCTTATAAAGAAATTGGACATGCTTCTTATAACCAGTTAAAAGTAGCAAATCATAATTCAATTATGGAGTATCAAATTGACTAAACTCACAATCATTGGTGCTGGTAGCGCAGTATTTACCAAAAATATTTTTACAGATTTAATGTTCATTGATGATTTTAAAAAAATGGATATTGCACTTGTAGATATTGATGAAAAAAGATTGAAAATATCACATGAATTATTAGATGTAATCGCAAAAAAGTTAAATGCATCTCCTAATATAAAATCATACACTAATAGAAAAGAAGCCTTGGCTGGTTCAGATTTTGTGCAGTCAACTATCCAAGTTGGCGGTTACAAACCATCAACAGTAATCGATTTTGATATTCCAAATCAATTTGGGTTAAAACAGACAATAGCTGATACCCTTGGTATTGGTGGAATTATGAGAGGTCTAAGAACAATTCCAGTTTTAGTAGATATTGGTAAAGATATAATGGATCTTTGTCCAAATTCTTTATGGTTACAATATGTAAACCCAATGTGTTCAAACATGATAGCAATAAATAATGCTTGCCCTGGAATTAAATCTATAGGACTTTGTCATTCTGTACAAGGAACTGCAGAAATGCTTGCTAGAGATTTAAATGAAAAAATTGAGGATATTGATTATCTCTGTGCTGGAATTAATCACATGGCTTTCTATAAAAAGTTTACAAAAAAGAATGGCAATGGTGGAGAGGATCTTTATCCAAAATTAAAAAAATTAGCTGATGATATTGTCAGTGATAAAATAACATCAACTAGAAGTGTAGGTAAAGATAGTGAATCAGATAAAGTCCTGCATGAAAAAGTAAGATACGAAATTTTAAGACGATTTGGTTATTTTGTTACAGAGTCTAGCGAACATTTTGCTGAATACGTTCCATGGTTTATAAAGCAGAATAGACAAGATTTAATTGATCAATATAAAATTCCCATAGAAGAATACATTGATAGATGTGAAAATAATATCAAGCTTTGGGATGACTTGGAAAAAGATATGACACCCATACATAATCAACCTCTAAAAAGAGGAAAAGAATATGCATCATACATAATGGATGCCGTAACAAATAACAATGAAGTAACAATTAATGGTAATGTGATGAATGATGGATATATTGATAATTTACCATCAAATTGTTGTGTTGAAGTTCCTTGCTTAATTAATTCAAAAGGTAATCAACCTCAAAAAACTGGTCGCTTACCAGAACATTTAGCAGCTTTAATGAGAACAAATATAAATGTTCAAATTTTGACTGCTGAAGCTGCATTAACAAATAAAAAAGAGCATATTTATCACGCAGCGATGCTAGATCCACTAACTGGAGCAAATTTGTCCATTGATGAAATATATTCTATGGTTGATAAGTTAATTGAATCTCACGGTAATTACTTACCCAAATATCATTAATGTCTAAACTTACAGTTAAAGATTTATTTGACAAAAAAGGAAAAGTTAAATTAACAGAACTTTATGTGACTAATGCTTTAGAAGCGTATGCAGCTGAACAAGCTGGAATAGATATCCAGATTGTTTCATTTAAAAAAGATACATTAAGAACTGGTGTGCCAACAAATAGATGGTTTAGGGATGCGCATATTAAAGATATTCGTGATGCAGCACCAAATACATTTATGATTTATGGCCTTGGTCAATTGTCTTCTCCAGATAAAGCAATTGATGCTGCTCTTATTGCAAGGGATAATGGTGCTGATGCAGTTTATTGCGGTAATAGTCCAAAATATATAGAAGCTCTTCGAAATGAAGGATTGCCAGCCGTCAGTCATATAGGCTTAATACCTTATAAAAGTACATGGACTGGTGGTTTCAAAGCAGTAGGAAAAGATGCTATTTCTGCCTACAAAGTTTATCAAGATGCTTTGGCATACGATCAAGCAGGTGCAATTGGTCTTGAAGTAGAATGTGTTCCAGATAGAGTTGCAGAAATTATTACAAAAAAAGTAAATTTATTAACATTGTCTATGGGAAGTGGTCCCAAATGTGATGTTGAGTTTTTATTTATTCAAGATGTTATAGGCACTAATACTGATAGAGTGCCTCGTCACGCAAAAGTATTTAAGGATACAAATAAATCCTATGAGAAGCTATTAAATGATACAATAGAAGGACTTAAAAATTTTGTTAAAGACGTAAACACTAAAAAATTTCCAACTCCATCGAATATAGTTAAAATAAAAGATGATGAGTTTGAAAAATTTTTAAATAAAGTTGGCTAGATATTGATTGTTAATAAATCTTCTCCAATTATAGGATCTTTACCAAAATCTTTTTTTACAATTTTCTTTAATCTTGAAACATTAAATCTTGTTGGAACAAAATGTGTTAATACAAGTTTTTTACAGTTTGATAATTTAGCTACTTTACCCACAAGATTACTTGAGGTGTGATACTCTTTAACATTATGTAATGTTTTTTTAGTTCTAAGTTTTGACGTTTTATTCATTTCATATTCAATAAAAACTTCATGCAGTAAAACATCTGAGTTCTGTGCATTTTGCATTAAACTCTCACACGGTCTTGTATCTCCACTAATTGTTAATTTCTTACTATTATTAAAAAATGAAAAACCATATGCATATGTAACTGGTTTATGATCAACTTCAAAATATTTAATTTTTATATCATTTATTTTTATTGAGCCATTTTTTTTAAATTCATAAACTTTATATTTAAGAGCATTTATTGATTTTCTTTTTTCATAAGAAATTCTTAATTCACGTTCAATTTTCCAGGCTGAAAATATTTTATCAACAAATTTCTTTGTTCCTTTTGGTCCATATATCTTCCATACTGAATCTCTATCAGAGTGCCAAGAAGAAATGATGAGTTGATACAAATCTATAACATGATCGGAATGTAAATGGGTAAGTAGTAAAGCGTCAATATCAGCTGAAGAGTTTTTACTTTGATTTAATCTTTGCGTTACTCCAGAACCACAATCGATTAAAATTTTAGTTTTTTTTGTTATTACAAGGTTTGAAGCACCACACCTTTTATAATCAACTGAGGGGCATCCGGTTCCAAGAAGTGTTAGCTTCATTATTCATCAAGAAATGTTTTTAACTTTCTAGCTCTAGTTGGATGTTTTAATTTTCTTAATGCTTTAGCTTCAATTTGTCTTATTCTCTCTCTTGTAACACTAAATTGTTGACCAACTTCTTCCAAAGTATGATCGCTGTTCATTCCAATACCAAATCTCATTCTTAAAACTCTTTCTTCCCTTGGTGTTAGAGAAGACAGTATTCTTGTAGTAGTATCACGTAGGGAACTTTTTACAGCTGCATCTATTGGGATAAGAGCATTTTTATCTTCTATAAAATCACCTAGAGAACTATCCTCTTCGTCACCTACTGGAGTTTCTAAACTTATTGGTTCTTTAGCAATTTTTAGAACTTTTTTAACCTTATCTAATGGCATATGAAGTCTATCTGCTAACTCATTGGGGGTAGGCTCTCTGCCAATCTCAGACATTATTTGTCTTGTAGTTCTAACAATTTTATTAATTGTTTCTATCATGTGCACTGGTATTCTTATTGTTCTAGCTTGATCTGCAATAGATCTTGTAATTGCTTGTCTAATCCACCAAGTTGCATAAGTTGAAAATTTATAACCTCTTCGATATTCAAATTTATCAACTGCTTTCATAAGACCGATATTGCCTTCTTGAATCAAATCTAGAAACTGAAGACCTCTATTTGTATATTTTTTTGCAATCGAAATAACCAATCTTAAATTAGATTCAATCATCTCTTTTTTAGCTCTGTTTGCAGATCTTTCCCCTTGTTGTACAGTACCAACTATTCTTCTAAATTCGGACAAAGGTAGCTCAGAAGCAGATTGTATTTCTCGAATTTCTTCAATATTTTTATTAATTTCAATATGATTTCTATTAATAAACTTCTCCCAATTTTTATCCTTAGTAGCTAAAAGACTTTGAATCCAATTTTTTTCAAAGTTGAAATTTAAGTATTGAGAAACAAAATCTTATCTTTTCACTCCAGCACCTGTTGCCATACGAAGCATTTTACCTTCACGTAAAAGGAGCTTTTTATTTAATTCATATAATGCTTCCATAAGTGCTTCAATTGTTGTTGAGTTAAAATGAACAGCTTTCATAGCAGCAACCATTTCTTTTTGAATTTTTAGATATTTTTTTTCTAAGATATTGTAGTTTTTCTCATTTTTTTTATCTGCATTTATTAACTCTTGACTATGTTTTTGAAGTTTTTTGAATAGTTTAGTTATATCATTAAAGTCGTTTAAGACTTTCGGCTTAAGTTTCTCTTCCATTGCTGCTAAAGAAACGTTTAAACTATCATCATCATCATCATCTTGTTGCTGATCACCATCGCTATTTTCCTCGTTATTATCTTCAGTTTGATTTTTTTTCTTATCATCTTTTTTTTCATCTGCCCCACTTTCAATTAATTTAAATGTATCATCAAGTTTTGAGTCAGAAATATCAGACATGTCGTAAGTAGCTTCTAAATCAACTATGTCTCTTAATAACATTGTCCCATCTTTTATTGCATCTTTCCAATTTATTATTGATCTAATTGTCATTGGACTTTCACAAATTGCTCCTATCATCTTTTCTCTTCCAGCTTCTATTCTTTTAGCAATTGCAATCTCACCCTCACGACTAAGAAGCTCTACTGCACCCATATCTCTCAGATATAATCTTACAGGGTCATCAGTTTTTCCTGTTTGTTTTTTTTCTTGATCTTCAGAACCTTCTTCAGATTTATTTGCTTGATCTTTAGCTAATGAAATTAATTCTTGAGCTTCTTCATCAGAATAGATTTTGATATCATTAGATTTAACAAAATTTTCAAATTTTAATATATTTTCTTCAAGTCTAAGTTTTTTTGGAATCGCTTTCTCAATTATTTTTTTGGTGTAAATTCCATCAACTTTATGTTTATTGATTAATTTTGTAAAAATTTCTTTTATCTTATCTTCAAAACCTGAAATTGCTTTAGGTATTTTTTTAAATTTTTGATCTTTTAAATTTTTAAAATCAGATTTTTTACTGACTTTTTTTGCAACTGATTTTTTTGCCTTCTTAAGAATTTTAGGTTTAGAATTTTTATTAGATTTTACTTTAGTGTTTTTCTTTTTTAAATTCTTTTTAGCTAATACTTTATTTTTAGATACTTTAGTTTTTTTCTTAACTACTTTTTTTTTCTTTTTTGCCATAATTCTATTTTAACACCTCTTCATTATCATGAAGATTAAAACTGATATTTTTTAATTCATCCCAAGTCATTGATGATGGATTATTATCTATATCATCTAGGCTTTTATTTATTTTTTTCAAATTTGAAAGTCTTGTATTTAAATTATTTATAGATTCATTAATTTCCCTCAGGGCATCTTCTTTATCATAATCCTTGTTAGTATAAGGAAATAGTTGGAAAATACTGCTATCCCTTGATTTTTGATAAATTTCAGAGAATGTTATAGAAAAATTATTTGTATTAATATCATCTATATTAACCTCAACAAGATCTGATTTGTGAATAAAATTTAAAAATTCAGTCTGATATTTATTCAGTAAGTCTGATTTTGATAAAAGTGAATATATTTGTTTTCTTAATTTTATGTGATTTAAGTAAGCAGTTATAAAAGAAGATATCTGTTTATCTTTCAAAGAGTTTTTTTGAGGAATGATATTGATTGTATTTATTTTATTAGAAAATGATTTTAATTTTTTAAAAAATAATGACTTAAATTCATTTTTATAAAAATATCTTATTTTGGAATCTTTTATATTGCTCACTAATTCATCAATATAATTGTCAAAAATAACCTTATTATCCGATTTTTGAAGATCAATTGATTTTGAAGATTCCTGAAAGATAAAATCTACAATTGAAAGTGGATTTTTTAAATATGTTGCAAATTTCTTTAAAGAAAATTCGTTGATATAAGTATCTGGATCATATTCATTTGGAAGGATAACAAATTGTAATAATTTTGAAGGAGTTAAGTGAGGTAAAGACATTATGGCACTTTTAAAAGAAGCTTTTAAACCTGAGGCGTCTCCATCGAACATCAATGTTGGTTTATTTACATATTTCCATGATAGTTGAAGATGGCTATCAGTTAAAGAGGTTCCAAGTGGTGCAACAGCTGTTTTAATATTTTTATCATACAAACTTATTACATCCATGTATCCTTCACAAATTAACATATTTTTTTTTGATCTTATGTTTTGTTTAACGTTATAAAGATTATATAAAATATTTCTTTTTTTAAAAAAATCACTCTCAGGTGAATTAATGTATTTCGGGTTTGAATTATCTAAAACCCTTCCTCCAAATCCAACAATTTTTCCAAATTCATTTGAAATTGGAAACATTAACCTGTTGTAAAAAAAATCACGAATCTTGTTATTTTTATCTAATTTTACAACATTACTTTCTAGTATTTCTTTATCTTTGAAATTTTGTTCTTTTAGAAAATCGTAAAGAGTTATTTTTGGATTAGAAGAAAATCCTAACTTAAAATATTTAATTGTTTCATCTGTTAAATTTCTTTTACTTAAATATTGTTTACAAAGATTACTTTTTAAAAGATTATCTTGAAACCATTTTGCTGAAATTTCTAAAATCTTATAAATTTTATCATTTTTTTTATTTATATTTGAATCAAAATTGTCTACTATCGTAATTCCAGTTCTTTGAGCTAATTCTTTTACAGCCTCTGGGAATGAAAAATTATATAGTTCAGTATATATAGTAAATATATCACCTTTAGCTCCACAGCCAAAACAATAATAAGAACCTAAATCATCATTTATTTTGCAAGATGGAGTTTTTTCATCATGGAAAAGACAACAACACCAACTATCTTTTCCTTTTTTTATAACTTTTGTTTTTTTTTCGATTTCTTGTGAAAGAATAATTTTAGATTTTATTAATTCAAGATCATTTTTTGAAAATGACATTAGTTCCCTAGTGATGATTTAGAAATTTTTCCAACTAAACCCATATCTATTTTTCCAGTATATTTTTCCTTAACTATTTTCATAAGTGCACCCATATCTTTTAGAGACGTAAAATTATTCTCTTTAATTATATCCTTTATGATCAATGTTGTTTCATCTTCATTCAATTGCTTGGGTAAAAACGCTTCTATTACTTTAATTTCATTTAGTTCATTTTCAATAAGATCATTTCGATTCGCTTTTTCAAAAGCCTCTATTGAGTCTTTTCTTTGTTTTACTAAACTTTGAAGTAAACCTAAAATATCAGAATCGGTCAAAGCGTCCTGCTTACCTCTTAAAGAAATTTCCTTATCTTTAATTGCACTCTTTATTAATCGCAGAGTATTTATAGAATTTGTATCTTTTTCTTTGATAGAATTGTTGTAATTACTTTCAACTTTATCCTTTAAGCTCATATTTTTTCACTTTCTAATATATTTAATGTAATAATATAATTCTTCTTTTTTATTTCAACTAATCCTTGACTACATTGTTATAAATGCCTACTAACTATCATTTTGCTTCATCAAAATATAATGGAAGTTTTAAAAAAAATACCAAATATACATAATAAAACTGCAGCTCTTGTATTAGAAAATGGTGAAATTTTATGGGGTTATGGACTGGGAGAGAAAAAGGCTGCCGTAGGTGAGCTTTGTTTTAATACTTCTCAAACAGGCTATCAAGAAGCATTATCGGATCCCTCATATACAAAACAAATAATTACATTTACTTTTCCACATGTTGGAATTGTAGGTACAAATCAAGAAGATCAAGAGTCAAAAAAAATCTACGCTGATGGTTGTGTAATAAACCAGCCTTTATCAGAGTATTCAAATTGGAGAGCTGAAAATGACTTAAATTCATATTTTTTAAGAAACAATATTCCATGTATTTTTGGAATTGACACTAGATACTTAACTAAGAAATTATCTGTTGAGGGAGCTAGGAAGGCAGCAATTATTCACTTTGGAGAAGGTGAAAATAAAATTGAAAAACTTAAAACTCAAATAAATGAGTGGAAAGGTCTTCAAAATTTAGATTTAGCTGGAATAGTATCGACAGATCAAAACTATAATTGGAAAAAAGGAATATGGAAAAGTGATAAATCAATTAAAAGTAAGTTTAAATATAATGTCACTTGTTTAGACTTTGGAATCAAAAATAATATTTTAAGAAACCTAAATGAATTTAATCTTAACCCAACTGTATTAAACTTGTTCTCTAGCTACGAAGAAATAATAAAAACTAATCCCTCAGGAATTTTTTTATCAAACGGTCCTGGTGATCCTTTCGCCACAGGTAGTAAAATAGTTGATGTGATTAAAAAATTAATTGACGATAATATTCCAATATTTGGAATATGTTTAGGGCATCAAATTTTGGGATTGGCATTAAATGCAAAAACTAAAAAAATGTTTCAGGGTCACAGAGGTTCAAACCATCCAGTCAAAAATCTTACAACTGGCATTGTTGAAATTACTTCACAAAATCATGGTTTTGAGGTTGATAGAGATAGTTTTAGCAAAGATATAATTGAAACTCATGTTTCATTATTTGACGGAACTAATGAAGGTTTAAGACATAAGCATTTGCCAGTATTTAGTGTTCAATATCATCCAGAGGCATCACCTGGTCCACACGATAGTCATTATTTGTTTGAAGAATTTTATAAAGTTATTGAGAAAAATGCCAAAAAGAACTGATATAAATAAAATATTAATTGTAGGTGCAGGTCCTATAGTAATTGGTCAAGCTTGTGAATTTGATTATTCAGGTGCTCAGGCATGTAAATCTCTCAAAGATGAAGGTTATAAAATTGTATTAATTAATTCAAATCCAGCAACAATAATGACTGATCCAGAATTAGCTGATCAAACTTATATTGAGCCTATAACTAAAGAATTTGTAGAAAAAATTATCGAAATCGAAAAACCAGATGCTCTTCTCCCAACTATGGGAGGGCAAACTGCTTTAAATGTTTCAATGGAACTTTATAATAATCGTATACTTGAAAAACACGGGGTGAAAATGATTGGAGCAAATCCAACTGCAATAGAATTAGCTGAGGATAGGCAAAAATTTAAAGATGCTATGAAAGAAATTGGTCTAAGCTGTCCTAAAAGTTACGTAGTTAATACTATTGAAGAGTCAAAAAGGGTAAAAAATGTATTAAATTTACCTCTTGTTATAAGACCAAGTTTTACACTTGGAGGCACCGGAGGTGGAGTTGCCTATGATGATGAGGGTTTTATTGATTTATGTAATAGGGGTTTAAATGCTAGCCCAACAAATCAGATACTTATTGAAAAATCTGTTTCAGGTTGGAAAGAATTTGAGATGGAAGTTGTTAGAGACAATAAAGATAATTGTATTATTGTTTGCTCAATTGAAAATGTTGATCCAATGGGTGTTCATACTGGAGATAGCATTACAGTAGCTCCATCTTTAACATTAACTGATAAAGAATATCAAATTTTAAGGAATGCTAGCATTAAGGTTCTCAGAAAAATAGGTGTAGATACTGGCGGCTCAAATGTTCAATTTGCAATAAATCCTGAAGATGGAGAAATTAATGTAATTGAAATGAATCCAAGAGTTAGTAGATCTTCTGCATTAGCATCAAAAGCTACAGGTTTTCCAATAGCAAAAATTGCTGCAAAATTAGCCGTAGGCTATACTTTGGATGAACTTGAAAATGATATTACTACGACAACACCAGCAAGTTTTGAACCAACAATTGATTATGTTGTAACTAAAATTCCAAGATTTACTTTTGAAAAATTTGTTGGTGCTAATTCTGACTTAACAACATCCATGAAATCAGTTGGTGAGGCAATGAGTATAGGTAGATCTTTTAATGAATCAATTCAAAAGGGGTTTAATTCTCTTGAGTACGGTCTGACTGGTTTTGATAAACCAAAACTTAGCTCAAATGATAAAAATACAATTTTGAATGAACTTAAAATACAATCTTCTCAACGCTTGTTAGTTGTAGGAGAAGCCCTAAGGATTGGATTAACAGTTAATCAAATAAATCAAACTACAAAATATGATAAATGGTTTTTATACCAAATTAAAACTATAATTGATTTTGAAAAAATATTAAAAGAAAAAGGCCTCAACAAAGATATAATATTATATGCTAAGAAAATAGGCTTCTCAGATAGCAAAATCTCATCAATATTAGGTATTAGAGAAAAAGAATTAAGAAATTTTAGAAATAATAACGATATTAATCCTGTCTTCAGACTTGTAGATACTTGTGCAGGTGAATTTAGTTCTAAAACTCCATATCTTTATTCTACTTACGATTGGGATTTTGAAAATACTAAATTCTGTGAAGCAAATCCTACATCGAAAGACAAAGTAATAATTCTTGGAGGTGGTCCTAATAGAATAGGTCAAGGCATTGAATTTGATTATTGCTGTGTACATGCTGTCTACGCATTGAAAGAAAAGGACATTGAAACAATAATGATAAATTGTAACCCAGAAACAGTTTCAACTGACTATGATACTGCTGATAGACTTTATTTTGAACCACTTTCAGCTGAAAGTGTTATTGAAATTTACAATAAAGAAAAAAGTAATGGAAATGTTCTTGGTGTGTTAGTTCAATTTGGAGGCCAGACTCCTTTAAAAATTGCAAAAGAATTAGAAGAGGCTGGAATTAAAGTTATAGGAACTTCAACTGAAGCAATAGATTTAGCTGAAGATAGAGATAGATTTAGTGAAATATTATTGAAGCTAAAAATTACTCAACCAAAAAATGCTTTTGCAAATACGGTAGCTCAAACTTTAGAAAAAGCTGAAGAAATTGGATATCCTGTTTTAGTTAGACCTTCATATGTACTTGGTGGAAGAGCCATGCAAATTGCATATGATAAAGATAATTTAGAATCATTTTCTAATGAAGCTCTTGAAGTTTCTTCAAATAATGTAATTTTAATTGATGAATATCTTGAGAATGCCAAAGAAATAGATGTAGATATAATTAGAGATAAAAATGGAGAAATATATGTAGCTGGGATTATGGAACACATCGAAGAAGCTGGAATTCACTCTGGAGATAGTGCTTGTTCCTTACCTCCATACTCAGTTAGTAAAGAAATCCAGAATAAAATAATTGAATGGGTATCAAAAATTGCCAATGAAATTAATGTTGTTGGATTAATGAATACTCAATTAGCAATTAAAGATAAAAAAATATATGTTTTAGAAGTAAACCCAAGAGCCAGCAGGACTGTACCATTTGTGGCCAAATCAAAAGGTATTCCAGTTGCAAAAATTGCAGCAAAAGTAATGGTTGGGGAAAATCTTAATTCAATTTTGAATGATTATAAAATTAATGAATTAAAAAACTTTAATGTGAAAGAATCTGTTTTTCCTTTCAATAAATTTGATGGAGTTGATCTAATATTAGGTCCTGAAATGAAATCTACAGGAGAAGTTATGGGAATAGATGAAACCTTTTTATCTTCCTATATAAAAAGCCAAATAGCCTGTGGTAATATTCTTCCATCTAAAGGTACGGTATTTATCTCAATAGATAATGATAATAAAAAGTTCATTATTGAGATAGCACAAAAGTTAAAAGAATTAGATTTTAATCTACTTGCAACTAAAGGGACTGCTGAACACTTAAATTCTAATAACATCAAGACAAAAATAGTAAATAAAGTAAAAGAAGGCAATCCTAATGTAGTTGACTCATTAATTAATAATGAAATTCAGCTAGTAATTAATACAACAAAAACTCAATCATCTATTAGAGATAGCTATAGTATTAGAAGGACATCATTAATGTATAATATTCCATATTATACGACAATAGCTGGAGCAAAAGTTGCTGTAGATGCTATTGAACATATGAAAACTCAGGAATTCACAATAAAAAGTCTTCAAACTATAAATTAATTTTATTGACTATAAAAAATAAATAAATCATCATGAGTTTATGAATAAAATTCCTATGACTGCTGAGGGTTATAAAAAATTACAAAATGAATTAAAAAAATTAACCTCTGAGGATAGACCAAATATTATTGAAGCAATTGCTGAAGCTAGAAGCCACGGTGATTTATCTGAAAATGCAGAATATCAATATGCTAAAGAACAACAAAGTTTAATTGAGGGAAGAATTATAGATTTAGAGAGTGCTATTAGTAAAGCAGAGGTAATTGATGTTAAATCAGTTCAAGGTGATGATATAAAATTTGGTGCAACAGTTGAAATAGAAGATGATGAAAGTGGAGAAAAACAACAATATCAAATTGTTGGGGAATATGAATCAGATATTGAAAATAAAAAACTTTCAATTACTAGTCCTTTAGCAAGAGGTTTGATTGGTAAAACATTAGAAGACAATGTTGAAATCAATAGTCCAAAAGGTTTAAAAAGTTATACAATATTATCAATAAAATACATTTGAATATAGACAATCCTAAAATTTGGTCATTAACTGATGGTTCACAAGGAATGATAAGTCAGACTAAAGGTCTGGCTAATGAATTGAGTGTAAATATAAAGGAAATTAAAACTGAAATAATTTTTCCTTGGAATAAATTACAGCCTGGGATACTTCCTATTTTTAATTGGATATTTAAAAATAAGTTACCAATAGATGAAATACCTGATTTAGTTATCAGTTGTGGAAGAAAAAGTGTTTACCTATCAATCTATCTTAAAAAAAAATATCCAAAAATTATTAATATTCATATTCAAAACCCAAAAATTTCTTCAGAAAACTTTTCTTATGTTATAGCTCCAAATCATGATGGTTTATATGGAGACAATATAATTAATTCTTCGGGTGCATTACATCATTTTAAACAATTTAATAATTTGAAAAATCATTATGGAATTAATACAAAAAATTTGGTTACATTTATTATTGGGGGTGAAAATAATCACTATAATTTCTCAAAAGAAAATACATTAGATCTTTGCAAAAGAATAAAAAAATTAAAGTCTCATAATAATGAAATTTTAGTTCTTACCTCGAGAAGAACTAATAAAGAAATTAAACATATTTTGAAAAAAGAATTGAGCACTATATCTACACTTTGGCTTGGAGAAGGAAAGAATCCATACGAATTTGCTATTTATAATTCCAGTTATTTTATTATTACTTCTGACTCAACCTCTATGATTTCTGAAGCAAGTATATCTGGTAAGCCAATTTATGTTTATCAATTACCAATGAAGAGAAAAAGTAAAAGATTTATAAGATTCCATGAAGAATTTAAAAAAATGAATATAACAAGAGATTTTAATACTTTAGATAAATTAGAAAATTGGACATATACGAAACTAGAGGAAAGCAAAAGAATTGCTGGAATTATAAAAAAAAGAATTATAGAAAGGTAAAATGAATCTTGAGAACTTAACTCATGCAGATTTTCCCTTTAATCACTGGGTATTTAGTAATTGCCTAGAAGTAGGAGCATTAGATGAAATTTCGTATAGTAATATTCCGTCAGGAGACAGAATGTACGATGGGACAAGAGCTGCCGATCATACAGGACAGGGGGTTGATGGTAAATTAAGACTTTTTATAACGAAAAATAATTGTCAAAATTTTCCATATCTAACAAGATTAATTCAATCTTTACAAAGCAAAGAAATGGTAAATAAAATATCAAAAATAATTGATAAAGATTTATCAAATTCATACGTCAGATTAGAAGTAATTGGAGATAAAAAAGGATTTTGGTTAAAACCACACAAAGATATTTCAGAAAAATTAATGACTATGATGGTTTGGGCGAACCCATATAATGAAGAGTCAAATTTGGGCACCGACCTATATGATAAAAATTTTAAATTAGTTAAAACAATTAAATATGTTCATAATAGTGGTTATTTTTTTTCTTCAGGGGATGATACTTGGCATGGACTTGAATTAAAAGAAATCAAAAAAGAAAGAAGATGTATTCAAATAAATTATGTTACTTTTAATACAGATTGGCCAGTTGAAAAAAGTGCTTAAATTATTAATTTAATTATATGACTGAAAAAATAGAAAATGATGTCTTAATTATTGGCTCTGGACCAGCAGGCTATACTGCTGCAATATACGCGGCAAGAGCAAATTTAAAACCGCATTTAGTTTCAGGTTTAGAACCAGGAGGTCAGCTAACCATCACTACGGATGTAGAAAACTATCCAGGATTTGAAAATGTAATTCAGGGTCCTTGGCTTATGGAACAAATGAAAGAACAAGCAGTAAAAGTTGGAACTATCTTTCATAATGATATTATAACTTCAGTTGATTTTGAAAAGAATCCATTTACTTCCAAAACTGAGTCAGGCAAAGAGTTTGTTTCCAAATCGATAATTATTGCAACAGGCGCTCAGGCTAGATGGCTGAATTTGGAAAGTGAAAAAAAATTTAAAGGATTTGGTATATCAGCTTGTGCAACTTGCGATGGATTTTTCTTCAAAGATCAGCAAGTAGCAGTGATTGGTGGAGGTAATAGTGCAGTAGAGGAAGCAATGTTTTTGACTAAATTTGCTTCAAAGGTTTTGTTAATTCATAGAAGAGATAGTTTACGAGCTGAAAAAATTTTACAAGAAAGACTATTTAACAATAAAAAAATTGAAGTAATTTGGAATAGTAAGGTTTCTGAGTTCGTTGGAGAAGAAAATCCAAATACATTGAAAAAAATTATTTTAGAGAACACATTAGACGGCATCAAAACAACTATAGATGTAAATGGTGCTTTTATAGCTATAGGACATGATCCCGCTACTTCACTTTTTATAGATAAGTTAAAAATGGACGAGGAAAATTATATAATTACTAAACCTGATAGTACTGAAACAAGTATTAAGGGAGTCTTTGCAGCAGGTGATGTAAAAGATAAAATTTATAGGCAGGCTGTTACAGCTGCTGGTATGGGCTGTATGGCTGCTTTAGAGGCTGAAAAATATATAGCAGAAAATTAATTATCCCTGTCTTGCTTTCATTCTGGGATTTTTCTTATTAATTACATAAATCCTACCTTTTCTACGAACTACTTTACAATCCTTATCTCTAGTTTTGGCAGTTTTTAATGAACATTTAACTTTCATAAAAAGCGCTTTAAATTCTGGGATTTGTTTTGTCAAACATATATTGTCTGAATTAATATGAGAAAGTTATCTTACCCAGGAAGATCTAATGTTTTAGCTCAAAATGGTATGGTGGCAACATCAAATCCATTAAGTTCCATAGAGGCTATTAATGTACTTCAAAAAGGTGGAAATGCTGTTGATGCTGCTATCGCAGCTTCAGCTGTTCAAGCTGTAGTATGTCCAAGCGCAACTGGAATTGGTGGGGATTGTTTTGCAATTATTTCGATGAATGGAAAAAAACCAATTGCTGTGAACGGGTCTGGAATTGCTCCTAAAAGAGCAAATTTACAGTTTTATAAAGATAATAAAATAAAAAATATTGGTTTAACAAGTCCACATTCAGTTACTATTCCTGGAGCAGTTCATGCATGGTGTTCTATGCATGAAAAATTTGGAAGAATTGATTTTAATGAAGTTTTAAATGGTGCAGAAAATTTTGCTAGAAAAGGATTTCCTGTTCATGAAGTTGAAGCTATTGCATGGAAGGAGAATGAAAAAAAACTTAAAAAAAATTCTAATTCTAAAAGATTATTTTTAAATAAAAATCTAAGTTATAGTTATGGTGAGGTTTTTAAGAATATTCCTTTAGCAAATACTTTAAGAATCATCTCAAAAAATAAAATAAAAGGATTTTATCAAAGTGATATAACTAAGGACATGGTTAAGACACTAAATAAACTTGGAGGACTGCATACAGAAGAAGATTTCTATAATCAAAAAACGTTATTTTCAAAAACAATAACAAATTCATATAGAAATTTAAAAATACATCAATGCCCCTTAAATAGTCCTGGATTAGTTGTTTTGATGATGATGGCAATGACTGAGAAACTAAATATCAAAAAATACCATCCTTCAAGTTTTGAAAGATATCATCTTCAAGCTGAGATTTCAAAAATATGTTTTGAGGTTAAAGAAACAATATTTGGTGATCCTAAATTTAACAAAATAAATATAAAATATTATTTAAGTAATGAATACATTAGCTCTTTATGTTCTAGAATAAATAAAAATAAAATTTATTCTTCCAAAAAAGGCTATGTAACTTCTCACCCTGAAACAATATATTTAAGTGTTGTAGATAGAGATTTGAATTCTGTATCATTTATTAATTCAATATGTCATGGTTTTGGAAGTGGAATTACAAGTGATAAAACAGGAATTCTTTTTCAAAATAGAGGTGTAAATTTCAGATTAGAAGACGGTCACCCCAACTCAATTGATAGTCATAAAAGACCACTTCATACAATAATCCCTGGGTTAATAACTAATAAGAATAATGAGACACTGTATTCTTATGGAGTTATGGGAGGACAATATCAGCCAATTGGTCAAACTCATTTGATGCAAAATATAATTGACTACAATTTGTCAGTTCAAGAAGGCTTAGATTTACCTAGAGCATTTGCTCTTAATGGCATCTTAAATGTTGAAAATTCATTAGATAATAAAATTGTAAAAAAATTAAAGAATATTGGTCATAAAATTAAAATAAATAAAAATGCTATTGGTGGTGGTCAATGTATAAAAATAGATAGAAAAAATGGAGTACTTATAGGAGGTTCAGATCCACGAAAGGATGGTATGGCAATAGGTTACTAACCTACACTTTCCCAAAAGTGTCATTATACTGATTATTTACTCTTACAAATGTAGTACACTTGCTAAGTTGCTTTAATGATGAAGCGCCTACGTATGTACAACTACTTCGTACACCTCCAAGAATATCTCTAATTGTACTGTCTAGCGAATTCTTCATTTGTATTTTAACTTTTTTACCTTCAGATGATCGATAGTTTGCAAGACCACCATAATGTTTCTCATTTGCTTCTTCAGAACTTGATCCATAAAACTCGATAAATTTAGTTTCATTTTCCTCAATTATATCACCACCACCTTCCTTATGACCTGCTAACATTCCGCCAAGCATAACAAAGTCTGCACCAGCTCCGAAACCTTTTGCAACATCACCAGGACAAGTACAGCCTCCATCAGCGATAATATGCGCTCCTAATCCATGTGCTGCATCAGCACATTCCATAACAGCGCTTAGTTGTGGATACCCTACTCCTGTTTGTATTCTAGTGGTGCACACACTTCCAGGACCGATACCAACTTTAACAATATCTGCTCCACTTAATACTAATTCCTGAGTCATATCTGCAGTAACAACATTACCTGCAATAATAGTTTTTTTTGGATATTTTTTTCTTACTTCTGAAACAAAATTACTAAAATTTTCTGAATAACCATTTGCAACATCAATACAGATAAATTTAAATTTTGGATATTTTTTTAGAATTGAATTTAACCTATTGTAACTGTCTTTACTTGTGCCACAACTAAGAGCAATTGAATCAAAGAAAATATTTTTCTTATAAATAGTTCCTATTTGATTAATGTCATGTTGTTTTGTTAAAGCGGTCATTAGTTTGTGAGAACTTAGTTTTTTTGCAACGTCTATTTCACCAACACCATCCATATTAGAGGCTATTATTGGAATTCCTTTCCATGATAATCTTGAGTGTTTAAAAGTATATTTTCTATTCAAATCAACATCTTTCCTACTTTTTAAAGTACTTCTCTTTGGTCTAAAAAGGACATCTGAGTAGTCAAGTTTAATTTCTTCTTCGATTCTCATAAATACATTCGCATATTTGTATTAAATAATTTAGAAATTAAAACAAATATAAATTGTTATCTATGAACTTAAATACGTTAATAAATGCAAATAAAAGAAAGTTTGATATTAAATTTAAAAAGCTTTTAAAAAATAAGCTAGACAAATCAAGTTTATCAAATGCAATCTTTTATGGTTCTATGAATGGAGGAAAAAGAATAAGGCCATTTTTAGTAATGGAGTCAGCAAAAATAGCTAAAATTTCATCAAATGATGCCTTTATCATAGCCTCATGTATTGAATGTATACATTCGTACTCCTTAATTCACGATGATTTACCATCAATGGATGATGATGATTACAGAAGAGGTAAATTAAGTACTCATAAAAAATTTAATGAAGCTACTGCAATATTAGCAGGAGATGCTTTACATGATTTAGCATTTGAATTGATCTCAGGAAATTTTAAAAACAAAAATGTTATTTCTAGATTAAATTTAATAAATTATCTTTCTTTGTGTATTGGACATAAAGGATTAGCTCTTGGTCAAGCTTTAGATTTAGAATATGAAAATAAAAAGTTATCTACAAATAAAATTTTAGATATGTATTCTAGAAAAACTGGCAAGTTATTTGAATTCTCGTTTTCTGCACCTTTTATATTAAAAGATAAAAGTAAAATAGATATTCAATTTGCAAAAGATTATGGAATGTTATTTGGTTTAATATTTCAAATTATAGATGACTTAATCGATGAAATTGGAACTTTTAAGAAAATTGGAAAAACACCAGGTAAAGATGTTGAGCAAGGCAAAAGTACTTTACTAAAATTAATTGGTGAAAAACAAGTTACTGATTTATGTAATAATAAAATTAATACTTTTATAAAAAAATATAAAAATAGAATAAGTCAAAACCCTATACTAATAAAAATGCTAGAATTTGGAATGGGTCGACTAAATTAAAAATACACTATTTTTTTTGCTAAATATAATCCAGATGTAGCTGATACAGCTGTTAATGAACCGCCCCAGATCATATCTACAAAAGTAACGGTTGGTGACCAGCCTTTAAGTACTGCCATATTTGTTAAGTTGTATGTGCCATATGCAACCAAACCGAATATGAAGCCAGTGTATAATGTTTTCATTAAGTTACCAGAGTCAACACAAGGTTGAATTACAACCAAAGCCATACCCAATACATACAATATGTAAAAAAGAGCGGCAGCCCACATTACAGGCTTATCAGTTAATAAATTACCTATTAGAGGTCTATAAAAAGACTTTGTAGCAAAACTTAACCAAATTACATCTATTATTAAGAAAATCAATGAAGCGATTAGAGTGGCTACTAGTAAACATTTGAACATATAATATAAATATATCATATTATTAAAATTCAAGAATATTTATTAAAATTTCTATGGTGGGTGTGACAGGGATTGAACCTGTGACCCCTGCCGTGTCGAGGCAGTGCTCTACCGCTGAGCTACACACCCAAGTAGTTTTTTATCTAAATATATTATTTTGAAATATAATGACTTTTAAAGCTAAAGCAATAATTGAAAGATCATATGAGATTTTTAAATTATACTTAATTTAACCTTTTTTAATCATTAATTAAGTAAATTAATTATAAACATATTGATCAATTTTTTATTAAATAATATTCAGAGTTTAGAATTATTCATACAATTCAATATTAATATTAGGAGATAAATGAAGGTAAAAAAAAACAATTTTACAGAAAATGAAATCTCTAAAGCTCTAAAAATTTATAATTATTTTATTGAAAATTCATTCTCTAATTTTGAAGAAAAAAAATTATCTAAATTAAAATTTAATTTATTATTAAAAAAAATTAAAAAAAGTAAATTACCTTTTATTTTAGCAATTGAAGAAAATGAAGTTATTGGATTAGCCTTTGTAAATAAATTTAGAGAAAAAAGTGGATATAGATTTTCATATGAACATTCAATCTATGTTGATCCAAATTTCATTAATAATGGTTATGGTAATAAAATACTAAAAGAACTTGTTAAAATATGTAAAAAAATTTCAAAGATTAAAAATTTGATAGCAGTGATTGGTGGAAAAAATAATTTTGCTTCTATAAAAATACATAAAAATAATGGATTTCAATATATTGGAACTATAAAGAAAGCTGGCTTTAAAAAAAATAAGTGGGTTGATTCGATTTATATGCAAAAAAGGTTATGAAAAAAGTAAACACTATTAATTTTAAAAAAACACTTAGTAAGTTTTCGACAGGTATTACTGTTGTATGTGTTAAAAATAATAATTCAATATACGGGAAAACTGTTAATTCATTTAACTCTCTATCTCTAAACCCTCCTATGGTTTTGTTTTCTTTAGGCAATTACTCATCTTCAATAAAACAGTTTTCAAAAACAAATTTCTTATCAATAAATATTTTATCTAGTAAGCAAAAAAAATTATCTGATAATTTTGCCTCAACAACACCTAAATTAGAAAATATAAAATTTATTGAAGGGAATTATAAAACGGCAATTATACCAAATTGTATAGCAAATCTTGAATGTAAACTAATAGATAAAATCAAAAAAGGTGATCACATAATATTTATATGTAAGATATTAGAAGTACAATCTAATGATAAATTGAAACCGCTTGTATATTTTAATTCAAAATATTTCTAGGTGTTTAGAATTTTAAGATATCTAATTTTAATTTCTTTAATATCATCAGGATATTATTTATTTATTTCTGAATTTTTTCACTTATCAAAAAAAGATTCTTTAGAGACAGTGATTGTTAAAAAAGAAAAAGTAGAAGCTAAAAAAGAAATTATTCAAGAAAAAAAAGAGGAAGTGGCTTCACCTAAAATAAAAAAAAGTATTGATAAAGTGCAATATGTTGAGAATAAAATTAAAATTTTACAAGGTGATACTTTTGTTTCTATTTTAGAAAGTTTAAACTTTGAACAAGAAAATATTTACAAAATTATAAGTGAGATAGAAAACTTTTTTGATTTAAAGAAAATCAAAACTGGAGAAATTATAAGTGTTTTTGAAAATAGTTTTGGAGAAATTAAAAAAATTGAATTTTTTAAGAACAGTGAGACAATTATCTCAGTTAATTTAGATAAAGAAATAAATATAAATATTAGAGAATTAATTAAGGACTCGTTTATTGAATCAAAAGAATATACAATTGCAGAATCATTATTTTCAGACGGTATCAAAAATGGTGTATCACCAGATATTTTAGTTAAAATTATAAGTCTTTTTAGTTTTGATCTAGATTTTCAAAGAGATATTAGAGTCAATACAGTTGTTTCAATATCCTATGAATTTGATGAAATAGTTGAGACAGGTAGAATAGAATATAATGATATTAAATATGCTTCGATAACAATAGATGGAAAACAGTTAGAATACTTTAAGTTTATTACAGATGATGGTTATGTTGATTATTTTAACAGAGAAGGTAAAAATGTTAAAAAATCAATATTAAAGACACCTTTAGACGGTGCAAGAATTTCATCAAATTTTGGTATGCGTAAACATCCTATCTCAGGTTTCAATAAAATGCATAAAGGTGTTGATTTTGCTGCACCTACAGGAACACCAATTTATGCAGGAGGAAATGGAATTGTTGAATACGTTGGAAGGAATGGAGGATATGGAAAATATATTCGTATAAGGCATAATAATGGATATAAAACGGCATATGCACATTTGTCAAATTATAAGAAAGGTATTTCTAAAGGTGTAAGAGTTAACCAAGGTGAAGTTATAGGCTATGTAGGTAGTACAGGAAATTCTACAGGGCCTCATCTTCATTATGAGATTATTTATCAAAATAAACATATAAATCCGTTAAAACTAAAACTTCCTTCTGGAAAAATACTTGAGGGCAAGGAATTAGAAAAATTTAAAGCAGAATATAAAATAATATATGCTGATCATTTAAGTATGTTATACGAATAACTACTTTGTTGATCTTGTTCTTTTTTCTTTAGATGGTTCTGCTATAAATGGAATAGATTCAATGGAATCGTCTTCTACTTTATTATTATCATTTTCTTCGATAGTTTCATTATCTGTTTCTGAAGATTGTTCATTTGAAGTAGTTTGTTTTTGGTCATCAAAATTAGTATTTTCTTCAATATTAATACCTAGCTCAACCATTATTCTGTAATAGTGATCAGTAAATTGATAATAGTATTCAGATTGAATTCTATCACCTGATCTGGATGCTTCTTTAGCAAGTTTTAAGTACTTGTTATATTGCTGGGATACATTTCCTCTATTTCTATTATTGAAATTTTTGTAGCCACCAGGTTTCTTAAAACTGGTTCTTCTATTACTCTTATAAGCGGTTCTACCGTTTTTTTTATACATATTGTTAGGAAATTAAAAATTTAATTAAATTATTAATCTTTTTTCTTACCTATACAGTTCATTTGATTTATTTCAACTCATATCTTAGAAAAACTAAGGATTCTCTCGATTCCTTGAAGATCATTAACTATTTTATTCAAATATAATCCAGAATTTTCAAATATTTCTTCACAATTTTGTCTCTGATTAATACCAATTTCACATATAAAATGAGCGCTGTTATTCATTAAATTTTTTAGATTATTTGAATATTCTCTGTAAAATTTCAACCCATCATCTCCACCAACTAAAGCTAATTTAGGCTCAAAATTTTTAACTTCTGGATCTGCATTATTAAACTGTTCGTTTGTTAGATATGGTGGATTCGATACAATCAAATCAAACTTTGAATTAATATTTTTAAAATCAATCATCTTAAATTGAATTTGATTATAACAATTATGTATTTTTAAATTTTTTTCTGCAACTTCTAATGCTTTTTTAGATATATCTATTGCTATAATAGATGCATTTTTAAATTCCTTTGCTAGTGATATTGCAATGCAACCTGATCCAGTACCAATATCTAATATTTTTAATTTAAGATTTTTGTCTCTATAAATATTTAAAACTTCTTCAATTATTAATTCTGTTTCGGGACGTGGATCTAAAACAAAATTATTTACATAAAAATTATTTTTCCAAAAAGGTTTATTTTTAATAATTTTAGCTATTGGTTGTCTATTAATTCTTTTTTGAAGATAAGATTTAAATTTAACAATATCAATATTATCTATATTAAGATTGCTTAAAATAATTTCATTATTTTTTTTTGAAGCATACTTTAGTAAAATTCTTAGATCTAGTTCTGGATTACTTATATTTTTTTGTTTTAATTTAGCTAAACTCTCTTTAATTAAATTATTCATTTTTCATATTTGCTAACTTTGTACTCTCTTCTTCAGCAATTAAAGGATTTATCAACTCATCTATTTTACCCTCAAGTATTTCTGAAAGATTATACAATGTAAGATTTATTCTATGATCAGAAACCCTTCCTTGAGGAAAATTATAGGTTCTTATTCTTTCAGATCTATCTCCAGAACCTACTTGATTTTTTCTTTGCTCAGATCTTTCTTTGTTTTTTTCTTGTATTTGATTGTCTAATAATCTTGATCGTAAAATCTTTAAAGCTTTTGCTTTATTTTTATGTTGAGATTTTTCATCTTGTTGAGAAACTACTATACCAGTTGGAATGTGTGTTATTCTTACGGCACTATCAGTAGTGTTGACAGATTGCCCTCCTGGTCCACTTGATCTAAAAACATCAATTCTTAGATCTTTATCAAGAACTTCAATATCAACCTCTTCAGCTTCAGGTAGAACTGCCACAGTAGCAGCTGATGTGTGAACTCTTCCACTACTTTCAGTCGTTGGAACCCTTTGCACTCTATGAACACCAGATTCGAATTTTAGTTTTGAAAAAACATTTAATCCTGAAATACTACAAATAGCCTCTTTTACTCCTTTTAAACCTGTTTCTGATATTGATAAAATATCAAATTTCCATGAATTTAAATCGGCATATCTCTGATACATATTTAATAAATCAGAAGCAAAAAGAGATGCTTCATCACCTCCAGTACCAGCTCTGATTTCTAAAATTGAATTTTTAGAGTCATTTTCATCTTTTGGTATTAGTAACTTCAATAATTCCTGTTCAAGATCTTTGATTTGATTTTTTTTTTCAATAAGTTCTAATTCAGCTATTTTGCTTATTTCTAAATCATTATCTTGTACTAACTCATTAAGATTTAATATATCTTTTTGTAAATTGTTGTATTCTTGAATCTTTTCTACAATTGGTCGGAGCTCTGAATATTCTCTGTTTAATTTAATTAATTCATTTGAGTCTATATCATTCATA
Organism: uncultured Alphaproteobacteria bacterium; assembly: GCA_902623585.1. Lineage (GTDB taxonomy): Bacteria > Pseudomonadota > Alphaproteobacteria > HIMB59 > CACPNW01. The sequence continues at coordinate 73,259 of CACNUO010000001.1, read as the reverse complement.
TTGTTTAATGAATTTTCAATTAATTTAAATTTTTCTAAAATTATTGAAAATTGTTTATCTAGATTTATCATTCAAATGATTAAATATTTGATTCAGCTTTAATTCTTTTTGTTCGCCATTCATTAAATTTTTAATAGTAAAAAAATCACCATTAAACTCATTTTCTCCAATAATAATAATATACGGTGCTGATGATGTATTTGCTTTTGTAAATGATTTTTTTAAATTGTATTTATAATTCCAGTAATATGAAATTCTATTTTCATATAAATATTTTTGTAGATAAAGAAAATAGTCTGTAAATTTTTCATTTGTTACTGCAATATGAATAGTTGAGCTTATTTGTTTTTCGGAATCCATTAATAATGCAATTCTTTCAATGCCTGCAGCCCATCCAATACCGGGTATATCAGGCCCGCCTAATACTTTTATTAAACCGTCATATCTTCCACCACCTAGTAATGTATCTTGGCTTCCTAAATTATCTGATTTGTATTCGAAAACTGTATTACAATAATAATCAAGACCTCTAACAAGATTAGCGTTTTCTTCAAAATCAATTTCTAGTATACTTAACGATCTTTTAAGATCTTCGTAGTGCTTTTTAGCTTCGTCAGTTAAGAATTCATATATTTTAGGTGAAGATAGTGAAATTTCAACATCTTCCTCGTTTTTTGAATCTAATATTCTTAATGGGTTAGTTTCAATTTTTTTAATACTTTCTTCTGATAGTTTTTTTTTATGGATATTAAAATACTTTGTAAGACTTTTTTTAAAATCAATTAACGTTTTTTTATCTCCTAAAGAATTAATATGAAGCTTTATATTAGATTTAGGTAACAGTTCGTTTAAAATATTATTTGACAGAGAAATTAACTCAACATCAGCAAGAAAATCTCTAGTACCAAGTATTTCAAAATTAATTTGATTAAATTGTCTATATCTACCTTTTTGCGGCCTTTCCCTTCTAAACATTGGCCCAATTCCATATATTTTCAATGGAAGATCATTTAAGAGATTATTAGTAATAGCCGCTCTAATCATAGGCGTTGTGTACTCAGGGCGTAGTGTTAAATATTCATTGTTTCTGTCTTCAAATGAATACATTTCTTTCAACACAACATCAGAATGTTCGCCAAGAGGTTTTGCAAATAAATCACTAAATTCAAAAATTGGCGTCTGGATTTCTTTATATTCTTTTAAATTAGCGTTTTTAGAAACAATATTAGAAATAAAGTTAAATTTATCTATTTCTTTCCCAAATATATCATGTGTACCTCTTACTGATCTTAATCTCATATTAATTACTAAGCTCTATTTCTTTAGTTTTTTTTCTAATTAGATCTTCAAGATAATTTTCTAAATCAACATTTTTTACAACATTATTTTTTTTACCATCAAGATAAATCATATGTGTATCATTGCCGCCACCAGTTATTCCAATATTTGTCATAGTTGCTTCACCTGGACCATTAACAACACATCCAATTATTGACACTGTTATAGGCGTGGAAATATCATCTAATTTTTTTTCTAAGTTTTTTACAGTTTTTATTACTTCAAATTGTTGTCTAGCACATGAAGGGCATGATATAATTTTTACTCCTCTATTCCTTAACCCTAAGCTTTTTAAGATTTCGAAACCAACTCTTACCTCTTCCTCTGGCTCATCTGACAATGATATTCTAATTGTATCTCCTATTCCTCTCAAAAGTAAATTCCCAACACCAATTGAAGATTTAATTGAACCTGTTCTTTTTCCTCCTGCCTCTGTAATACCTAAATGCAATGGATAATCACATAATTCAGCTAATTGCTCATATGCTTTTATAGACATAAATATATCTGAAGATTTCACACTGATTTTGAAATTAGTAAAATCATTATCTTCAAGTATCTTTATATTTAATTTAGCACTTTCAACTAAGGCCTCCGGATTAGGTTCAGAAAATTTTTCTAAAATTTGTTTTTCTAAACTTCCTGCATTAACACCTACTCTAATTGAGCAATTATTATCTTTTGCAGCTTTGATAACTTCTTTTATTCTTTCAATACTCCCAATGTTACCAGGATTAATTCTAATACAAGAAGCACCATTTTTCGCTGCTTCAATACCTCTTTTGTAATGAAAATGTATATCAGCAATTATAGGTACAGGGCTATGTTTCACAATTTCTTTTAAAGAATGTGAAGATTCTTTATCTGGAACAGAAACGCGAACTAAATCAACTCCAAGTTTTGCAGATCTTTCTATTTGAGCAATAGTATCTTTGGCATTAGAAGTAAGAGTATTTGTCATTGTTTGAACTGCAATTTGATTATTGCCTCCAATGCTAACATTTCCAACTTTAATAACGCGCGACTTTCTTCTATTAATTTGTTGATACGGTCTTAGCATCTATTTAGTTTGTAAAATCTTTATATAAAACAAAAGAGTCTAAAATATCACCGTATTTACCTATCTTTCCTCTTACTTCATCATCTATAAGAACTAAGATGTTCCCTGCGTTTCCTGCAGTAATATTGTAATTCAATTTTAATTCATATGAAAATTCTTCATCTTTATCCATTAACTTGCTTAAAACAATATTATTCTCTTCATCTCTTAATTGAAGCCAAGTTGGATTTAACATTTTTAATGTAGCCACTGTAGTTACATTTTCATTAAATTCTATTGATGCTATAGCACTAGAATTATTTATCAAATCACTTTTTTTAGTATCACTACTTTGAGATAAATCATCATACGTATTAGCTTTTTCTACAATAGGTTCCAAACTTTCAGGTATATCTGGAATTAAAGCAAAGTTAATTTCATTATCATTTTGATCAACGAATAAAAAGTAAAATGAAGTGAATACAACCATGATTATAGAAGCAGCAAAAAATTTTTCTATTTTGAAAAAATTGTTTTCTATAATTGGGGTAATATTTTTTTTCTCTTCCTTAATGTTAAATGATATTTGATCTTTAAATTTATTGATAATTGTGTCAGCATCTAACTCAAGAAAGTTTGAGTAAGATCTTAGATGTCCAATATTAAAAATAATATCTGGATTATTTTTTATATTATCATTTTCAAGATCAACAATGATACTTTTAGAAATTTTTAACTCAATTGAGATATCACTAATAGAAAGATTTTTGGTTTTTCTTTCAATTGATAAAATTTGACCTACTGTTTTCATTTAATTCCAAGATTATATGCCTCATGTAGAGATTTTACAGCAATTTTTGTAAATTTTTTATTAATTAAGACGCTTATCTTTATTTCTGATGTCGAGATAGCTAATATATTAATTGAATTATCAGCTAAAGTTGTAAACATTTTCTTTGCTACTCCAGATTGAGACATCATCCCCATACCAATTACTGAAATTTTAGAAATATTGCTATCGGTTTCAATAGATTTAAAATCAATTAAATTTTGATTTTCTTCTAATATTTTTTTAGCATTATGAATTTCACTATTTGAAACAGTAAAGGTAATATTTGCAGTTACACCATCTTGTGATGTATTTTGAACAATCATATCTACGTTAATATTATTATTTGCTAACAAGCCAAAAATTGTTGCGGATATACCAGGTTTGTCAGCAATACCAGATAAAGTTAGTTTTGATTCATTATTACTAAAGCTCACTCCGCTTACAATTTCTTTTTCAATTAATTTATTTTCATCTACAACAAGAGTACCACTTTGTTTTGTTATTGAAGAAAGCACTTGCAAAGTAAGATTATTTTTCATCGCTAATTCAACAGAGCGAGTATGAAGTACTTTTGCTCCAGTAGATGACATTTCTAACATTTCTTCGAATGCTAATTTATTAATTTTTTTAGCTTTGGGTTCCAGATTCGGATCAGTTGAATAAACGCCATCAACATCTGTGTAAATATCACATCTATCAGCATCAACAGCAGCGGCAACAGCAACAGCAGTTGTATCAGAACCACCTCTTCCTAATGATGTAATGTTTCCATCTATATCAATACCTTGAAATCCAGCAACTACTAAAACATCATAATCATTTAAATATTTATCAATTCTAACTTTATCTATGTTCAAGATTTTAGCTTTTTGATGGTTACTGTCTGTTATAATTGGAATTTGCCATCCGAGTAATGGAATAGATTTGATATTTCTTTTTTTTAAAATAGCCGAAAGCAGTCCAACTGAAACAGCTTCACCAGATGTTAAAATTAAATCATTTTCAATAATCTCATTTGACTCAATTTCATCTATATATTCTTGCATTTTATTTGTAACACCTGACATTGCAGATAAAACAACAATCAATTTTTTATCATTTGATTGATTTTCAACAATGTTTGCAACATTATTGATTTTATCGATACTACCAACTGAAGTACCACCAAATTTCATTACTACAAGTTTCATTGACTTAAAAATATTTTAAATTATTTCAGCTAATATAATTATTGTTTCTAACAAACAAGATATATGATGAATATAAAATCAAAAAATGAAGAATTTGCGTTGTTTAAGCAACTTTCAGATGAATGGTGGAATGAAAATGGTAAATTTAAGATTCTTCATCAAATTAAAAGACATAGAATGACTTATATATTAGATCAAATTAATAATAGGAACATAAAAAATTTAAAAATACTTGATATAGGTTGTGGTGGTGGAATAATTTGTGAACCATTAGCAAGACTAGGTGCTAAGGTTACAGGAATAGATTTTGTGCCAAATAATATCAAAGCTGCTAAGATACATTCAAAAAAAAATAAACTTAAAATTAACTATATTTATAAAGATATTGAAAAATCAAAATTAGATGCAAAATTTGATATAATACTAATGTTTGAAGTTTTAGAGCATCTAGATAATTGGAAAAAAACTATAAAAAATATAAAAAAAAATTTAAACAAAGATGGTTTAGTTATAATTTCTACCATCAATAGAAATTTAATTTCTAATTTATTTGCAATTAATTTAGCTGAAAATATCCTCAATTGGATACCAAAGGGGACTCATGATTATAATAAATTAATTAAACCTGAAGAGTTAAAAAATACTTTATCAAAAGAAAATTTTCACTTTAAAAATATTAAAGGTCTAGTTTTTGATCCACTTAATTGGGAATGGAAATTATCAAAAAATTATATGATAAATTATTTTTGTACTGCTAATTTAATTAATTAGTCTTTTTTGTTGAAAAAGGTAATGGTAGTACATCGATATCTTCGTCTATTAATTCTTTAGTTTGCTCAATGGAAGCTTCACCATATATTGCTCGATCTTTAGCTTCACCATATTTAATTTTCTTTGCTTCATCGGTAAATTTATCACCAACATAATCAAATTCTTTTTCTATAATCTTTTTTAGCTTCTTAACATTTGAAGCAATTGATTTATTCCTTTTAGAAATTTTTGAATTTGATTTTTTTGATACATTTGGAGCCATCAAACCTTTTTTTATTTGAGTACTATTACAAGAAGGGCAAGTGATTAAACCTTTTTTAATTTGCTTATTGTAGTCATTCGTATTTTCGAACCATCCTTCAAAGGAAAAGGCACAATCAGAGCAATTAAGATTAAATACGATCATATGTCTTATATTGTTTCATCTGTTTTTTTTTCAATATCAAAATCAAAATCATCAGATTCTAATTGCATAATTAGTGAATTTTTTGGAAAATTTAAATTACATACTGTTCCCTTTGATAATGTTACACCCATAAAAGGTTTTAAGGTAACATTGATATATTTTTGAGTATTTTGATTTAAAATATCAATTTTTACAAGCTCTTTAAAAATAATAAGTAGAAAATTTTTTTTCAGTTCGAATTTTAATAATGATTTAGGAGTTTGGTAAAGGGATAATTTAAAAAAAAGATTTTTTTCAAGAACTTTTATATTTTCTTCTAAATCAATATTAGAATTTTGTAATACTAGATTTTTTAAAGAAATTTGATCTTGTCTGTTTAAAATTTTTTCTTTTAATATTTCTAAAAAAGTAGTTCCATAAATTTTTTTATTAATATTTTCAGTTTCTTCTTTAATAATTGCAACTATCTCTTTAAGAATAATATCCATAATTGCTTTTTATACTTTATAAAAAAATGATAAACAAAAAATACCTTAAACTATTAAGAACTAAGGATAGAAAATATGGAGAAAACTTTATATATAATGAAATAAGTAAAAATATAATTGATTCCCTAGATATTTTGAAAGTTTCTTTTAATAATATTTTAGAACTTGGGATTAATGACAAATTAATTATTAATTATCTGAAAGAAAGATTTCCTTCTTGTTCTATAACAAGTGCTGATATTGATTTGTCATTTTTTACTAATAAGACAGATCGACAATTAATAGAAATTGATTTGGATGATATAAATATCAAAAATAAAAAATTTGATTTAATTTATAGTAATTTTTTTTGTCAATTAACATCGAACTTTGAGAAATTGATAGAAAATATCTTTCAAAGCCTGAATTCCAATGGATTTTTTATAGCAACGATTCCAAGTGCTGAAAATAAGTATCAGCTTATAAATTCAATGTATGAAACAGATAATATTTTATACGGCGGCATGTATCAAAGAGTTAATCCAATTTTAGATACAAATGATATTTTTAAACTGCTTAAAGTGTATAACTTTGATGCACCTTTAATAAATAACAATAACTTTACTATTGAATATTCAGTTTTTAATAAACTACTTGATGATGTAAGATTTTTAAACTTGCCCTATGCAGGTAAGGATAAAAAAAATAATTTTGAGAATAAAAAATACTTTGTTCTTTTGGAGGAACAATTCAAAAAAAAATATTATAAAGATAATTTTAATCTTGATATAAATTTTAATACAATTTGTGCTTGGAAAAAATAAAATTAAGATCTGTAATCAGCATTAATCTTTAAATATTCAAAGGTAAGATCATTTCCATGAACAGTATGAAAATACTTACCCAAGTTTAATTTTACATTGATTTCTATAGTTTTATTTTTCATATAATTATTAAGTTTTCTAATATTTATTTTTTTACTAATAGAACCATTTTCGCATAAAACATTGTTTCCAAACAAAACTTTAATTTTATTTTGATTTATATTTTCTTCAGTTTTACCAATTGCCATTATTACTCTACCCCAATTTGCATCTTCACCGGCTACTGCTGTTTTAACCAAAGGAGAATTAGCAATACTAAATGCTATTTTTTTTGCTTGATTTTTTGATCTTGCATTCAAAACATTAACTCTTATTAGCTTAGAAACACCCTCACCATCTTTAATTACTTGAAGAGATAAATCATGCATTAATTCAAATATTTTATTATTTAGTATTTTAAAATTCTTTTTATTTAAATTGATATTTTTATTACCAACAGAAAACATCATTAAAGTATCACTTGTTGATGTATCACTATCTACAGTAATTGAATTAAATGTGTTATCTAAATTATTTTTAAGAAGTCTATTTATTAACTGTTTTGAAATTTCACATTCTATAAAAATATACACCAACATAGTTCCCATATTTGGCTGTATCATTCCTGATCCTTTTGCTATTCCGTAAATCTTAAATGATTGATTGTCTAAGTTAATATTTTTAATTGATACTTTTGGGAAAGTATCTGTTGTCATAATTGCCTTAGCGCTTTCTAGTAAACCATTTTTATTTTTGGAATTTATTTTTTTAAATTTATCTATAATTAAATTCGGGTTAAATTTTTCACCGATTACACCAGTAGATGATACTAATACTTCATTGGATCCACATTTAATTTTTTTTGTTAATGCTTTTACATACTTATCTATAATTTTCAAACCATCTTTACCAGTATGCGCATTCGCATTACCAGCATTCACAACTAAAGCTTTAGCTTTACCTTTGTTATTTTTTTTATCCCAAATAATTGGAGCTGAAGGTGTTGATGTTTTTGAATAGACACAACATACATTAACAATTTGATCAAAAATTATTAATAAAAGATCTTTATCTTTTTTTTTAAATCCAGCATTAAAAGTATAGATATTGAGGCCACTAGGATTAAAATCTTTGATTTTTTTTGGCTTAAATATTGAAATCATTTTATTGACCATATTTTAGCGTAAATTCCTTTGTAGAAGAAATATTTTTCATATATTAACTGCCATCTATCATAACATGATTAATATCGTTAATAAATTATTTGGTTCTATAAAATCTAATTCGCTTAAAAAATATGCAAGTTTTGTAGAAAAAGTAAACAAACTAGAAGAAGTAATTTCTCAACTTTCAGATCAAGAATTAAAAAATAAAACTAATTATTTTAGAAGTGAATTTAAAGAAACGGGATCAATAAACAAATTATTACCAGAAATATTTGGTGTAGTAAGAGAAGTATCCAAAAGAACATTAAACATGAGGCACTATGATGTTCAGATAATTGGTGGAATGGTTTTATATGAAAACAAGATTACTGAAATGAAAACTGGAGAAGGAAAAACTTTAGTTGCTACTCTAGCTGCTTACGCAAATGCTTTAGAAAACTTATCCGTACACATCATTACGGTTAATGATTATCTTGCAAAAAGAGATGCTGAATGGATGGGGAATATATATAATTTTCTTGGTCTTAGCGTAGGGTGTGTAACTGCTGAAACAGCACATGAAGATAGATCTAACCAGTATGATGCGGATATTGTTTACGCAACAAATAATGAAATAGGATTTGATTATTTAAGAGATAACCTCAAAAACGATTACAATAACTTATGTTTTAAAAAAAATGCATTTGCCATAGTTGATGAAGTGGATAGCATTTTAATAGATGAGGCCAGAACACCTCTTGTAATATCTGCAGAATCAAATTCCAATACTGATTTATTTCCTAAAATTGATAAAATTGTAAAAATTCTTAGAGAAAATGATTTTGAAATAAATGAAGAAAGTAAAAGTATTTTACTTACTACTGAGGGAATGGAATTTTGTGAAAAGTTACTAAAAGATAACGGCATCATCAAAGAAGGTACACTTCAGGATTTAGGAAATATGGTTTTAAACCATAATATTATACAAGCTCTTAGAGCCCATCATTTATTTATAAAAGATAAAGATTACATAATAAAAGATAGAAATGTTGTTATTATTGATGAGTTGACTGGCAGAGCTATGGAAGGTAGAAGATATGGTGATGGATTGCATCAAGCTATAGAAGCAAAAGAAAATTTAGTAATCCAAAAAGAAAATCAAACTATTGCTTCTGTTACATATCAAAATTTTTTTAGAACATATTATCGTCTAAGTGGAATGACAGGAACTGCTACAACAGAAGCTAAAGAATTTGAAAGTATATATAATTTAGAAGTCGTTGATATTCCTCCAAATATAAAGGTAAATCGTATTGATAAAAATGATCAAATTTATATGACAAAAAGAGAAAAATATAATGCTGTATTAGATCTTGTTAAGTCACGGAATAATATCAATCAACCAATCCTTATAGGAACCACATCTGTAGAAAACTCAATAAAAATTTCTGATTTATTAAAAAAAGAAAATCTTAAGCATAATGTTTTAAATGCTAAAAATCATATGAGTGAAGCTAAGATAATTGAAGAGGCAGGAATGCCAGGGAATATTACCATTTCAACGAATATGGCTGGAAGAGGGACTGATATTAAATTAGGAAATGGTGATGATAATTTAAAAAAAGAAGCAATTGATGCTGGTGGATTACTAGTAATTGGTACAGAAAGACATGAAAGTAGAAGAATAGACAATCAACTAAGGGGTAGATCAGGAAGGCAAGGAGATATAGGGGAAAGTATTTTTTTTCTGTCTTTGGAAGATGATCTTATGAGAATATTTGGATCAAAAACTCTTGAAAATGTCTTATCAAAATTGGGCCTGAAAGATGGCGAGGTTATTACACATTCAATGATTACCAAATCTTTAGAACGTGCTCAGCAAAAAGTTGAAAGTCATAATTTCGATATGAGAAAACAGATTTTAAAATTTGATGATATATTGAATGATCAAAGAAAAATAATTTATCAAAATAGAAAAGAAATTCTTAATACAAATGATCAATCTAAAATTATAGAAGATATGATTTTGGATTATGTAAATTATTTAATTGAAGTCACAATTCCTCCAAAAAAATACTCGCATGAATGGGATGGAAATTTATTGAAAGAAAAAACTAAAGAAATTTTTAGTCTAGATATTCCGGTATCAAAATGGTTTGATGAAGAAGGTGTTGATGATGAAGAAATTAAAAAACGATTGTTAGATGAAATAAATCAAAAATATAAAGAAAAACAACATCAATATTCTTATGAACTACTAAAGTTTGCAGAAAAAAGAGTAATGCTTTTTCAAATAGATAAAGATTGGAGAGATCATCTGGCAGCAATGGATTCCCTACGCGGAAGTGTTAATTTAAGAGCTATGGGAGGTAAAGACCCGTTCTACGAATATAAAAAAGAATCTTTTGATTATTTTGATGAAATGCTTTCAAATCAAAATGAAAGAGTATTAAAAACACTCTTTAACATTAAGTTAGTAAATGAAAATAATGATAATGATAATGATAATGATAAAAATAGAAAACAAACACAAGAACCAAGAAGAATTATAACTAAAAAAATAGGTAGGAATGAACCTTGCCCATGTGGTTCAGGTAAAAAATATAAACAATGTCATGGTAATTAAATATCTGAAGTAATATTAAGATATTTTTCTTTTCTTATTTTAACTAAATCTTTGATTGAAATTTGCTTCAATTCATTCAAGAAAAATTTAATTTTTTCTTTTATTATTTCTGCTTGTTTATTAGGATACCTATGAGCACCACCATATGGTTCTGGAACAATATCATCAATAATATTAAAATTTTTACAATCAGTAGATGTTAGTTTCAGAGTTTTTGCAGCTTCCTGAGAAAATTCTGTATTTCTCCATAATATAGAAGCGCACCCTTCTGGGGAGATAACTGAATATATTGAATGTTCAAGCATTAACACTCTATCAGAAGTTGCTATTCCTATAGCTCCACCAGATCCCCCTTCTCCAATTATTACTGATATTGTTGGTGTATTTACTTTTAAAAAACTTAGTATTGATGAAGCTATTGATTCTGATTGACCTCTTTCCTCTGCATCCTTTCCTGGAAATGCTCCTGCTGTATCTACAAATGTTATTAATGGTAATTTAAATTTTTCTGCTAACTTTAATAATCTTTGAGCTTTTCTATACCCCTCTGGTTTAGCCATGCCAAAGTTATGCTTTATCCTTGTTTCCATTGTATTTCCTTTTTCTGTGCCTACAAAAAAAACTGAATTGCCATCAATTTTTGCTAATCCACCCACTATTGCATTATCATCAGCATATTTCTTATCTCCATGCAAAAGCACTATGTCATCAAATATTTGCTTAGTGTAATCTAGTGTGTGAGGTCTTTCCCCATGACGAGAAACCTGAACTTTTTGCCAAGGATCCAAATTTGAATAAATTTTTTTATATAACTGTTCTTTTTCTTTATCTAATTTTTTAATTCTATCATCATTTAATTCTTTATTATTGTTTAACTGGTTTAAGATTTTATCAATTTTTTCTATTTCAGTTTCAAATTCAAAATATTTAATCATATTATATTATGAATTTATAATTTTTAAATATCTCTAATATTAAATTTCTAAAGAGCACCCCATCATTATAAATTAGATATCCCTTAAGTATAAGTTTAAGATGCTCTGGATGAATATCACTCCAATTTTTATTATTTAAAGAAATTAATGAATAAATAAGAAATTTTTCATCATTATTGTTATTAATACTGTTATTTATCTCATTAAAAACAAAAATTGATGGCATTGATCTTTCATCAAAAATTTTATCTAAATTAATATTTGTTTTAGTTTTTATTTCCAAATTTATTACATTCTTAAGTACAAAAAATAATTCTTCAATTTCATTATTTGTATCATCAATATAATTATTTAAAGTTAGATTTAGAGAATTAATAAATGAATTTAAGTCATTAGATGAATACAAATCTAATAAAACTCTTGTATAAATACTATTTGCATCTTTTTGCTTTGCATTTTCATATAATTCTATCCAAGCGAGTGCTTGTTCGAAATTACTGTTAAAAATATAAGCTGAGGCTATTTTTGGGCCAAATATTACATTCTCTGAAGTAACTTCTATTGAGCTCAACATATTATTTGATAATTTATAAGCAATTTCTTCAAGGTTATTTTGTTTTGAAAAGTCCCAAAATTGAATTAAAGCATTTAATCTGTCATTTGGAAAAATTTGAATATTTACTAATTGAAACAAAAAAGCCATGCTTAGTTCTTTATTATTTGCAAATGAATCTATCGTATTTTTTGAATTTTTAAATTGATCAGAATTAAAATCAGCGGACATATATAATGCTGCCAAACTATCGACTGTAATTAAATTTTCTAAAAAACTTTCATTTGCTGCTTTAATTCTTAAATCAATAGGTGATGCTTGATTTAAAATTATTGGTATTGATAGATTTTTTTTGTCAAGCTCATAAAACTCGTGAGAAAAAGGAAGTTCAGCGATCCTTGTCATTGCACTATATAAAAATATCAATTCTGTATTAATTTCTAAATTTTTAATTTCCGTATCAAGTAGTAATTGATCTGGCGCATTAGTTATAAGTGAAAATAAATACTGATAGTAATTATCTATATTGTCCTCTGATTCTATTAAAATTGAGTTTAGTAATCTAGCCTCAGACTCATTATTATTTAGTAATGAACAGAATATATCAAGTTTCTCCAAAAAGAAGAAATCCAAAATTATATTAAAATTTATTTCTTCTTTAAAACTACATGCTTCGTTAAGTTGAAAAGTTGATAAAAGATAATTTAATTTAATACTTGTATAAAAATTGAAATTTTTATCATTACTTAATTCATATTTTTTAATTAATTCATAGGACTTATTTATTTGACCAATAGATTTAAAATAATTAACGATTAAAAAAAGTATATCTCTATCTTGCTCAATTTCTAAATCAAATTGAATATTTTCTAGAACCTCGATTATTTGTTGTTGTAAAGTTTTAGAAGTAATATTTTGAAGGTTATCGAAATACTTATTTAGATCTTTTATTTGATTTTTATAAATATAACCATCGTTTGCAATTTCAATTTGTTCTACTTCTACTTCATTTTTGATTACTTCATCTGAAGTTGGATTCTCCACTACTTCATTTATATTCACTTCATTCTCATTATCATTGTTGAGATTATCTAAAACCATTTGATCTAAACTCTTATTTTCATGTAAAGTAATAACCTCCACTTGATTGTTTTCTAATTCATTTGCTGAAATTAAATTGGATAAGAAAAATAAGATAATAATAAAAAAAAATTTCATTTCAGATTTAGAGTATATGTTTCTGTAATAATTGCTGAAGGTGAAGGAATTTCAATCATATAAAGTGTGACTAAAACAATTATTATTAGTATTGCAAAAAAATATATAATGTATTTATTTTTCATATATAATGTTAAAAAAATGACTAATATATGTTTTTACCATTTTTTTAAGTTTTTTCTAATTTCAACAAAAATTTGTCAAGAATAAGAAATAATCATATTATGTTTAATATAAGCGAAATTAAAAAGAAAAATGTTTGTATTATGGGTCTAATGGGATCTGGAAAATCTGTAATTGGTAGAGATTTGAGTAAGTATTATAATATAAAATTTTATGATACTGATAAGGAGATTGAATTAAAAACAAAAAAAAGCATAAATGATATTTTTGAAGAAGATGGAGAATTGTATTTTAGGGAAATTGAAGAAAAAATTTGTCTTGAATTATTGACTAATAATGATTGCATAATATCCATAGGAGGAGGAAGTATAATCAGTAAAAAAATTAGACAATCAATAAAGCAGAATTCTTATTCAATTTATTTACAAGTTAAATTAAACAATTTAGTAAACAGAGTAAAATCATCAAAAAAAAGACCTTTATTAAATAAAAATATTAACCAAAAAAAAACATTGGACAATCTCTATAATGAAAGACGAAAATTTTATGAAAAAGCAGATTTTATTGTAAATAATGATAATGATAAATTCGAAGTATTAGAAAAAATTAAAATTAAACTCAATTCATATGCAAAAAAAAATATCTATAGAAAATAAAAAATTAAAAACCTCAATATTAATAAAAAAAAATTTTATTTCTAATTTTATAAAGAATATTGCAAAAAAAAATGAAAAGGTGTTTTGTGTTATAGACTCTAAAATTAGAATTAATTTAAATTTTAATAATCAGAAAAACATTAAAATTATTTTTGTTCATTGTGGAGAAAAAGTAAAAACTTTTGATGGATACAAAAATCTAGCTGAAAAACTGATTAAAAAAGATATAAATAGAAGATCTGTTGTTATTGCAATTGGAGGAGGCACATTAGGAGATTTAACGGGATTTATTGCGAGCACAGTATTAAGAGGCTTAGATTTTTTTCTTATCCCAACAACACTTCTATCTCAAGTAGATAGCTCTATTGGTGGTAAAAATGGAATTAACACAGTCTATGGGAAAAATTTAATTGGAACTTTCTATCAGCCAAAAGAAGTTTTAATCGACATTTCTATTTTAAATACTTTACCAAAAAAAGAAATAAAATCAGGATATGCCGAAATTGTTAAACATGCACTAATCAAAGATTATTCATTTTTTTGTTGGTTGGAAGAAAATGCAAATAAATTACTTAATTTAAATAGTTCTATTTTAGAAAAAGCTATTCATAAATCAATTTTGATAAAACTATTTTATGTAAAAAAGGATGAAAAAGAGTTTTTATTAAATAATAATTCTAGGGCAATGTTAAATTTCGGACATACAATTGGTCATGCTATAGAAAGTCATTATAATTACAAAAAATATAATCATGGAGAAGCAATTTCTATAGGAATGATTACTGAGGCAAAGATATCTAATTACCTTGGTTTACTATCATCAATTGAATTAGAAAGAATTATATTACATTTTAAGAATTGTAGACTTAAAACTTTTGATGATATATTAAAGGATAAGTTATTATTAAATAAAATAATTAAAGATAAAAAAAATTTTCTAAATAATATTAATTTTTCATTAATAGATAAAATAGGAAGTTCAATTTTTTACAAAAAACTAGACAAGCAAAAAGTTTATAAAATTTTACAAAATATATAAATGCCAAGTATATTTCTTTTTCTATTACTGATTATTCTTGTAATACTATCAGGTTTTTTATCAGGTTCTGAAACTGCAATAACTGCAACTTCAAAAGCAAGAATTCTTTATAAGAAAAAAAAGGGAAGTAAGCGAGCAGAATATGTTCTTCAACTCCTAGATAAAAAAGATAACGTTATATCGACATTGCTTCTATCAAATAACTTAGTTAATATTCTTGCATCCTCTTTAGCTACAGCTTTTTTCTATGATATCTTTGGAGTTGAAGGTATTTTTTATGCAACACTAATAATGACAGTTGTAATTGTTATTTTTGCTGAAGTTCTTCCAAAAACTTATGCTATTAATAGACCAAACAGGACAGCTTTATTAATCTCTCCAATTATTTATTATTTAAATAAAATTTTATTTATTTTTGTATTTTTAATAAATTTGATTGTAAGATTAGTTTTTAGAAAAAACGATAATGATATAAAAAATAAAGATCTTCAATCAGAGGAAGAATTGAAAGGAGTAATTGATCTTTATAAAACCTCAAATCCAGACTATGAACAAGAAAAGGATATGTTACAAAGCATACTGCAGTTAAATGATATAACTGTAGAAGAAATTTTTACCCATAGAAAAAATATTTACTCTATAGATTCTTTTTTAAATACAAATGAAATTATTAATAAAATTAATAATTCTAGATATACTCGTATTCCATTTTGGAAAGATAATCCAGAAAACATAATAGGTTTATTAAATGTAAGAACTCTAAATATAGATTTAAAAAATCATAGTGAGTCAAAAGAAATTATTTTTGATAAAATTTCTAGCCCTTGGTTTGTTCCTGAAACAACAAATCTATTAGAACAATTGGTGGAATTCAAGAAAAGAAAAGAGCACTTAGCTTTTGTTGTGGATGAATTTGGTGAGTTACTTGGATTAATAACATTGGAGGATATAATTGAAGAAATAGTCGGAGAAATAGTTGATGAAATTGATGTGCCTGAAAATGATTTTAAAGTTAATAACTATGGTAAGGTGATAATTAATGGAGAGAAAAATATAAGAGATCTATACAAAAGCTTTGATCTAGATCCACCAGAAGTTGAATCATCAACTATAGCAGGATATATTTTAGATATATCAAAAAAAATACCTTCTTATGGAGAGTCTTTTAAAGATAATTTTTTTAAATATAAAATTTTATCACATTCAAAAAAACAAATATCAAAAGTTGAAATTTCTAAAATTAATTAATTTTTATTTCTAACGAATGCATTCCTCTTTTAAACTCCTCTTCAAGTAAATTATTTATATGTTTATGAATATACAATCTATTTATAGGAATTTTATTTTTTTTTGTTAAAATAATTTTTATATGTGTCTCATCATTGCCTGTAAAATTGTTATGTCCTTGATGTAAATTTGAATTGTCAATAATTTCTAGTAAAAAATCATTAAATTTTTTTGATAAAATTTTATCAATTCTTTGCTTACGATTCATGATTTTTAAACTATATAATAAGTGTGGGTAAACACAAAATAGATATTAATAAAAATATTCTTTCTTGGGAAAAAACTTTTTTTAGGAAATGTGACAAAAATGATTGCAATAATGAAGGAAAATATAAAGCACCTAAATCTAGAGTATTACTAAATCAATATTATTATTTTTGTTTAGATCATATTAAAGAATACAATAAATCTTGGGATTTTTATAAAGGATTATCAGTAAATCAAATAGAGAATTCAATGAGAGAGGATATAATTTGGAACAGGCCATCCTGGCCTTTGAAAGGAAATCATCATAAGGTGATGGATCAAATAAACAATTTTTTTAATGAAGAAATGAATGATTTAAATCCAAATGAAAGAGAAAACAATTACTTTAGAAATAAACTTGTTGATGAAAATCTCACAAAAGATGAAAATAAGGCATTATCTAGTTTCAATCTAGAACTTCCATTGACATTGGACAAAATTAAAAAAACTTATAAAAAACTAGTGAAAATATTTCATCCTGATGTAAATGGTAATGATAAAAAAGCAGAAGAAAAATTTAAAGAAATAAATAATTCATATAAGATACTTTTAAATAAATTTAAAAATGACAAATAAAAAAAATATCGAAATATCTCCTAGCATCAAAATTGATCCTAAGGAATTATATGGAGTTTCCTGTGATTTTGATGTTTATAAATTTGAGGAAAAGACTGAGCATGTTCCAGAAATAGATCAAACATATATTTTTGATCCAACAACTACACTTTCTATACTTGCTGGTTTTTCTTCTAATAGAAGAGTACTGATACAAGGATATCATGGCACAGGTAAATCTACTCATATTGAACAAGTTGCTGCCAGACTTAACTGGCCATGCATAAGAATTAATCTAGATAGTCATATCAGTAGAATAGATTTAATTGGCAAAGATGCAATTATTCTTAAAGACAATAAACAAGTAACAGAGTTTCAAGATGGTATACTACCTTGGTCTTACAAAAATCCAGTAGCTTTAGTCTTTGATGAGTATGATGCTGGTAGACCAGATGTTATGTTTGTTATTCAACGTATTCTAGAATCAGAAGGTAAGTTAACTTTACTTGATCAATCTAGAGTAATTAAACCCCACAAATTTTTTAGGTTGTTTGCTACAGCTAACACCGTTGGTCTGGGTGATACATCTGGTTTGTATCATGGAACTCAACAAATAAACCAAGGTCAAATGGATAGGTGGAATATTGTATCAACCTTGAATTATCTAAGTAATGACCAAGAGATAAAAATTATTTTAAGTAAAATAAAAAAACTTAATAATAAGGATGGAAAAGATATTGTTAAATGTATGGTAGCTACTGCAGATCTTTCAAGATCAGGATTTATTAATGGTGATATTTCAACTGTTATGAGCCCAAGAACTGTATTAACTTGGGCAGAAAATTACCTTCTATTTAATGATATTGAATATTCTTTTAAACTATCTTTTTTAAATAGATGTGATGAAATGGAGAGATCTATCTTACAAGAATATTTTCAAAGATCATTTGGAATTGATATTACTGATGCCAAAGTAGTTAATGTCAAAGAATAGCGAAATTATTGAAGATTTTAAAAAGTCATTAAGTGCAACAATAAAATCTATAGGAAAAAAAGACGATATAGAGATTAATTTTGTTAAAGAAAATTCTTCAATAATTGGTAACACAATAAATTTAACTGAACCAAAAATTGAAAATTTTAAAAATAACCTCGAATATCTAAGAGCTGAAGCAGACTCTTTTGCACTTGAATTCAGATTACATTCAAAAGATATACATCAAAGGTTCTTAAATCAAGATGAGTTATCAAACCAAATAATTAATGTTTTAGAACAGGCACGAGTAGAAGCTATTGGTAGTAATGAATTCAAGGGAATACAAAAAAATCTAAAGAATAAGTATATTAGAGATCTTAAAATTGGCAGTACTAAAAAAGATCAAAATTTATTAATTAAAGCATTTAAAAATGTAGCATTTGAAGAAATTGTTGGTGTGGATTTAGGTGAAAATAATAGTAGTTTTAAAAATATTGTAAAAGAAAAATTAAAAAAAGATTATTCAAACTTTTTTCAAGATTTGAAGAAATGTCTAAATAATCAGGAAAAATATACATCTACAATAGTTGAAAAACTAGATGAACTTGGATTACTTAATAATAGTGCAAACAATACTCAGAATGAAGATATTAATCAAAACGATGAAGATCAAGATAATGAAAATGAAAATAATGATGAACAAAAAAATGATGAACAAACTGAGTCAAATATTGAAATGCAAACAAGTGAAACAACTGTTGAGCAGTCAGTTTCATTAGAAGAAAATGATGATATGGGTGAAGAAAGTGGGGATACTGAACTAGATTATTTTCCAGATAGAAAAATTTTAGAGAGTTTAGAGAGTTATAAAGTTTATGATTATAATTTTGATGAAATTATTAATGCTGAGGAGCTTTGTGATATCAAAGAATTAGAGAAGCTGAGAAGAAATCTTGACCAACAAGTATTTTCTTTTCAACCATTAATTGTTAAAATTGCCAATAGACTCCAAAGAAAACTTTTAGCTCAGCAAAATCGTCATTGGGATTTTAATATGGAAGAGGGTTTTCTTGACACATCAAGATTAGCAAAAATAATTGCTAATCCAAATAATAAATTAAGCTACAAAATAGAAAAAGAAGTTGAATTTAAAGATACTATTGTGAGTCTTCTAATTGATAATTCTGGTTCGATGAGAGGTAGACCAATTACGGTTGCAGCCCTTTGCTCAGATATTTTAGCAAAAACATTGGAAAGATGCTTAATTAAATCTGAAATATTAGGGTTTACAACCAAAGCTTGGAAGGGAGGTAACTCTAGAGAAAAATGGATCAAAAATGGAAAGCCATCTAATCCAGGCAGATTAAATGATCTAAGACATATTATCTATAAATCTGCAGACTCACCATGGAGGAGATCAAAGAAAAATTTGGGCCTATTATTGAAAGAGGGAATTTTGAAGGAAAATGTCGATGGAGAAGCTTTATCATGGGCTTATAACAGATTATCTTTTCGAAAGGAAAATAGGAAAATTCTTATTGTTATAAGTGATGGTGCTCCAGTTGATGACTCAACACTTTCTGTAAATCCAGGTAATTATTTAGAAAAAAATTTAAGAGATATAATTGGTGAAATTGAAAAAAAAGATGAAATTGAATTAATTGCCATAGGAATTGGGCATGATGTTTCAAGATACTATAGTAAAGCTGTAACAATAATGGATGTCGATCAGTTAGGCGAAGTATTACTAAATCAATTATCTTCAACTTTTCATTTAGATAATTAAGAATTTAACCATTTCTTTTTTGCATTATTAAAATCATCGTTATCAATTGAGCTTCTAATTTCTTTCATAAGATTATTCATAAAATATATATTATGATTAGTAAGCAATTGTAATCCTAGTAATTCTTGTGCAGAAAAAAGGTGGTATAAATATGCCAGTGTAAAATTCTTACAAGTATAGCAATTACATTCATTATCTATTGGGCTTAAATTATTTTTATATTTAACATTTTTTAAGTTTATTTTTCCCTGTTTACCTTTAACTAAAGCCGATCCATGTCTAGCAATTCTAGTTGGGCTTACACAATCAAATGTATCGATTCCATCTGCAACAAAATCCCATATATCCCTTGGATCACCTATACCTAGTAAATGTACTGGACGAGTATTATCTAATTTAGAAGAAGTAAAATGAACTATATCTTTCATTTCATCTTTATTTGATCCTAAACTTCCACCAATAGCAATTCCAAAAGTGTTAATATTTTTTGTATTAAATTCAATGCTTTCTTCTCTTAAATCTCTGTAAATCCCTCCTTGTATAATACCATACATTTCTTGTCTACCAGCTGAGCCATTTTTAGGATTATAATTAAGTTTAGAGTTAAATGCATTGATGGATCTTAAAGACCATCTATGACTTCTTAACATAGAATCAGATGTATATATTTTATCTACATTATAGGGAGTACATTCATCAAAAACCAAGATGAAATCTGCTCCAAGATTTCTTTGAACCTCTATTGATTTTTCAGGAGATAACATATGAGTAGAACCATCTATATAAGACTTGAATAACGCACCCTCTTCATTCAAATTTATTAAAGTTTTTTTATTTTTTGAATTTGTTTTTCGTCCTTTTATTTCATCAGCAACTGACCCATGTCCAAGAGAAAAAATTTGAAATCCACCACTATCTGTTAACATAGGCCCATCCCAACCCGTAAATTTATGAAGACCTCCATGTTGAGCTATTAGTTCACTACCTGGCTGAAGCATCAAATGGTAAGTATTTGATAGTATAATTTGTGTATTATTTTTTTTCGCTTCAAGTGTAGTAAAAGATTTTAGTGCAGCTTTTGTTGCACAAAAAATAAATGCCGGAGTTTCAATATCACCATGTGGTGTAGAAATTTTTCCTGTTCTTGCTTTATTATTTTTATTTGTTTTTTTAACTTTCCAAGAAAAGTTAGTCATTAGTTTTTGGGACAAAAAACTTAGCTATATATATAAAAGGAGTGTCAAGTAGGGCTATAAATATTCTAAGAAGATAAGTGCCTAAAATATAAATCATTATGACATTATACAAACTTATTGGTTCAGGATTTAATAAGATCCAAGCAAATATACTAAAGACAGTGTTATCAACTAAAGAGGAGATAATAGTAGATAAATTATTTCTTAACCAGAGAGACTTATCTGATAAAGCTTGTTTCAAATAGTTAAAGAACCAAACATCAAAATATTGGCTTATTAAATATGCTATCATACTAGCTATGAAAAATCTTGTCATTGGAGTAAATACATTTGATAAACTCTCTTGTACCCAATCAGCATCTGATGGTTGAAAACCAATAGTAATTACCATTAATAAAGTCATAAATAAGAACGCACTGAAACCAATTAAAATATTCATTCTAGCTTTTTCCTTACCATAATATTCAGATAAAATATCAGTACATAAAAATGTTGATGCAAAAAGAATAGTTCCTAATGCTACCGGTTCAGGTGAATAAAAAAAATCTACTGTTTTTAAAACTTGAATATTGCCTGCAATTACAGCTAGTGCAGAATAGATAAAAATTCCTATATATCCAAATATTCTTAAAAAAATAAGAATAGAAAAAAAACAAAAAAATAGCATTATAAACCACATTAGTTCAGTGCTAAGGGAATTAAGTATTGTTGTTAATTCAAAGAAAAATCCCATTATAAAATTTAATTAGATTTTGTAAGAATAGTTTTTTTTAATTTTTTAGCTTTCAAGGGCAATTTAGAGTTTGGTGTGTTGATAAGGAATTCATCTAAACCACCTTTTTTTTCTACTGTACGAATAGTACTAACTGCAACTTTAAGTTGAAATTTTTGCCCCAATACTTCGCTAACAAAAGTAATGTTTTGAAGATTTGGTTTAAAACGTCTTTTTGTTCTATTTTTAGCGTGACTAACGTTATTACCAGTTTGAAAAGATTTTCCAGTTAATTCACATCTCATTGACATAATGAAAATGCATGTAAATATAAATATTACTTTGTCAAGTATTCTAAATACTAAATTTATCTATAATATATGTAGGCGCTATTTGATGATTTTTAATTAAATTATTTATTTGATTTAAATCTTTATGAATACCAGATTTTACTAAAACACTATCTATTTCAAAATTATTAGCACCTTGAATGTCATGAAATAATGAGTCTCCAATAGCTACTGTTCTTTTTTTTTCTAAATTAATTTGATTTGTGGTTTCAGTATATATGCTTACATCAGGTTTACCTTTAATAATAACATTTCCACCCATTTTTTTGTATATCTCACCAATTGCGCCCATACAAAAGACATTATTATTAGTGTTACTTTCAACTGTTTCAAAGTCGGGGTTTGCACAATACATTGTTATTTCTTTTTTATAAGCTACTTCTAGTAATGGAATGTATTCTATTGGCTGTAAATTTATAAAAGGAGTACAAGCTAAAATTAGATCCGATTCTTCTACTTTTTCTACAAAATTAAAATTTAAACCATCTCTAAAATCTAGACCATCCTCTTTTTCTTTATCATAAATATGAAAACAATTTTTTTTATTTTTATCATCTAAATATTTTTCTTTAAGTAATTGCCAAATCATTTCTCCACTTGTCACTGTATTTAAAAAAGAATTTTTCTTAAAACCAAGCTTTGGCAGTCTATCTATGGATGTTTTTGATCTTTTAGATGAATTTGAAATTATAAACAAATTTTTATCATTGCTATTGAGAATATTGATAGAATTTAAAGCATGATCATATCCAAATGTTCCATCATGCATTACACCCCATTGATCAATTATAAAATTGTCATAATCATTTATAATTTCTTCAATGGATTTTATTTTTTTCACTACTACACAGATTTACCAATAACGTCAGATACATTTTTATATCCATCAGTTTTTATAAGATCAATCAAGTCACTTTTCATAGAATTAATTAAATTTGGACCAGAATAAACCAAAGCGGTATATAACTGCACTAGAGAAGCGCCGGATTTAATTTTATCATAACAGTCCCTTCCACTGGATATACCACCCACTCCTATTAATGGTATTTGACCATTTGTTAATTCATACATTTTTTTTAAAATTATGTTTGAATTATCATAGAGAGGTTTGCCACTTAAACCGCCTTTTTTTTCTTTGTTTAAAGAAATTAAATTACTATCCCTTTTAACAGTGCTATTCGTAAGTATTAAGCCATCTATGTTATTAGCCAGGGAAATTAAAGCTAAATCTCTAAGTTGATCTTCATTTAAATCTGGTGAAATCTTAATTAATATTGGTTTAGTATTAATATTTTTTATTTCATCTCTTTTGTCTATAATTTTTTTGATTAATTTTTCTATCTTTCCTCGCAATTGTAGATCTCTCAAACCTTCAGTATTTGGTGATGATATATTTATAGTAATATAGCTTGCCAAATCACCTAACTCTTCTAAACCTATAAGATAATCATCAATAGCTTCACTTGAATTTTTATTTTTTCCAATATTAACTCCTACAATTTTATTATTTAAGTACGATTTTTGGTGTTTGATTAAATTTTTTTTTACTTTTTTAATACCTTTATTATTAAAACCTAAACTATTGATTATGGCTTTATCTTCACTTAATCTAAATACTCTAGGTTTAGAATTACCACTTTGAGGTTGTGGAGTAATTGTACCAACTTCAAGAAAACCAAAACCAAATGAAAACATGGAATGCATCACTTCAGCATTTTTATCAAAACCTGCAGCGAGTCCTATAGGATTTGGAAAATCTAAACCCATTAAATGTTGTGAAAGAATAGAGTCCTCAATATTTTTTTTTCTTACTTTGAAATATTTTAAATAATTAATTGTAATATTATGAGATAGCTCGGGAGGCAATAATCTTAATATTTTTAATGAACTATTGTACAATAAATTAATTATCTATTAATTTTTTTAGATAATCAATAGTTTCTCTTAAACCAAATAATTTAAAAAATGACCCTAGTCTAGGGCCTTGATCCTGACCAAGCATAACTTGATATACTAGTTTAAAAAAATCTTTTAAATTTTCAAATTCGTGCTTTTTTCCTACTTCATATAATAATGTTTGAATATCTTCAGATGAACTTTTTTCAGTAATCTCATTTTCTAAAACATTAATAATATCAATAAATACTTCTCTATTACTACTATCAATCTCTAAAAATTTCTTTTTAGGCAAAATAAAATCTTCATAGTAATTTAGTGCAAAGTCTATGAGGCGATCAAATTCAGGGTTGTTATCAGCGTTAATTTGATCATCATATTTATTAATAAAAGACCATATTACTTTTTTATCTTTAGAATTAGAGACATTTACTAGGTTAGTAAGAGTATTGAAATTTATTTCTGATTTAAATTCTTTAGGTTTTCCTGAATGAATATGCCAAATTGGATTATCATACTGTTTATTTTTATCTAAACTTGAGTATGAATTATAATGAGAAAGATAATCATCTACAGTTTTAGGAATTACATCAAAGTGAAGTTTCTTTGCTGATTTTGGTTTTTGGAACATATAGAGTGCAAGACTCTCTGGAGAAGCATAACGCAGCCACTCATCTACGCTAATACCATTTCCGACTGACTTAGAAATTTTTTCACCTTTTTCATCTAAAAACATTTCATAAATTAGATTAGTGGGTGGTTTTTTACTTAATGCTCTACAAATCTTGGATCCTAAATCAACACTTTCTGTAAGATCTTTACCACACATTTCATAATCAACATCAAACGACATCCATCTCATTGCCCAATCGACTTTCCACTGTAACTTACATTTTCCATTAATTACTTCTGTTTCAACTAACTTGTCTATGGATGGATCTCTGTAAATAATTGTTTTTGAATCTATTTTATATTCTTCAATTTTTACTTGAAGAACCTCACCTGAATTTTCACTTATTGGTAGAAATGGACTATAGGTTTCTTTTCTTTCTGCCCTTAAGGTAGGTAAAATAATTTCTAGTATCTTTGGATAGTTTTCAAATATATTTATTATTGTTTTATTAAAATCTCCATTTTGGTATTTTTCTGTTGAGCTGACAAACTCATAGTCAAAATTAAATTCATCTAAAAAACTTCTAAGTTTTGCATTATTATGATGTCCAAAACTTTCAAATTTACCAAATGGATCTGGTATAGAAGTAAGTGGCTTGCCTATAAATTTTTCTAACATTTCTTTATTTGGAACATTTTCAGGAACTTTTCTTAATCCATCCATATCATCAGAAAATGTGATCAGTTTTGTAGGGCAATCAATTATAGAGCTAAATGCATTTTTTACCATTGATGTTCTTACAACTTCACCAAAAGTTCCAATATGAGGTAAACCAGATGGGCCATAACCAGTTTCTAGTAATACATATCCCTTAGATGGAATTTTAAAGTTTTGTAAACCACCATTTTTTTTAATGATTTGTAATGCTTCTTTAAAAGGCCAAGCTTTTAAGGATTGTATTAATTCTTGATCAATCATTTAATTTTGCTCTAATTCTAATTTTTTTACCCAATAACAACTTTAATGAATTTGTGAAATTAAAAATTTCTGATCCTAATTTATTAAATAATTCATTTTCTAGATCAATAATATTATCAATGATATTAGTAATTAAATCATTCCCTGCTGTTGTTAGGATTAAACTATCAGATCTTTTATCTAGTGGTTGTTGTTTTGATATTAACCTCTTTTCTTCTAGTTTAGAAACACGTAAGCTAACAACTGATCTATCAATAGATGCGTTTTTACATATATCCTGTTGAGTAATATTTATGTTTTCTTGCTGTAATAAATAAATTGTCTCGAGAATAAGATATTCATTTAAAGTGATTTGACTCTTTTTTAATTTATGTCTTACTTTAGATTGCCATAAGTTTGATGTTTGCCAAATTAATAATGCTAATCTATTCTCATTAAGAGAAGTGTCTGCCATAGTTTTTATACAAATTGTTTGTATGCAAATTAATAATTTATGTCAATACTATTCTGGTGCAATTTCTATCTCTAAGCCATCAAGCTCTTCAGAAAGATCAATTTGACAAGATAATCTGGAATTATTTTTAACATCAAAAGCTTGATCTAGCATAGATTCTTCATCATCATCTATATTTTTCAGCTTGTTTGTCCATTTTTCATCAATATAAACATGACAGGTAGCACAAGCACAGCATCCTCCACACGAAGCTTCAATATCATAGCCATTGTCTCTAAGAGTTTCCATTAATGTAAAATTACTATCATATTCAATTTCAGACTTTTTACCTGATCTATCTGTGATTATTAACTTCGGCATTAAACACCTAGTTTTTTCTGAAGTTCTTTAGAAGATGTTGTGTATCTAAATATGTTTTTCTTATCAGGAAAGCAATACTTGAATACTTCTTGAGCCATTAAGGCAGACTCGTGAAATCCTGATAGAATAAGCTTAAGTTTTCCTGGGTACCAATTTATGTCACCAATCGCAAAGATTGAAGGTGTAGAAGTTTCAAATTTTTCAGTATCTACTTTAATTAAGTTCTCATGTAAGTTTAGGCCCCATTCCGCAATTGGACCTAGTTCCATTTTTAAACCAAAAAATGGTAAAAGATAATCTACTTCAATATTTAATCTTTCATCTTCATTTTCGTATTCTATCATTATTTTGTTATCTTGAATCTTTGAAATCTTTTTTATTTGACCTTTTAAAAATTTAATTTTTCCTTTTGATTCTAATTCTTGCATTTTTGAAACGGAATCAGGTGCTGCTCTAAACTCTTTTCTTCTATGTATTAGAGTTACATTGGAATCCTTAGATAGTTCATTTGTCCAGTCCAAAGCAGAATCTCCTCCTCCTGCAATTAAAAGTTTTTGATTCTTAAATATTGATTTGTCTCGAATTGCGTAAAAAACATTTTTATTTTCGAAACTCTCAATATTCTCAATTGGAGGTTTTCGAGGCACAAAGCTTCCAGCTCCTGCGGCTATAACTATACACTTTGCTTCAACTTTTGTTCCTATATTAGTCTCTACAATCCAACCATATTCTGTTTTAGCAATTTTCTCAACTTGTTGGTTGAGATGAAATTTAGGTTTAAATGGATTAATCTGTCTAATTAACTCGTCAGTTAATTGTTGTCCTGTTACAACTGGTCTTGAGGGAATATCATAAATTGGTTTTTCCGGGTACAATTCAGCGCACTGACCTCCAACCTTATCTAAATTATCAATCAAATGACATTTTATATTTAAGAGACCTAATTCAAATACAGCAAATAACCCTACTGGACCTGCACCTATGATTACTACATCAGTTTTTTCTGTCATATGTGAAAAATAACAACTTTTTTTATTATTTCTAGAGATTATATATATTCTGAATGAATTACTCTAATACTTCAAAATATTATAATCCTGCGATTTATATATGGCTATTGACAATAACCGCAATGGTTTTATTAATTATAGTAATAGGAGGTCTAACAAGATTAACCGACTCTGGACTTTCTATGACTGACTGGCGTCCAATTTTAGGTGTAATTCCTCCACTTAGTTTAGAAAGTTGGTTGGTTGTATTCGAAATGTATAAACAAACACCAGAATACAAAATAGTTAACAAAAATATGACGTTAAATGAGTTTAAATATATTTTTTGGTGGGAGTGGTTTCATAGAATATTTGCAAGAGCCATAGGAGTTGTCTTTTTAATACCATTAATTTATTTTAGTTTTAAAAAGCAAATTCAATCATCAATGTATATAAGGCTTGGTATTGTCTTTGTGTTTGGTTTGTTTCAAGCAGTTATCGGATGGTGGATGGTAAAGAGTGGTTTGACTGAAAATCCTTACGTAAGCCCTTATAGACTTACTTTTCATCTTTTAAATGCTCTTATAATTTTCTCTATACTATTATGGATAGCAATGGATTACAGGTATTCTTCTAATATAAGTTTTTTATCTAATCCAAAGACAATTGAATTTTATATTTTAATTGCTGTAATCTTAATATTTATAACAATTGCAACAGGTGGATTTATGGCAGGAACGAACTCTGGACAATCTTTTAATACTTTTCCACTAATGAATGGAAAAATTATACCTGATGATTACATTATTTATGATTTAGGTATTTATAATATTTTTGAAAATACAGTTGCAATAAATTTTAACCACCGTTGGTTATCAATATTTGTTTTTTTTTATATCCTTTTTGTTTGTTTTAAATTTATTAAATTTGATAATAAAAACGTTTCAAGTACTCTCGTCTATTTAGTTCTATTCTTTCTAACCTTACAAGTAATATTAGGTATTATAACTCTTTTAAGTAATGTTTACTTACCAGTTGCAAGTTTACATCAAACTAATTCAATTTTGTTGTTATCAACTTTATTAATTAGTTATCATCAAATTAAAATTAGAAAGGTCAACAATGTCTAACAAAAATATATTTGTCTTTGGAGGCACGGGTTCTATTGGGAAATCATTATCAAAAAAACTGAAAAGCAATAACTATGATCCAATAATTATTTCTAGAAATGAAACAGAATTAAAACAATTATCTGAAGAAATTGGATGTGAATACAAGGTGTGTGATGTTTTAGATTTTAATAAAGTTAAGAGTATTTCAGAAGAATACAAAGATCAATTAAGTGGTATTGCTTTTTGTGTCGGCTCTATAAATTTAAAACCTCTTAAAATGACTAAGGATGAAGATTTTATTGATTCTTTTAAAATAAATACACTTAGTGCTATAAATGCGATTAAGTTTAATCAAGAAACTCTTGCCAAAAATAATGGCAGTATTCTTCTTTATTCAACTATTGCTGTAAAACAAGGTTTTACTAATCACACAATAATTTCTACCGCGAAAGGTGCTATTGAAGGGCTTACTTTGAGTTTAGCTGCTGAATTTGCTCCAAAAATCAAAGTAAATTGTATAGCGCCAAGTTTAACTGACGCAAAAATGACACAAAAGTTGATTAGTAATGAAACTATTAAGAAAGCAATTGAAAATATGCATCCTCTACCTAAAATTGGATCTGGTGATGATTTCTCTGATATTGGAAGTTTTCTATTAAGTGATAAAAATAGTTGGATAACTGGACAAATATTTCATATAGATGGTGGAAGATCATCACTAAGAATTAAATCGTGAAATATATCTTTATAATTTGTTTATCTGTTTTTTCTTTAAGCGTTTTTAGTCAACCATTTCCAATACCAGAAGATAATGAGGTAAGTTATGATGTAATTAGAAAAAAGAAAAATATTGGAAGCTTAATATCAAAATTTGAACATAATGAAGATAGTGTCATTATACATTCGGTCTTAAAGATAAATGTTAAAGTTTTATTTTTTCCAGCATACAAATTTTTTCAAGAAACTAAAGAAACTTGGAAAAATGGTGAATTTGTATCAATAGATGGATTTACAGACTTCGAAGATGATCGAGAATATAAAATAATTGGAAATGATGAAGACAATTTTTTTATTGCTAGTGGTATGGATGGAGAATTAAAATTAGATAAAAATATAGTACCATTAAATTATTGGAATATTGAAATGTTAAATGAGGTAGAAGTATTTGACACTCAAAAAGGTATAGTAAGAACTATAGAAGTAAAGAAACTTGAAGATGAAAATATAAAAATCAATGACATTGAAATATTAGCTAATAAGTATGTTTTCAATGCATCAAGAAATCCAAAAGATAAAGGGCCATTCCCTGAATATACACTTTGGTATTTTGAAAAAGAGCTCATGAAAATGGAATTCAAAAATCCTAATGATAAAAAAAATATTATAACAATAATTCGTAATGATTGGAGTCTATAGTTGCAAACTATATGGATTACTGGTGGATCTTCAGGTATTGGTTTTGCTACAGCAAAAGAATTTGTAAATAATAATTGGCAAGTTGTAATTTCTTCAAGTAATAAAATAAAACTTGAATCTGCAAAAAAAAAATTAGAAATAAAAAATAATAAAAATTTAGTTCATGCTATTGTATGTGATATTTCTTCAAAAAATGATGTTGATGAAACGATTAATTCTATAGAAAAAAATATTGGTAAAATTGATATAGCATTATTAAATGCATCAGCTTATAGTCCAAACAAAAATCAAATATTTGATATTTCAAACTACGAATTGCTAGTAGATGTAAATATCAAAGGTACTTTGTATTGTGTTAACAAATTAAAAGATGTTATGAAAAATAGAAATAATACGATTGCCATTATTTCTTCACCTTTGGGATATAGAGGTTGGCCAACAGCTGGGGCATATGGTATTTCTAAGGCAGCTCAATTAAGCTTGAGTGAAAGCTTGTATTTTGATTTCAAAAAGTTGAACATTAATGTTAGAGTCATATGTCCAGGTTTTATTGATACCGAAGCAACCAAAAAAAATAGCTTCAAAATGCCTTTTTTAAAAAGTGCTGAATATGCAGGAAAAAAAATATTCGATAGATTAACTAAAGGTAAAGAATTTGAAATAATTTTTCCCTATTTGATTGTATATTTTTTTAAATTTACAAGGATATTACCTTACAAAATATATTTTTATATATGGAAAAAATTAGGGAATTTTTAGTTTATTTCACCAATATAAATTCCAAGTCCTTCAGCCACTTTAATCAAAGGATCATTTTTTTGAACAGTTTTTGAATATCCAGCAACTTGACTAAGCATCAAATCTTGTACTCCTCTGTCTTTCCATACAACTACTCTATTAAATTTTTTCTTTGCAATTAAATCAACCGCATGAACCCCAAAGGCACTTGCAATTAAACGATCTCTATGAGTTGGTTGAGCACCTCTTTGAACATGCCCTAGAACTGTGACTCTTGTTTCTGAGTCTGTTATTTTATAGATTTCATCACCAAGATAATTTCCAATCCCTCCAAGGCGCACCTCTCCATCAACATATTTCACTGTAGCTTTTTTACCGTTTTCTTTTTTTACAGCTTCTGCAACAACGATTAATGCATGATTTCTTCCTTTAGATCTAAGTTTCTCAATATGGTCAGCAATAGATTTTATAGAATATTGAATCTCCGGAATCAAAATAACATCTGCTCCTCCAGCTATTCCTGCATTCAAAGCAATGTGACCTGCATCTCTGCCCATTACTTCTAAAATCATTACTCTTCTGTGGCTAGCAGCTGTTGGTTGAAGCATATCTAATGCATTTGTTGCAACATCAACTGCAGTATCATATCCTATAGAAAGCTCATTATGCTTTACATCATTGTCTATAGTCTTTGGAATACCAACAAAATTTATATTACCTTTTTTTGTAATACTTTGGAGAATTTTTAAACTTCCATCTCCACCGATACCTATTAGTGCATCTATTTCTAATTTTTTAAAACCTTCTATAACTAAATCAGATGAGTCTATTTTTTTTCCATTCCTTATAATTTTTTTAAAAGGGTTGCCTTTGTTATTTGATCCTAAAAAAGTTCCACCCATTCTCATTAAGCTACCCTCAAAATTTTGAGGATCTAATTTGATAACGTCCAGTGGTTCTTTCAACAGGCCTAATGTTCCATCTTTAATTCCACAGACTTCCCAATTGTACTTATTATGTGCTCTCAAGGTAACAGCTCTAATTACTGCATTTAAACCTGCACAATCTCCACCACTTGTTAAAATTGCTATTTTTTTTACCACAGGGTGTTTATATACTATTATTATATTTTTACTTATTTATTTTCATGGATGACATAAACAAACTTATAGAAATTTTAAAAAATTTTGAACAAGAACACAGAGATCTTGATGAAATACTCATTCGACTTCAAGAAAAAAATACTGTAGATTTTTTACAAATTCAAAGGTTAAAAAAAAGAAAATTAATCCTAAAAGATAAAATATTAGAAATTCAAAATAAATTAGAGCCAGATAGTATAGCTTAAGCTAAAAAACTTTTTAAAAATTTAGGAGCGCTATCCTTAATAAAAGACATTCTTTCCTTAATTCTTGGAATTTTTGATATTCTCTTTAGATTTATATCAATATTTTCTTCAACATGCTTCATTTCTTTTGAAAAAAAAACGAACAAGGCATTAGTATATACTCCTGATAAAATCAGTCTTTTTGTATAAAAATTGAAATCTGTTGAATTATCTCCAGCTAAATACCACATTGTACTTACTGAATTATATAAACACTTTTTTGATATTTTGTTATTTGTGGGTAGCAAAAGATGGTTAAAGGTTTTTTTATAAAATTCTTTATCTTCATTTAATATATCAAATCGTAATAATAATATTTTTTTTATTCTTTTGTTAATTGGAAAATTAATTAAATTAATTTTTTTTAATTTATATTCAAGTTTTTCATTAATATTTTGTAAAGCATATTCTAATAAATCTTTATATCCATCAGGAAAAAAATAGAATAAATCATTTTTTTCTATATTTTGTTTTTGTAATTTTGAAAATATTTCTGATGACCAACCTTCAATTGATACGATTTTTTTTGTTTTTTTAAGTATATCTTCTTTTTTTTTATTTTCTGTTTTGTTCATTTTTCCAATATGTAGTTATTTCTTTTTCAAAACCAAAAGCATTTTTATGTGCTAAGCGTGATGTATACAAAATGCCGTTTAAGTGATCTACCTCATGTTGTACTACCCTTGCGTGTAAGCCTTCAACTTCATTTTCAATTTCTTTGCCTTCAAGATCAAATCCAGAATATTTGATTTTTTTAAATCTTCTAACTAAACCCTGCATACCAGGTATTGATAAACAACCTTCCCAATCATCCTCAGTTTCTTTTCCCATGGGTGTAAAAATAGGATTTATTAATGGTGTTATCTCAATTTTATCTTTCTCTTCATTATCAGGATTACGAAATACTATTATTTTCTTTGAAATATGTACTTGGGGTGCTGCTAAACCTATACCGTTATAGTCAAGCATTGTTTCAGACATATCATAAACTATTTTTTTTAGAGAATCTGAAGAGAATTCTTTTATCTCAGAACATTCTTTAAGTAAGATAGGATGACCGATTTTTGATATTTTTAGAATAGACACATGATAAATATAAGTATTTTTTCTAATATACCAATAGATTAATTCAATATATCGGTTTGCAAATAATATGAGTTTATGTTACTAGGGCCACCCAATGACACTTTTTGTAAATGTAAAAGATAATAATGTAGAACAAGCAATTAGAATGCTTAAAAAGAAAATGCAGCGTGAAGGTTTGTATAAAGAAATGAAACTTCGTAAACACTATGAAAAACCTTGTTTGAAACGCGCTAGAGAAAAGGAAGAAAATATTAGAAGAGCTAGAAAATCAGCAAAAAGAAGCAACGATTAAGAAGACAAACTTTTTACTATATCCTCACACATTTTTTTAGCATCTCCAAATAGCATAGTTGTATTATCTCTATAAAACAACTCATTATCAACACCAGAATAACCAGTTGCCATTGAACGTTTTACAAATAGAACGCTCTGAGATTTTTCTACATCTAAAATAGGCATGCCAAAAATAGGAGAGGACTCATCTGTTTTTGCAGCTGGATTTGTTACATCATTTGCCCCAATAACAAAAGAAACCTCTGTCATAGGAAAATCATGATTAATTTCATCTAACTCCAAAACTTCTTCATAAGGAACATTAGCTTCAGCCAGTAAAACATTCATATGACCTGGCATTCTTCCGGCAACTGGATGTATCGCATATCTTACCTCTATTCCTTCTTTTTTTAATATGTCACCCATTTCTCTTAAAGCATGTTGAGCTTGTGCGACAGCCATTCCATATCCTGGTACAATAATTACAGAGTCAGCGTTTTTCATTATATATGCTGCATCCTCTGCATTACCTTGTTTAACAATTTTGTCTGAGTTATCCTTACTAGCACTAGTGTCTTGCTCACCACCAAAACCTCCTAGAACAACATTAATAATTGATCTATTCATCCCTTTACTCATTATATAACTCAATATTGCACCAGACGCTCCAACAAGAGCACCGGTTATGATTAAGAGATTATTACTTAGGGTAAATCCTATACCACAAGCTGCCCAACCTGAATAAGAGTTTAGCATAGAAACGACAACTGGCATGTCAGCTCCGCCAATAGGAATTACTACAAGAAATCCTAGTAATATTGAAACAATGACTATTGTCCAAAAGATTGTTGGAGATTGATTAATCACAAATAGTACAATCAAGAAAATAATTAGAAGGAAAATTAGTGCATTTATAAGGTGCTGGAACTTAAATACTATTGGTTTTCCTGAAATTGTACCTTGTAATTTACCAAAAGCTAAAACTGATCCAGAGAAAGTGATAGCACCAATAAATGTTCCAATACTCATCTCAACTAAACTAGCAGTTTTTATCGAACCAACTTTTCCAATACTAAAAGCTACGGGATCATAGAATGCAGCAGCAGCAACAAATACAGCAGCTAAACCTACTAAGCTATGAAAAGCCGCCACTAATTGAGGTAATGCTGTCATCTCTATTCTTAAAGCAATAAATGAACCTATGGCACCACCAATAAGTATCGCGGCACCAATTTCATAATAACTAAGAACTGATTTGAACATTAGCGTTGTGAACACCGCTATAATCATACCAATAACACCAAAAATGTTACCCATTCTTGAAGATTCAGGGTGAGATAAACCTCTTAGAGCAAAGATAAATAATAACGCAGAAATTAAATATAATATCGCAACCATGTTAGAAGACATTATTCTTTTTCCTTTGTTTTTTTTGTTTTTTTCTTAAACATTGAGAGCATTCTATATGTTACTAAGAAACCTCCAAAAATATTAACTGAAGCTAATACAACACCAATTAATCCAAAAATTTTTGAAGTATCAAAACCTTGAGGACCGGCCGCCAAAATTGCACCAACTATAATTACACTTGATATTGCATTCGTCACACCCATCAATGGACTATGTAAAGCAGGAGTAACTGACCAAACTACATAATAGCCAATAATACAAGCTAAGAAAAATACTGTTAATCCAATAACAAAAACTTCTGAAGAATGTGCTTCCATGTTACTTAAATTGCTCCAATCTTACATCCCCGTCATGCGTAAGCAAAACAGAATTAATTATTTCATCATCAAAATCAAAATTTATTTTTTTATTTTCTTTGTCTATTAACAAACTTAAAAAGTTAAAAATATTTTTAGCATACAGTGCTGAGGCATCTTTAGCCACTCTTCCAGGAACATTTCCATAACCAACGATTTTTACTCCATTATGCATAACTATTTCATTCATTTTACTTAAAGGGCAATTACCTCCTGCTTCCACAGCCAAATCAATTACTACTGAACCCGGAATCATAGAAGAAACCATTTCTTCTGTTATTAAAACTGGAGCTTTTTTCCCAGGAATAAGAGCTGTACAAATTACTATATCTTGTTTTGAAACTGTTTCAGCTATCAACTGAGCTTGTTTTTTCTTATAATCTTCACTCATTTCCTTTGCATAACCACCTTCTGTTTCAGCATTTTGAGCTTCATCATCTTCAACCATTATGAATTTTCCACCAAGACTTTCAACTTGTTCCTTAGTTGCTGCTCTTACATCAGTGGCAGACACTACTGCGCCAAGTCTTTTTGCTGTTGCAATAGCTTGTAAACCAGCAACTCCTACGCCAAGTATCATAACTTTTGCTGGATTTACTCTTCCTGCAGCAGTCATCATCATTGGAAAAGCTTTTCCAAATTGCTCTGCTGCATCAATTACACTTCTATATCCCGCTAAGTTAGCTTGAGATGATAGAACATCCATACTTTGCGCTCTACTTATTCTAGGAATTAATTCCATACAACATGAAGATATTTTGTTTTTGTTTAAATTAGAAAATTCAGATTTATTTTCATATGGGTTTAAAATTCCAATAAGTAATGAATTACTTTTTAAGTTATTTATGTCATCAGTGCTTGGCATTCTAACACATAAACAAACATCAGCCTTCAAGCATTCAGATCTCGTAACAATTTTTGCTCCAGCTTCTTCATAATTTGAATTTTGATATCCTGAAGTTTCTCCCGCTCCATTTTCAATTATAACTTCAAAACCCAGTCTAGAAAAAAGTTTTACTGATTCAGGGGATATAGAGACTCTTGTCTCATTGTTATCATTTTCTTTAATGGCAGATAAGAGCATGAGTTCTTATATTGATAGGTCAGCTAAATTTAAAGCTTTTTGTTGGTTTTTCATTAATTTTTTTGAGTTAAAATCTTGAATGAGCTCATGGAATATTCTGTACCAATTAACTTCAGCTTTTAAATGCATAAATACTGAACCTAGTCCTACTGCTGCTCTATCCATGAACACAAATTCTTTTGGAGGTTTAACACCGCCTAGTTTTTTAAGTTCTTGATGAACTTCAGATGCAATTTGTGCTCCATATATACCACTATCGCTTTCTTGTATTTTTTGAACTTTATCTTCCATCAAAGGTGAATATAAAAATCCTGCCCATTTATTTAATACTTTTAATTTCTCTTTTGTAATATCAGTAAATCCCCATTGCTCATATGCATGAACTGCCTTTGAATTGTCTTTTTCTTGAAGCGCAAAATATAAGTCAATTACACCTTGAATGAAATTACCATTAAAAATTCTCATACAACCAAAGTCATATATATTAATACTAAGGTCTTTTTTTTGTACAGAATAATTTCCTAAATGTGGATCACCGTGAAGCACTCCGTATTCAAAGAATGGTTTATACCACGCTTTATACATATTAGCGGCTAATGTATTTCTTGTTTCTTTAGCAGATTTTTTAAAATTCAAAATAGGTTCACCATCTAGCCAGCTCATAGTTAGCAATCTTTTTGTAGATAATTTATCATAGGTTTTTGGAACATGAACAAAATTTATATTTGAAAATATATTTCTAAATACAGCCATTAATTTTTTTTCTCTTTCGTAATCAAGCTCTTCTTTAAGTCTGTCTGTAATTTCTTTGTATACTTCATCAGTTTTGATCGCTTTATTATAGGACTGATAAATTGAAAAAATCATTTTTAATTGTGAAAGATCAGCACTAACTGCTGAAGCCATGTCTGGGTATTGTAGTTTGCAAGCGACTATTTCATCATTTTTTATTTTAGCTTTATGAACTTGTCCAAGAGAAGCTGCTCTTGTTGCTTCTTTATCAAACTCTATAAAATTTTTTTGCCAGTCCTGCTTTAATTCTGCAGCCATTCTTCTTTTAACAAACAACCATCCCATTGGTGGAGCATTAGACTGTAAATGCATAAGTTCTTGCGCGTACTCATCAGGAAGCAAGTCAGGTATAGTTGCTGATAATTGTGCCACTTTCATTAATGGCCCTTTAATACTTCCAAGAGCAGCCCTTATTTCTGAAGCATGTTTTTCTTTATCTAACTTAACACCTAAATATCTTTGACTTGCAAGTTTAGTGGCTAATTTTCCAACAACACCGCCAACTTTGGCATACCTGGTAAGTTGTTTTGTTAGAGACTTTGCTTCTTTATCTTTCATCAATTTTATTCTTCTAATTGGTCAATCAAATTCTCAATAACATTAACTCCTTTTTGCCAGAAGTCTTTTTTCTTCGGATTTAATCCAAAAGGCTTCAATAGTTTATCATATGTATCACTACCACCGCTCTCTAACAAAGTAATGTATTTGTCTTCAAATTTAGGGAGTTTGCTTTCGTAAACATTAAAAAGAGAATTAACAAGACAATCACCAAAAGCATATGCATAAACATAAAATGGTGAATGAATAAAATGGGGTATGTAGCTCCAGAAATATTTGTAATCATCATTAAATTTTATTGATGGTCCTAAACTTTTCTTTTGAACATCAATCCAAATTTCACAAATCTCATCAACACTTAATTCTTTAATTTTTCTTTGATGATGAATACGTTTTTCAAATTCAAAAAATGCAATCTGCCTTACAACAGTGTTTAGCATATCTTCAACTTTGTTTGCTAAAAGCCCCTTACGTTCATTTTCTTTTGTCGTAATAGATAAAAGTGATTTAAAAGTTAACATTTCCCCAAAAACACTTGCTGTTTCAGCAAGAGTTAACGGAGTTGAAGAATTAAAATAAGTTTGTTTTTGTCCTGCTAAATATTGATGGATTCCGTGTCCAAGTTCATGAGCAAGAGTAGCTATATCTCTTGCTTTGCCTTGATAATTAACAAGTATGAATGGATGAACTGATGGAACAGTAGAAGCAGCGAACGCACCAGGAGATTTTCCTAGTTTTACTGGAGCGTGTATCCATGAATTATCAAAAAATTTATTTACAATATTTCCTGCTCTCTTGTCAAAATTTGAATAAGCATTAGTTACAATTTGTCTTGCATCTTTCCAGGAATATATACTATGTGATTGGAAAGGAAGAGGTGCATTTCTGTCCCAATACATTAAAGATTTCTTTTTTAGCCACTTAGATTTTATTTTATAATAACGATGAGCAATTTTTGGATAATTATCTATTATTGTTTCACTTAAAGCTTCTATAACTTCATCTTCAACAACGTTAGATAAATTTCTTGAACTGACTGGATTTGGCAATCCTCTCCATTTATCATTGATTGATTTGTCTTTTGCAAGATTATTAGTAATAGATGTAAATAAAGTAATGTTATCTTTTAAAACAGCAGATACTACCTCAGCTGATTTTTTACGATTTGCTTCTTTTTTATCAGAAAGAAAATTAAAAATTTCAGCACTAGATAAATTTTTTCCCTTAAAGGGGAATTTAAGTGATGCAATTGTATCATCAAATAGTCTAACCCAGGCTGATCTAGAAGTAATACTTTTTTCTTGAAGTAATTTTTCTGTTTTAACATCCAATTGATAAGGTTTGAATTTTCGAATATTTTTGATCCAGTTTTTGTAAATCTTTAGTTGTTTATCAGCATAAATTTTTTTTAAATTTTTTTCAGAAATTTCATTAATTTCAAGACTAAAGAAGACAATCGAGGAGGCGATATTTGTTATTTGCTCCTGCATTTGTTGATAAAAAATTTTATTCTTTTCATTGTTACCATCCTCTGCAACTAATAAATGTGCATAAGACATAATTTTATCTATTTTTGTATCAATATCCTCTAACTCTATAATGGCTTTTAAAAGTTGATTGGAACTAATCTTGGTGATTTTAGATGCATATTTTTTCTCAAATTTCTTAGTCAATATTCTGAGCTTATTTAAATCATTATTGAGCTTCTTCGCTTTTGGCGATTCATACAAATCCTTTAAATTCCAAATTGGTAATTTACCAAGGGAATTTTTTGTTGAATTTTGATAATTTTTTTGTTTCATATTTTACTATTTCGATATAGGTCTAATATCTAAGCTTTGTAGGGAGGATAGACAGCATGATTGTTAATTTTGACGAGTTTAATAGCATACCGGGTATATTTTATCATCAAGCAAATAATTTAAAAGATCAACCATATTTGTGGAAGAAAGAGAATGATAAATATGTTTCTTTAAGTTGGTCACAAGTTAAAGAACAAGTCGAAAGTTTAGCAACATTCTTAAAAGATCTGGGTATTTTAGAAGGAGATAGAGTATTAATTTTATCTGAAAATAGACCTGAATGGCAAATCACTGATTTAGCAATAATGTCCATAGGAGCAATTTCAGTGCCTGCTTATACAACAAGCACAACGAATGACTATAAATATATTATTGAACATTCTGGTGCTAGATGTGCAATCGTATCATCTCACGAACTAATGAAAAAAGTTCTACCAGCAATAGAAAAAATTTCACATTGTCAAAATGTAATAAAAATTAATGATGATAATGAAACTTATACCGAAGTTGTAAATATTTTATCATACAATAAAATTATAAATGACAATTTAGAAAAAAGTAAAAATTCTAATGAAATAGAAGATTTATCAAAAAATTATAAAAGAAAAGATACAGCATGTATTATTTATACATCAGGTACTGGAGGTAATCCTAAGGGAGTGATGTTAAGTCATGGAGCCATGCTAAGAAACTGTGCTTCCTGTGATAAATTACTTGAGAGTCTTACTAGTGATTTAACAAAAGAAATTAGATATTTATCATGGTTGCCTTTATCTCATTCATATGAACATACTTTACAATTTTTAGAAATGGGACAAGGCGCACAAATTTATTACGCTGAAAGTATAGATAAATTATTAGTAAATATGGCTGAGGCAGCACCACATTTTATGACTGCTGTTCCAAGGTTTTATGACTCTTTACACACACGTATTTCACAAGGTCTAAAAAACCAAAGTAAATTGAGTCAACGCTTCTTTGCAATTACATTAAATCTAGGCAAGAAAAAATATTTTGGTGAGCAGATGAGCTTCTCTGAAAGATTTATGAATGGATTGATGGATAGGATAGTAAGAAAAAAAGTTAAGAAAAGATTTGGTGGAAGTCTCAGAGCATTGATATCAGGAGGTGCAGCACTAAATTTTGAAGTTGGATTATACCTAAGCGCCCTTGGCCTTCCACTTCTTCAAGGATACGGACAAACTGAAACGGCTCCTGTTATTTCGGCAAACCCTCCTGAAAAAATTAAATTAGATACTGTTGGAAAAGTTCTTCAAGGAAATGAAGTGAAAATTTCTGAAGATGGAGAAATTTTAGCTCGTGGTGAACTAATTATGAATGGTTATTGGAATGATCCTGAGTCAACTAATAAAACTATAATCGATGGATGGGTTCATACAGGTGATATTGGTGAATTTGATGAAGAAGATTATTTAAAGATAACAGATAGGAAAAAAGATATTATTGTAAATGCTGGTGGAGATAATATTTCTCCTTCAAGAATAGAGGCAAAACTAGATATTGAACCTGAAATTGCTCAATCAATGTTATATGGGGATTTCAAAAATTACCTAGTTGCAATTTTGGTGCCTAATAAAGATTTAGCTTTAGAATGGGCAAAAGAAAATAATGTTGAGGGTGATTTAAATGAAATAATTCAAGATTCTTCATTTAATAAAAAAATGAAAGAAGTTGTAGATAAAGTCAATAAAAGCCTTTCTAGTATTGAGCAAATAAGAAAATTTATTTTAATTGATCACGAGTTTACAATTGAAAACAATATGATGACACCTTCCATGAAAGTAAGACGGTTTAAAGTAAAAGAGATGTATGGAGAAAATTTAGAGAAACTATATTAAGTTTCTCTTTTATCGAATTTTTTTTTTTGTTCAGAAGTAATTTCAGTTTGAAATTTTGTTTTCCACTCTGAGTATGGCATACCATAGATCATTTCTCGTGCTTCATCGTATGAAATAGAAATATTTTTCTTTTCTGCAGCACTAACATACCATTTTGAAAGACAGTTTCTGCAAAAACCTGATAGATTCATTAAATCAATATTTTGTACATCTGTTCTATTTTTTAGATGATGAATCAATCTTTCTGCAACATCAGCAAGTAATTCTCTATCAAAGTTTTTGGTCATATTACGTAAATAAATTATATAAATCTTTTTTTGTGCTATATATATAAAAATTAATGAAACGTAACAGAAAAGCTAAAATTTTAGCTACGCTAGGTCCTGCATCATCAGATAAAAAAATAATAGAAGACTTATTTATTGCTGGATGTGATGTTTTTAGATTAAATTTTTCACATGGCGATTTAGAAACTCATAGAAAAAATTATGAAAATATTAGATCTTTTGAAGAAAAACATAATCATGCTTCATGCATATTAGCTGACTTACAAGGACCCAAATTAAGAGTGGGCACATTTAAGAATACAAAAGAAAATTTAGTTAAAGGTCAAAGTTTTGTATTAGATCTTTCAAGTGAGCCTGGAGATAATAATAGGGTTAACTTTCCTCATAAAGAAATTTATGATTTTTTAACACCTAATTCTATTTTATTAGTAAATGACGGAAGAATAAGATTACAAATTGTTGAACAAAAAAAAGATAGTTTAATTACAGAAGTCTTAAATGATGCTGAAATCTCAAATAACAAAGGCGTAAATATACCTGATGTAATTCTTCCTATAGACGCCCTTACCAAAAAAGATAAATCTGATCTTATGAAGGCATTAGATATGGGAGTTGATTGGGTTGCACTTTCTTTCGTGCAACAAGCAGAGGATATACACAAACTAAAAAAAATAATTAACAAT
Organism: uncultured Alphaproteobacteria bacterium; assembly: GCA_902623585.1. Lineage (GTDB taxonomy): Bacteria > Pseudomonadota > Alphaproteobacteria > HIMB59 > CACPNW01. The sequence continues at coordinate 30,817 of CACNUO010000001.1, read as the reverse complement.
AAAGCACTCGTGATGGCAAAAATTGAAAAGCCTTCAGCAGTAAAAAATATTGATGATATTATAAATGCTGCAGATGGAATTATGATAGCTCGAGGTGATTTGGGTGTTGAAATGCCAACAGAACAAGTTCCAATAGTTCAAAAAAATATTATTAAAAGATGTAGGCATTTTGGTAAGCCAGTTGTTGTTGCTACACAAATGCTTGAAAGTATGATTGAAAATCTTGTGCCAACGAGAGCTGAAGCATCTGATGTTGCTAATGCTATTTACGACGGAACAGATGCTGTAATGTTATCTGGTGAGTCTGCTGTTGGAGCACATCCAATAGAAGTAGTAAGAACGATGAATAAAATAATAGAAAATGTTGAGAATGATAAAAATAATTATGATTTACAAATTACTCAAGAAAATATTGATGATGTTGATAATACAGATGCAATAACTTTAGCAGCTTACTCAATTGCAAAAAAATCAGATGCAAAAGCAATAATTACATTTTCTGTAAGTGGAAGAACAACGACAAGAATGGCCAGAGAAAGAGCACCAGTTCAAATTGTTGGTTTATCTCCAAATATTAATACTACAAGAAAAATGCAATTATACTGGGGTGTAAACTCCTGCCATACTCAAGAAGATGCTAAAAATGCACAAGATATGGTTAATATTGCATGTTCAATTGCAAAAAATAAAAAATTAGTAAAACCAGGAGATAATGTAGTTATCTCGGCTGGTGTTCCATTTGGAAGTGCTGGTACTACTAATCTGCTTAGATTAGCTGAAATAATTGCTGATAAAGATCTTAAGTAAGCTTATTACAAGCTTCTTTTATTCTGTTGCACGCATCTTCTAGAATTGCATCACTAGTTGCATAAGATAATCTAAAATAAGGAGATAATCCAAATGCTGCACCATGCACTCCTGCTACACCTTGATCTTCTAAAAGGTATGTCATGAAATCTTCATCATTGGAGATATGTTTTCCATTTGGTGTCTTTTTTCCAATTATACCCTCACAATTTGGATAAACGTAAAAAGCTCCTTCTGGTTTTTGACATGTAATTCCATCAATATCATTTAATTTATTCAATACTAAATCTCTACGTATCAAAAATTTTTTATTATGCTCGTTTATAAAATCCTGCGGACCACTTATTGCTTCAACTGCAGCAGCCATTGTAATTGAAGAAGTTGATGTTGTGCTTTGTGATTGTATTTTGTTCATAGCAGCAATGATCTCTTTTGGAGCTCCACAATATCCAAGTCTCCATCCTGTCATGCAATATGATTTTGAAACACCATTAAGTGTCAAACATCTGTCTTTCAGTGAAGGTTCAATAGAAGCAAGAGTATGAAATTCTATGCCATCGTAAACAATTTTTTCATATATATCATCACACATTATAAGAACATTAGGATATTTTTTTAAGATAAGAGCTAAGTCTTCTAACTCTTTTTTTGAATAAACTGAGCCAGTCGGATTACTAGGACTATTTAACATTAACCATTTTGTTTTAGAGTTTATATTTTTTTCTAGTTGTTCTGGTGTAATCTTAAAATTTTGTGATTGAGGACACTTAACTATCACGGGCTTACCTTCTGATAATAAAACAATATCTGGATAACTAACCCAAAAAGGAGCTGTTATAATGACCTCATCTCCTGGATTAATTGTTGCCATCATAGCATTATAGATAATGTGTTTGCCTCCGACACCGCATATGATTTCATCTAATTGATAATCAATATTATTATCTTCTCTGAATTTTTTCTGAATTGCTTTTTGTAATTCTGGTGTACCTTTACCTGGTACATATTTTGTTTTACCCTCTTCCATCGCTTTACTAGCAGCATCTCTTATATTTTTTGGTGTGTTAAAATCTGGCTCACCTGCTGCAAGAACAATTACATCTTTACCCTCGTCCTTCAAAGCCTTGGCTTTGACATTTATACCTACAGTCATTGAAGGTTTTATTTTACTTAGTCTATCTGCAACAAAATTCATTTAAATTATAAAATGTTCAATAATTAGACTAGCACAAGTTAACAACAAAAAAATAGCAAAAATCTTTCTTAATACTAACTTATCTATATTTGATGAAACTTTTGCACCAATTCCAGCAGTAAATATACTAGTTATCGATATAAAAAAAACTATTATAATATTTACGTAACCAAGAGAATAAATGGGAAGTTCATTTATATTTGACCCAGTATATATAAATGTAAGTGTTCCTGGAAAAGCAATTAAAAAACCAAAAACAGCAGAAGTACCAACTGCTTCATGAATCTTTTTTGAAAACATTGTTAAAGTTGGAACACTAAAACTTCCACCACCTATACCAATTGTTGCAGATAAAAAACCAATAGAAGAGCTTATTAAAAAATTAATTATATTAGACGATGGTATATCGTTGCTTACAACAATTGGGCTTTGTTGAAACAGCATATTTAATGAAATCAAAAATGCCAGAATAACAAAAAGAATAACTAAACTCTGTCCTGAAATAGCACTTGCTGCAAGTGAGCCTACCATTGATCCTATTACAATTCCTATTGCCCATTTTTTTACAATTATCAAATTTGTATTTTTAAGCTTAACATGAGATCTTATAGAAGAAATTGAAGTAAAACAAATTACACCAAGAGAAGATGCTACAGAAACATGCATCACAATTTCAGAGCTGTAACCAAGATTAAGTAAAATAAAGTAAGTTACAGGTACAATTATTATTCCACCTCCAACTCCTAATAATCCTGCAATAAAACCAGAGACTAGACCTGTTAATAAAAAAATAAATACTATTGAAGTCAAATAAATTTCCGTATTTTAAGTTTCATTAATGTAGTAAACAATTTAATATAAAAGTAAATAAGACTATGAAACATGTACATTGGATAGGAACTGGACTATCTTCAATACCAGGAATTAGAAGATTAGCTAAAAATTTAGATAATTTTACAGTATGGAATAGAACATTAGATAAGGCTATAAAGAGTATTGACCATGTAGATAAAAACAATGTGAAAGCAAAACAGTTTGATGCTGATTTATTATTTAACGAGACAAATCCAGGTGATATTGTTATTTCTCAACTGCCAGCAAACAAACATTTAGAAATAGCTAAACTTTGTTTAAAACATAAATGTCATTTTGCATCTACTAGTTACCTTAATCCAGAAATAAATATGCTAAATCCAGATGTAAAAAAAGAAAATTTAGTATTTATCAATGAAGTCGGTTTAGACCCAGGTATCGATCATTTTTTTTCCCATTTACTTGTCAGTGATCTAAAAAAAATTGCGACCGAAAAAACAGAAGTGGTATATGAATCATATTGTGGAGGTTTTCCAGCAATTCCAAATGATTTCAAATATAAATTTAGTTGGTCTCCAGCTGGAGTAATCAAAGCCTTAAACAATGATGCAAAATATATAACAAAAGGAAAAATAAATACTGTAACTCCTTACAAATCTATTAGTTCTTATTCAATATCTGATGAAAATTTTGAAGCTTATCCAAACAGAGATTCAACACCCTATGTAAGTGAATACTTGTTTGATGAGAAATGGAAAGTCAAAGAATTCGTAAGAGGAACTTTGCGACTTGATGGTTGGAAAGAGGCTTGGAAAGATATTTTTTTAATGCTTGAAAATAGATCAGATAATATAGAAGCTGAAATCAATAAAAAAAGTGAAGAATTATTAAAAGATAATAAATATTTACCTGAGGAAGAAGATCGCGTTGTACTTTCTGTAAAACTTAAAGCTTTCGAAAATGATAATAAAATTTTCGATAGTTCTTATTTTCTAGATGAAAAAGGAAGTGGTGAAAATACTGCAATGGGCAAACTTGTATCGATTACTTTATCAGCTGCAATTGATCTAATTATAGATAATAAAATTGAGTCTGGTGTTAAAACTGCACCACATAAAACAGAAGACATAATGTATTTTTTTAAAATTTTAAAAGATTATAAAATTAATATCCAACAAGAGAATGGATAATCAATTAATTAATATTGGTATTGTTAGAGAGTCTAGAAAAGATGAAAATAGAACCCCTTTAGTCCCAGAACATATTAAAAAATACAAAGAGAGTAATCCGAATATTAATTTCATTATTCAGCCATCAAATAGTAGATGTTTTTCTGATGAAGAATATGAATTATGTGGTGCTAAAATTAATGAAAATTTAAATGAATGCTCAATCATATTCGGAGTTAAAGAAATTGATCCAAATATTTTAATTAATAATAGGACATATCTTTTTTTTTCTCACACTTTTAAAATTAATAAACAACAAAAAAATATTGAAAAACATAAGAAAGACCTACTCTTATCAATTTTAAATAAAAAAATTACTTTGATTGATTATGAAAATATCAGAGGTAAAAATGGTACAAGATGTTTAGGTTTTGGAAGATTTGCAGGTATTGTTGGTTGTTATAATACTTTAAATTTATTACTTAGAGTACTTGGAAAACAATCTCTTGCTAGTGCCTATAAAATTGATGATTATGAAAGATTAGTATTAAATTTAAAAAATTTATATTTTCCTAAAACTAAAATTCTAGTTACTGGTGATGGTAGAGTTGCGAAAGGAGTAATTGAACTTTTGAATCAAACAAATATTAAAGCAGTATCAAAAAAAGACTTTTTGGAAAAAAAATTTGATCAACCTATTTTTTGTAATTTGGAAACTAAAGATTATGTTACAAATAATTCTTCCACTAATTTTAACCTTGAGCATTTTATTAGTAATCCTAAAGATTATTCGAGTTCTGCGTTACAATATTTAAAGGAGACTAATATACTTATAAGCGCACATTACTGGGAACCATCTTCTCCAAAAATATTTGAGAATAAAGACTTAAAAGATTTACAAAATCTAAAAATTGTTGGCGATATTACTTGTGATATTAATGGCTCTGTCCCAACTACAATACGATCAACAACAATTGAGGAGCCAAATTATTGGATTGAAAGATATAATTTAAAAGAAATAGATGAAAATAATGATGGAATTGCTGTTATGGCAGTTGATAATTTACCATCTGAATTACCACGGGATTCAAGTACAGAATTTAGTCAAGGTATTATCAACGAAGTTCTTCCTTTTTTATTAAAAGAAGATGATGGAAGAATATTAAATGGAACAATAACAACAGATGGTAGTTTTTTAGAAAAGTACAATTATCTAAATGATTATGTTAGAATCAATGAATAAAGCAGAAAAAAAACATCATCTCTCTTCCGAAATAACAACACCTTTTAAAATTGTGAGTGATTTTAATCCAAGTGGTGATCAGCCTGAAGCAATTAAAAGTATTGTTAAAAGTCTAAATGAAGGAGAACAAGAACAAGTTCTTTTAGGTGTCACTGGATCAGGTAAGACATTTACAATGGCTAAAGTAATTGAAAAAGTACAGAAACCTACTTTGATAATGGCACCAAACAAAACATTAGCGGCGCAACTTTATGGCGAAATGAAAAATTTGTTTCCAAATAATGCTGTTGAATATTTTGTCAGTTATTATGATTATTACACACCAGAAGCATATGTACCAAGGACGGATACATATATTGAAAAAGAATCTTCAATAAACGAACAAATTGATCGTCTAAGACATTCAGCTACTAGATCTTTAGTGGAAAGAAGAGATACAATCATAGTAGCATCGGTTTCTTGCATTTATGGTATTGGATCAGTTGATGCGTATTCTTCAATGTCTTTTACTTTAGACAAAAATCAATCGATAAGTAGAGAGATTATTATCAGAAAGTTGGTAGAACTTTTATACAAACGTCGTGACATGGACTTTAGAAGAGGTAGCTTTAGGGCTAAGGGAGATATTTTAGAAATTTTCCCTTCTCACTATGAAGATATTTCTTGGAAAATTTCTATGTTTGGAGATGATATAGAGAGTATAACGCAAGTAGACCCACTTACTGGAGAGAAGCTTGGGGAACTTGAACAAATAAGAATCTTTGCAAACTCTCATTATGTAACCCCAAAGCCAACAATAAAAAAAGCGATTACTATGATTAAAAATGATCTAAAAAAACAATTAGAGATTTTTGAAAAAGAAAAAAAATACTTAGAAAGACAAAGATTAGATGAGAGGACTACATTTGACTTGGAAATGATGGAAACTACTGGAAGTTGTAGTGGTATTGAAAATTATTCTAGATATTTGTCAGGAAGACAGCCGGGAGAGCCTCCTCCTACACTTTATGAATATATTCCAGAAGACTCTTTATTGTTTATCGATGAAAGCCATCAGACATGTGGTCAAATAGCAGGAATGTACAAAGGTGATTTTTCTAGAAAATCAACTTTAGCTCAATATGGCTTTAGACTACCAAGTTGTGTTGATAACAGACCTTTAAAAAGAGAAGAATGGGATGCAATGCGTCCACAAACTATATTTGTAAGTGCAACGCCAGGAGATTATGAACTTGAAAAGACAGGTGGTACCTTTGTTGAACAAGTAATTAGACCAACTGGTTTAATTGATCCACCAATTGAGATAAGGCAAACTAAACATCAAATTGATAACTTAATTGATGAATGTAAAAAGACAATAGATAAAGGTCATCGTGTTCTAATCACAACACTGACAAAAAAAATGGCCGAAGATCTTACTGAATATATTAATGAAGAAGGATTAAAGGTACGGTATCTTCACTCTGATATCGATACATTAGAAAGAATAGAAATTATTAGAGATCTAAGACTAGGAGTTTTTAATGTTTTAGTAGGAATAAATCTTCTAAGAGAAGGTTTAGATATTCCTGAATGTGCTTTAATGGCTATATTAGATGCTGATAAGGAAGGTTACCTTCGTTCTAGAACTAGTTTAATTCAGACTATTGGTAGGGCTGCAAGAAATGTTGAGAGTAAAGTCTTAATGTATGCTGATAACATTACCACTAGTATGAAAGAGGCAATCGAAGAGACAGATAGAAGGCGAACTAAACAACTAGAATATAATAAAATAAATAAAATTACGCCAATGAGTATTAAAAAGAATATTCAAGAAATAATTGAGAACACAGCTGAACAAGATCATGTTACAGTTGAAATTGATAATGCTAAAGAATTAGTTGGTAAGGATCTTGATAAACATATCAAAAATTTAGAGAAAAAAATGAACGAATTTGCCTCAAAACTTGAATTTGAAGATGCAGCAAGATTACGAGATGAAATCAATAGATTAAAGGCAAAAGAAGTGGGTCTTTCTAATAAAGTTTTGCAGTTTAAAAAGAATTAATGGATATTGTATTTTCAGAAACTAACCAAACTGGAATCATTAAACTAAATCGTCCTAAAGCTTTAAATGCTCTCAATTTAGAAATGGCAAAAAAATTCCATGACAAATTATTAGAATGGGAAGAAAAAGATAACATTTTAAGAGTATTGTTAGTTGGAGAAGGTAAACATTTTTGTGCAGGAGGTGATGTAAAATCTCTTGTTCTTGCTGGAAAAGAAAACTCTTTAAAACATGATTTTTTTAAAATTGAGTATAAACTTAATTATTTAATAAGCCAATTTAATAAAGAATTTCTTTCAATTTGGAATGGTGTAGTAATGGGAGGTGGGGTTGGTTTATCAATCTATGGTGATCACAGATTGGCAACAGACAATTCAAAATTTGCAATGCCAGAATCTGCCATTGGTTTTTTTCCAGATGTTGGTGGAAGTTATTTTTTATCAAATCTTCCAGGTAACATTGGTAAGTATATTGGTTTAACGGGTGAGGTTTTAGGGTTAAATGAATTAATTTTTTTCGGATTAGCAACTCACTACTTTAAAAGTAATAAAATAGAAGATGTTAAAGAAAAATTTATTACAAGAGGAGAAATTTTACACGATAATTTTGAAGTAGAGAATGATACATATCTAATTAAAAATATGAAATTAATAAATGAACTATTCAATGGAAATATTCTAAAAATCATATCAAATTTAAAAAATCATAACTCAGGGTTTTCAAAAAAAATTTTAGATATTCTTTTAGCTAAATGTCCAATGAGTCTTGCGATAAGCACTAAACTTATAGATGATGCAAAAGGTAAATCGTTAAAAGAATGTTTAGAAACTGAATTTCAATTAAGTCAAAAAATAGTATACCGTAGTGACTTTGATAATGGTGTAAATTCTGTGCTAATTTCAAAAGATCATAATCCTATTTGGGAACCATCAACAATAGATGAAATAAATATAGAAGATTTAGATTTTTATTTTGAAACTCATACTGAAAATCTTTATCTATAATATTGCAAATGAGTAATAAAATTCCTACTTCTGCAAAAGCAGTTGTAATAGGCGGTGGCATAGCTGGATGTTCTGTAGCTTATCATTTAGCAAAATTTGGTTGGAAAGATGTGATCTTGCTAGAAAGAGATCAATTAACTTCTGGAACTACTTGGCATGCAGCAGGACTAATTGGTCAGATTGGTGCATCAGCAACCATTACAAAACTTAGAAATTATTCGTTAAATTTATATAAAGACCTGGAAAAAGAAACAGGATTAGCAACAGGTTTAAAGCAAAACGGCTCTTTAACTATTGCAACAACTAATGATCGATTAGAAGAATTAAAAAGGCAAGCTACTTTTGCTCAAAGATTTAATATAGAAGTTAATGAATTAGAAAAAAATCAGATTAAGGATATTTATTCTCTTATAAATACTGATGATGTTGTTGGTGGGATATTTATTCCAAAAGATGGTCAAGCAGATCCTGTTGGTATAACAAATGTTCTTGCTAAATCGGCAAAAATGTATGGTGCTCAAATATTTGAACATTGTTCTGTAAATAAAATCCTTACTAAAAATGGATCAATAGAAGGTGTAGATACAAAACATGGAAAAATTAAATGTGAGTATATTGTTCTAGCATCTGGAATGTGGTCTAGGCAGATAGCAAATGATATTAACGTTAGTATACCGCTATATCCAAATGAACACTTCTATATATTAAGTGAGCCATTAAAAGAAATTTCTAAATCACTTCCAGTTCTTAGAGATTACAATAATTGCTTATATCTAAAAGAGGATGCTGGAAAAATTTTAGTAGGAATTTTTGAGCCTAAAGCTAAACCTGCATTTACTGATACGTATAAAGTGCCCAATGATTTTTCTTTTGGAGAACTACCTGAAGATTTTGATCATTTTGAACCACATTTAAAAAATGCTATGAAAAGAATACCAGCCCTTGAAAATGTAGGTATAAGAAAATTTTTTAATGGTCCTGAAGCTTTTACTCCAGATACAAATTATCTTTTAGGAGAAACACCAGAGGTAAAAAACTTTTATGTTTGTTGTGGATTTAATAGTATTGGTATTCAGAGTGCTGGTGGTGCAGGTAAAGTAACTGCAGAATGGATGATAAACGGTGAGGTTAATGACGATCTTTACTCATTAGATATTTCAAGATTTGAAAAATTTCACTCTGAGACAAAATTTATAACTGAAAGAGTTACTGAATCATTAGGAGATTTATATGCAATGCACTGGCCTTATAAACAACATAAATCCTCGAGAAATATTAAACTTCTTCCTTTTCATGATGATTTGAAAATAAAAGGAGCATGTTTTGGCCAAGTGGCCGGTTTCGAAAGACCAATGTGGTATGCCCTAAATGGCAAGAAACCAGAATATGAGTATAGTTATGGCTATCAAAATTGGTATGATGCAGCAAAGTATGAAACAATAAATACAAGAAAGAATGTTGGTTTATTTGACTTAAGTGCCTTTGCTAAATTTGAAATTAAGGGAGTCTCTGCCTTCAGCGATCTACAACGATTGTGCTGTAATGATATTAAAAATAATCCCGGTCATATAACTTATACGCAAATGCTTAATTCAAATGGTGGCATTGTTGCTGATTTAACAGTTACTTGTATTGATAAGGATTCTTTTCGTGTTGTTACAGGTGCATCTGTTAGAGAGCATGATAAAAAACATATTTCAGAAAATCTAAGTAAAAACACAACTTTAATTGATATCACTGAAAGTTTAGCTTGTTTTGGTGTTTTTGGTCCCAAAAGTAGAGAAATTCTAACAGAAATATTTGGAGAAAATTTTTCTAACGACAAGTTTAAATTTGGAACTGCTAAAGAAATATCATTGAAAAATAATAAATTAATCTTTCAAAGATTATCTTACATTGGTGAACTTGGTTGGGAAATTTATGTTCCTATAAATATATCTAAAGAAATTTATTTAAAGTTAGTTAAAATTGGAGAAAACTATAACCTTTCGCATGCTGGAGCTCATGCACTTGATATCATGAGAATGGAAAAAGGATATTTACATTGGGGTCATGATATTTCACCAGCTGAAAACCCATTTGAAGCTGGATTAGAATTTATTGTTAAATTAAATAAAAAAGCAGATTTTATAGGTAAAGAAGCTTTAAAAACAAAAAATAGAATTAAGAAGAAACAACTAACAAATTTTGTTTTAGAAAAATCTACTCCAGGAAGTCCACTTTTATTACATGATGAGCCAATTTATTATAAAAATAAAATTGTGGGAGAAACAACTTCTAGTAATTACTCATTTTGTTATAATAAAAATATGGTCTTTGGATACATAGATTCAGAAATAGATTTAAAAAAATTAAATGGCAGCAATTTTGAAGTTGAAGTTGCTAAAAATAAATATGTTATGTCTGTTCAATTTAATCCATTGCATGATCCTGAAAATAATTTTACAAAAATTTAGTTTTTTACGATCTAATATATGAAAAAAATTAGATTATTTTTTTATATAGTAGTAATTATATTAATAATTTTATCTATCTTTATTTATGTTTTTCTAAATAATTTTGAAATAGAAAAAATAATTAATGATATCGAAAAGAAATTTGAAATTAAAATTAATGAAAAAAATAAAACTAAAATCAATATTTTTCCAATTGTGAAGCTTAACACAAACTTAGAAATTAAAGATTACAAAAATAATTTATACTTTGATAATATTAGAATTGATATTTCTCAGCCCATATTTCAAGTTTCAGGAAATTTAGATATTATAATTGATAATTTGAATATTAATAATATTAATTTTAGTGAAGTAAATATTAATGGAAGAGTAAACTATATTGAAAATTATCTTAAATATAGTGATAATTTAGAAAATTTATTTGACTCAATTTATAAAATTAATGGAAAAATAACTTTAGAAACAACTAATGAAAAAAAATTTCTTATTACATTTTTAAAATTATTCTTTGAAAAATTAGAAAATCAAAAAAATCAAAAATTCGCATTTTCTGAATTAATAAATGCTTTTGGTAATGAAAGTTCTAATTTTAAAGGCTCAATAAATAAAAATAAAAATATATTAGAAACTAGCAAAATAGAAATTAGTAATAAAAACAACAGAATTCTTATAAAAGGAGTATACAATTACAGTAATAATTTTATAGATATTATTTTAAACTTATCTCAAAATAATGAAATATATTTAACTACTTTGATAAAAGGAAACTTAAATAATCCTAATATAAGTTTTGACGAAAATTCCAAATTTTTTAAAAATTTAAACTCTAATGAAAATAATATAATTGAAGAAAGCGTAATTCAATTTTTAAATAATTTTTTTGATTTCAATGATTGACTTATTAAATATAGTTAGCAGTGTATTTGGATATATCCTTTTTGGATTTTTTGTAAATAAATTACAAATACTTCCAAAAAAATATATTGATTATTTTGATTTTACAGGTTTCAACATTCTTTTACCCTTAACTTTAATTATATATTTTTGGCAAGTCTCATTTCCACAAATTAATTCTATTGGCCTGATCATCTCATTTTTTGCTTCAGGAATTTTTATATCCATGACTGGTTTTTTAATTAGCAAACAATTTTTAAATTTTAAAACAGATGACTCTGCACTTTTTGGATTAGCTGCTTGTTTTGGTAACACAGTAGCAATGGGAATACCTCTTATGTATGCAGTTTTGGGCCCAATAAATACAATTCCTTATATGATATTAGTTTTTTTTCATGGTATTGTTCATTTTAGCTATACTGTTATTATAATAGAAGTTTATAGAAATAGACAAAAAAGCATTGTCGAAATTTTTTATCAAATATTATTAGGTATAATTAAAAATATTGTACTTTTTGGAATGATAATTGGAATCATTCTTAATTACTCTAACCTTATTGTCCCATCTATTATGAAGCAGCCTTTAGATATTTTTGTAAACCTTGCGCTTCCAATGGTTCTTATTTCTTTAGGTCTTGCATTAGGAAATTTTAAAATTAGAGAAAATATTTATGGTGCAATACTATTAACTATCTTAAAAAATTTTATTCACCCTATAATTGCATTTTGTTTAGCACATTTTATATTAGAGCTTGATAGTCTCTTGGTAATTATTGTTACTATGGCAGCAGCTTTACCAAGTGGCTCACAATCATATTATTTTGCATATAGATATAATTCGCTAAAAGCTGTTGTTTCTTCAAATGTAGTATTAAGTACGTTTGTTAGTTTTTTTACACTATCTTTATTATTAGTATTTTTTGATATTACGTAGATTGAGAAATGAACGATTGTATTCTTTCTTTCTTATCCATAGTTTTAACACTAAAAGGAAAAATCTCTAACATCTTATCATATACATCAATTGCCTGTTGAAACTGCCCTTGATGAATAAAAATTAGACCCATTCCATCTAGAGCACCAAAATGTCTTGGTTCTAATTCAAGAGTTTTAATGATGTCTTGCATTGATTGATCAAAATTACCCATCATAAAATGAACTGTTGCTCTCTTGTTCCAACCCTCTGCAAAATTAGGATCTTCTTCAATTAAATTATTAAAAAATCTAATTGCTAGTGGATAATTTCTCAAATTCATAGCTTGAATACCTTTCTCAAAATATTCAATTACTTTTGGATCATCAACTTCATACCAAATATTCCAAATGTCAGATATCAAATCTCTTATCTCATCCTGATTTTCAGTCTCATTTAATTTTTTAAACAAATTATTTAGCCGTGGATCATTTTGATCTGCTAATGCTATCTTACTAGCAAACAAAAGACTTATACTGACAATTAATATTTTAAAGATAACTCTCATATTTAAATGATTTTTCGGATAGATTTCTTTTCTTTTCATGCTTTCTAGTTCTCCCTGTTACTCTAGTTCTCCATAACTTAAATGATCTAGGTTTCAGATTTGTTCTCATTATTTTTATAACCTCTGATTCGGTTACACCGTGAATTCTTTTTATTTTTTCAAAAGAGGTTTTATCGCACCAGGCTAATTTAATAATATTATCTATATTCTCGTGCATATTATGAATATAGTTCTTAATTAATTAAATTCTAAAAAAAATGATTGATTTGTATTCATCACCTACCCCTAATGGTCGAAAAATTAGCATTATGTTTGAAGAATTAGGTGTAGATTTTAATCCTATTTTAATAAATTTAGATAAAAAAGAGCAGTTTAGTGAACATTTTTCAAAAATATCTCCTGCAAATAAAATTCCTGTAATTGTAGATAATGATAACAACCAAACAGTATTCGAATCCGGGGCTATCCTTCTTTATCTGGCAAAAAAATATGATAAATTTCTAAATAAAGATAAGTATTGGGAAATAATACAATGGGTTTTTTTTCAAATGGCTTACGTTGGGCCAATGCTAGGCCAAGCTCATCAATATTTATTTTATCATCCTGGCAAAAGCAAATTTGCAGAAGATAAAACAAAAGGCTATGCACAACATATATATTCAATTTTGGATAAAAGACTTTCTAAACAAGAATATTTTTCGGATACCTATTCAATAGCTGATATTTCAATTTGGCCTTGGACAGCTCGTTATGAAAGACATCAAATAAATTTGCATGATTATCCAAATGTGTTGAGATGGTATGAACAAATATCAATAAGACCTGCTGTTATTAAAGGATATAATTCTCTAGGTGAATTTTATGAAATTCCTAAGCCTTAAGCGTTGTAAAATAAAACTGAGCCTGCGGTTATAATTAAAAGGATTGCTAAAAACCATTCAACAATTATTTTTAATTTTTCATTATTAAGATATTGTCTGATAACACTTCCTCCATATGCCCATATACTAATAGAAGGAATATTTACTACTGTAGACATAATGACCATAAATAGTGTTCCAATTATTATATTTTCATCTTTTGGATAATATAATGTTACTGCAGTTGAACAGATTACCCAAGCTTTTGGATTTACAAATTGAAACAAAATTGCTTCATGATATTTTAATGGTCTTGATCTATCTTCAGTCTTTGAAATATTTAAAGACCCAAACATTTTATATGCTAAATAAAGAATGTAGCCTGCGCCAACATATCTTAAAATATCATAGAGTATAGGATAGGTAATAAACAAAGATCCAAGACCGAGACATACAAGTGCTAATTGCAAACCATGACCAGAAGGAATGCCAAAAATATTAGGTATAGATCTTATAAATCCAAATTTTATACCTGATGCAGTTAAAATACTATTATTTGGACCTGGAGTTACGTACATAATAAAATTATACACTGCTAAAGCAGCTATTAATTCCCATGTAATCATTTTTAATCTCTAAAATTTACAAATTGGACTGGTATACCTATCTTAGCATCCTCAATAAGCTTCATTACACTTTGTAAATCATCTTTTTTCTTTCCTTCAACACGAAGTTCATTCCCATTGATCTTTACTTGAACTTTTAATTTAGAACTTTTGATATCAGAAGTAATTTTTTTACACAGTGATTGTTCAATTCCTTCTACTAATTCATACGTCTGACGAATTTTATTCCCCCCAGCTTTTTCCATATCATTTTTTTTTAAACATAAAGGATCAACTTTTCGTCTAACAAAATGAGTAACCAGCATGTCATTTACTTGACCAGCTTTCATTTCATCATCAGTAGTAACAACTATAGTATTTTCTTTTTTTTCAATTGAAGTATCTGATCCTTTAAAATCGTACCTAGTAGTAATTTCTCTTGTTGCATTTCCTAATGCGTTATCAATTTCTTGATGATCTAATCTGTTTACAATATCAAAACTAGGCATTTATTTAGTTTATTACATCGTCATTTATATCTGGCAACTGTTTTTTAGTGCTTAATCTTCCTAATTTTTTCATCTTTTCTACTTTTTTAGTCAAACTTCCTGAACCATCTTTCAGTCTTTGTTTAGCTTCATCCATTTTTGATTTAGCTAAATCTATTGACTGATTAGCTTTTACAAACGACTCATATACACTGACTGTTTTATCATAAATATCTGATGCAGCTGATGCTATATCTTTTATTGTTTTAGATTGTTTATCAACCCGCCACATATTTTCTACAGCTTTAAGTAAAAAGGGTAAAGTTGATGGACCAACAATAATTATTTTATTGTTCCATGAATCTTCTATAAGTTTATTTGCCTCATTATATAAAGTAAGTAGCGCTGGCTCTATTGGAACAAACATTAAAACATTATCAATTGTATTGATTCCATATATTTTTGAATAATTATCTTTACTCAAACTTCTAATCGAAGTTTTTGTTGAATCCAAAAATTTTTTCAAAAATATCTTCTTTTGTTGATTGTCATTTGTATTAGAATAATCATGCCAAGAATCTAAGGACACTTTTGAATCTATAATTATGTGTCTATTACCTGGCATATGAACAATTACATCGGGTTTTTGTAAATTGCCATCTTCATCTCTAAAAGTTTTTTGAGTTGAGTACTCTTCTCCTTCTCTTAAACCAACACTATCTAAAATATTTTTAAGTACAAATTCTCCCCAAGGACCTTGTTGAAGCGCACCACCTCTAATTAATGTATTTTCAATTCTATCTTGAGCTAAATTAAAATTTTGTAAAGATTGCTGAATTGATTGCATGTGATTTTTTAAGGAAGTAAGATCAGTATCATCTTTTATTTCAGAACTTTTTGGTTTGCGAAGAAAAAATAAAATTGCTAAAAAACCAACTCCAGATAAAAAACCAATAATGAAAACAAATATAAGATTTTCAAACATCACTATTTAGATAAGATATAAATATATTATCAAATATCTAGCAATTTTCCCAATAGATACAAATATTAAAAAAAAAGTAATATTATATTTTACTGTACCTGCTGCAAATGCGATTGGATCTCCAATAATAGGTACCCATGAAAATAATAATGACCATTTTCCATACTTTTTGAAAATATCTGTAGCTTTCTGTAATAAGTATTGATTTACTGGGAACCAAGGTTTCTTAATAAGAAAATTTACAAAGTAACCACATATCCAACTGATTAGAGATCCTAAAATATTACCTGCTGAAGCAAAAAATAATAATAAAAATGGATTATACTTATTAGATAATAATAGTGCTGATAAATATGTCTCTGAAGCAAAAGGAAAAAAAGTACCTAAAGACAAACAAAAAATAAATAATGATGAATAGATCAAAGTATTTCTTATTGTTAATTTATGTTATTGTTATGTTATTTATCAATTTATGAACGATTTTCCAAAAGAAGAATTTATTTCCAGAATTGAAAAAATACAAATACATATTGAAAAAGAAAATATTGATGCTGTTATTATAACTTCACCGTCAAATTTTAGATATTTCACAGGACTTGATAGTAATTTTTGGGAAAGTCCTACAAGACCCTGGTATTTAATTATTTCAAAAAAAAATCCAATTAAAGCTATAATTCCATCTATTGGTATTACAGCTATGCAAAACACATTAGTCAATGATATCGAAACTTGGGAGTCTCCAAATCCAAAAGATGAAGGAATATCTTTATTGAAAAAAAACATCAAAAGTTTTCCTAAAAATTCAAATATTGGTTTTGAATTAGGAAATGAAACTTTTTTGCGAATGAGTATTAACGATTATCAGGATATTCAAAAAAATTTATCAGAATATAATTTTGTTGATGCTAGTAAAATACTTTGGAGTATAAGAAAATTAAAATCTGAAATAGAGATCAGTAATATTAAAGAAATTTGTTCTATTACAAGTAAGGTGTTTGATAATTTTCCTGAAAAAATTAATTTAGGAATGAGTGAAAAACAAATTACATCAATATTTAAAAAAGAATTAATTGAGTGTGGTGCAGATTATATTCAATATATGGCGAGTGCTTCGGGACTTAATGGTTATAATCAGATTATCTGTAACCCAACAGAAAGGGTAACTAAAGATGGTGATATTCTAATTATTGATACCGGTGCAACATTAAATGGTTATTTTTCAGATTTCGATAGAAATTTTGGCTTTGGAAGAATTAACAAACAAGTTCTAGATGCATATAATAAATTGTGGGAAGCAACTGAGAGAACTTTAGAAATTATAAAACCTGGAACTAGTTGTTCAGAAATATATTCTAAATTATCTTATAGTTTAACAACTAACAACATATCAGTTGGAAGGATGGGTCATGGTTTAGGCTTACAACTGACTGAGCCGCCAAGTATTATGAAAAATGACAAAACATTACTTGAGGAAAATATGATTATAACTCTTGAGCCATCAATTGAAATGGACGAAAATAAAATATTAGTACAAGAAGAAAATTTATTGATAACTAAAAATTCCTATAAACTTTTAAGTACTAGAACTCCTGAAAATTTACCTATTATTCATTAGTTAAATAATTGATTCAATTTTAGGCATAAGTCTAATTAATTCCTTCGTATATTCATGCTCAGGATTATTAAACAATTCCTCTGTATCTTTTGTTTCACAAACAGCACCATTTTTTAGTACAATTATTCGGTTACACATTTGGCGAATTACAGGAAGATCATGGCTAATAAATAGCATAGTGAGATGAAGTTCATCTTGTATATCTTTTAATAAATTCAATATTTGTGCTTGTATACTGACATCCAATGCAGAAGTTGGTTCATCACATATTAATAATCTTGGTCTTGTTGCCAAGGCACGAGCAATAGATATTCTCTGCCTTTGACCTCCTGAGAATTCATGTGGGTATCGATCTAGAGATTGTCTGGTCATTCCAACAATATCTATTAGGTCGTAAACATTTTGTAAAAGATCATTATTGCTAATATTTTTTTGAAAAAATTTAATTGGTTCTGCAATAATATCCTTAACTTTGAAGCGAGGATTTAGAGATGAGTAAGGATCTTGAAAAATCATTTGAATTTGACCTCTACTATTATGAATTTGATATTTTTTATTTGAATTATATAGAGGTTCATTATTATAAATTAAATTACCTTTATTAGGACTAATTAATCCAGTAATAATTTTTGCAATAGTTGATTTACCTGAACCAGACTCTCCAACTAATCCAAGTGTCTCACCTTCGAATAATTCAAAAGATACATTGTCGACAGCTTTAACTATTTTATCATTCGAACTTTTATTAGAAATAAATGAAAAACCACTACCTAAAGAATTATCATCAAAAACTTTTGTCACTTCCTCAAGTTTTAATAATTTTTGATTTTTATTTTCCCTTATGCCCCATGTTTTAATAATATTTTTAGTCAAATCCTTGGAACTAGATGTTATTTCCTTGCCATCGGGGCTAATCAATTTAAATCTATCAATTTTCTTATTTGTTGGTGGCACTGAAATTACTAAGCTTCTTGCTTCTGTTGATTTTGGATTTGTTAATAATTCTTTAGTCTCACCTTGTTCAACAATATGTCCGTATCTCATGACAATAACTTTATCAGTCGTCTCTGCTATGACTCCCATATCATGGGTAATAATTATAACACCAAGATTTCTTTTCTTTGTAAGATCTTTAAGAAGTTCTAATATTTGATATTGAATACTTACATCTAAAGCTGTTGTTGGTTCATCTGCAATTATTAAGTCAGGTTCACAACTTATCGCTAAAGCTATCACAACTCTTTGACGCATACCGCCGCTAAATTGGTGTGGATAGTCTTCAATTCTTTTTTCAGCGTTCTCTATTCCAACCTCTTTAAGTAGTTGAATTGATTTTTTAAGTGAATCTTGATAACTTAAATTTAAATGAGCCTGAATAGTTTCAATTAATTGATCTTTTATTTTAAATAGAGGGTTTAATGAAGTTTGAGGGTCTTGAAAGACAAATCCTATTTTTTTTCCTCTAATATTTTGAATTATTTCTTCATTACTTCTTAATTCAATATTGTCTATTTTTATTGAACCATCTGTGATTTCACCTGGAGGATCAATCAAGTTAATTATCGCATTTGCAATTGTAGATTTTCCAGATCCAGACTCACCGACAATTCCTAATATTTCACCTCTTTCTAAAGAAAATTCTACATTTTTGCTTGCAACAATAGTTTCCTTTCGTGTTGGATAACTTATGTTTAAATTTTTTACTTCTAAAAAACTCATCTCTTTTTTAATTTTGGATTTAAAGCATCTCTCATCCAATCCCCTAATAAATTAATTGATAATGCTAAAACAATTAAGAAAATTGCTGGAAAAAAAGTAATCCACCACTCTCCTGAAAACAAAAAATTATTTCCAAACCTTATTAGAGTCCCAAGAGAAGGTGTTGTTGGTGGAACGCCAACACCTAAAAAACTTAAGGTGGACTCTGTAATAATTGCAAGTGCTAATCCGATTGTAGCAATTACTAATATAGGCCGAAGTATATTTGGTAAAATATGCTTAAACATAATTAATATATTTGATAATCCAATAATTCTTGAAGCTGAGACATACTCTTTATTTTTTTCAACTAAGGTTGATGCTCTCGATACTCTTGCAAACTGAGGCCATTCTGAAATACCAATGGCGAAAATCAAAACATAAATTGCCATTTCGTCATGCATTGATTGTGAGATAATTGCCCTTGCAATACCATCAACAAGTAAAGCCATTAAAATACTTGGAATAGTTAACTGCACATCTGTAAGGCGCATTACAATTATCTCATACCTACCACCAATATATCCAGCTGTTATTCCAAGAAAAACTCCAAGTATCATTGCAAAAATTATAGATGCAAAACCAACGATCAGTGAAATTCTTGAACCATAAATCATTGTTGAAAACATATCTCTTCCTTGCTGATCAGTTCCTAATATGAAGCTTAAACTTCCTCCCTCCGACCATACTGGTGGGGTAAAGGCATCCATTAAAGAAACTGATGCTGGATCAAAAGGATTATAAGGTGCAACTATCCCAGCAAATACAGAACAAAAAAGTATAATAAAAAATATTGTTGAAGAAATTACTGCTAATTTAGAATTAAAGAAACTGTATCCAATATCAGTATCGTATATTTTATTGTACGTTTTAAGTAGCATTTTAACTACCCTCTTCCTTCAGCCTAATTCTAGGATCAATAAAATAGTATGTGATATCTACAATAAAATTTATCATAACAAATATAAAAGCTACCATAATCATGTATGCTGACATAATTGGAATATCGACAAAGTATACTGCTTTGATAAATAATGACCCCATGCCTGGCCATTGAAAAACTGTTTCTGTAATAATTGAAAAAGCAATTAACGTTCCAATGTTAATACCTGTAATAGTAATAACTGGAATTAATCCATTTTTTAGCGCATGCTTATAATTAATAACACTCCTTTTTATACCTCTTGCTTTTGCAAATTTAATATAATCTGTTTGTAAAATTTCCATCATTTCAGCGCGGACTAATCTAATAACATAGGTCATTTGAAATAAACTTAACGTAACTGATGGGAGTATCAGTGCTTTTAAACCAGAAATAGTTAAAAATCCTGTACTCCAAAAACCTAATTGTGTGACTTCACCTCTTCCAAAGGATGGAAGAACTCCTAAAATTACTGAAAACAAATAAATTAACATTATTCCTATAATGAATGTAGGTAATGAAACCCCTGCTAGAGAAATCACAAGAATAATATTAGAAATAAAACTGTCTCTGTAAATACCAGTATATACACCCAAGATGACACCGCTGATGATTGCAATTAAAGCGGAGACGAAAACTAATTCTAAAGTTGCAGGCATTCTTTCTGCAATTAAGTCTGAAACTTCTCTTTTTAATTGGTATGATATTCCAAAATCACCTTGAATTACATTTCCTATAAAACGTGAAAATTGAACGTAAACAGGATCATTTAAACCCAATACTTCTCTAACCTCAGCACGTCTTTCATCTGAAGCATCTTCTCCAGTCATACTATTTACTGGATCACCAACAAAATTAAATAAGGAAAATGAAACAAAAGCCACAACAATCATTACAAGAATAGATTGAAAGAGTCTTTTAAAGAAATAGCTAAACATGGTTTAATTTCTGGCCAGATTACTGGCCAGAAAATATAAAAATTATTAGTTTACGTTTGCAAATCTAAATAATGGCTCGTTGTTCATTCTAATTGGAACATCGACATTACTTTTTGATGCTTGGTTGACAACTTGGTGATGTAAAGGAAGATATGTTACATCATCTTGAGTAATATCCCAAGCTTCGGCAATCATAGCATTTCTTTTATCTTGATCTGTTTCAACACCCATTGCCGCTACTAACTCATCAACTCTAGCATTACTGAAATTAACTTTATTCCAGCTACCAGCACTATCAAATAAGTACGAGTATACGTAATGACTATCAAAAGTTGGAACACCCCAACCTAACATGTACATGTCACTTGTCATACCGTTTGCGTCACCTTCTTTAACTTCTGAGAAGTGTTGACTTTTAGTTTTTGCATCAAGAGTTACATCAACTCCAATTTTAGCAAACATACCAATTGCAGCAACACAGATTGCTTCATCGTTTATGTAACGATCATTTGGACAATCTAGTGTAACTTCAAATCCATCTGGATAACCAGCTTCTGCTAATAGTTTTTTTGATAGCTCTGGATCATAAGGTAATCTTTCATCACGTGCAGCTGTATGACCATTTACACCAGGAGCAGTGATAATTCCTGCAGGAACACTTTGTCCTCTCATTACCTTATCCTTAATAGCTTCCATATCTAAAGCATGGTACATAGCTAAACGAACTCTTTTATCTGCAAAAGGATTTTTACCTTTGATATTAGATGAATTTAATTCAGCAGAACCTTGATCCATTCCAAAAAATATTGTTCTATTTTGAGGAGTCATTTTTACACCATGTCCAGCAGAAGATTTGATTCTCTCAATATCTTGAACAGGAACAACGTTTGTGTAGTCAATTTCTCCAGATAGAAGTGCTGCAACTCTTGTTGCATCATTTGCAATAGGAAGTAATTCAATAGTATCTACATTGAAAGTACTATCATCACCCCACCAATCATTATTTTTTTCAAAAACAGTTCTTACGTCCTGTTCTCTAAAAGTAATTTTGAAAGGTCCAGTTCCATTTGCATTAGAAGCACAATAAGATGTTTCACCTGCATCCCAGTTGTATGAAACTTCACAACCATTTGCTTTTGCCCAATCTTCAGACATAACAAATATCTGAGTTAATTGATTTAAAAGAATTGGATTTGGTCCATCTGTTACAATCTGAACTGTGTGATCAGTTAATGCTGATGCTGATTTAATGCTTTTAATTAAATCTACCATATCAGATGGAGCAGTTTTTGCTCTATTGATACTAAAAGCAATATCACTAGCTGTTAAATCTGATCCATCATGAAATTTTACACCCTTACGAATTGTAAATATCCAAGTGTCATCAGCAGTTGTTTTCCATGATTCAGCAAGCTGAGGAAGTATTTCCATATTAATACCTGGAGTTACTAAACCTTCATATACTTGACGCGAAACCATGTGAGTTGGTCCTTCGTTTTGTGCATGCGGATCAAGAGTTAAAGAGTCACCAGGCATTGACCATTTAATACTATTTGCAAATGCTGGTGAAAAAATACCCATGAAAAGCAAAGACAAAACAATGCTTAAAGTCTTTTTCATATTATTTCCTCCATAGAAATTTGATGGTAGACCCATACAACTTCAATAGAAATATTCAATATTATTAGTATTAATAAGTGCTATATTTTGTCATAATTATTAGTATTAATTTAGACATACCCTTGGAGGAGGCTTGATATAGTGAAAAAAATAGAGAAGGCACAGGAGATCTCTAGAATACTAAATCGTATATACAGAAAAGTACCTATTCCTCTGAACCACAAAAATAAATTTGAATTAGTTGTAGCTGTACTTCTTAGTGCTCAATGTACAGATGAAAGAGTTAATCAAGTTACACCAATACTATTTAAAAAAGCTAACACAGCTATAAAAATGACAAAAGTGCCAAAAAAAACAATTTATAATATTATTCGCCCTTGTGGTTTGGCACCTCAAAAATCAAAAGCAATTTTTGAACTATCAAGAATTCTTGTAAAAAAATTTAAAGGCAATGTTCCAGAAAGTTTTGAAGAATTAGAAAAGTTGCCAGGTGTTGGTCACAAAACAGCCAGTGTTGTTATGTCTCAAGGATTTGGTCATCCAGCATTTCCAGTTGATACGCACATTCATCGTTTAGCTCAACGTTGGGGTTTAACAAATGGTAAAAATGTTGTCCAAACAGAAAAAGATTTAAAATATCTTTTTCCAAAAAAATCTTGGAACAAACTTCATTTACAAATAATATTTTATGGAAGAGAATTTTGTCAGGCAAGAAGTTGTTATGGTTTAGAGTGTGAAATATGCAAGGTTTGTAATCCAAAGAGAAAAACGCCCATTAAAACAAAAAAGTAGAAATTAAAAAGGCTGAAATACAACAAGTATAAGTATAAAAATCAATATTACTGCTGGCGCTTCATTTGTAATTCTAAAAAATTTAGTAGAGTATTTATTTTTATCATTTTTAAAATCATTAAGACATTTTAAACAAAAAAAATGATAGCCAGATAATAAAATTACAAATAAAATTTTTAAAAGCAACCAAGTATCAATACCTACATAATGTGTAAGTGTAAAACCTGATATCCACGTCACTATAAAAGCTGGAAACATAATTATTCTGTACAATTTTCCTTCCATTAGTTTGAATGTTTCTGAGGTTTCTTTTGTAATTTCAGGATTAGCATGATTTACAAACAAACGTGGCAGATATAAAAGTCCAGCCATCCAAGCTATGATACTAAAAATATGAATAACTTTCAGAGTATTAAATAACATTATTTATTCCCATACCGCGTGAGGAGGCATTGACATTAATATAGCATCAACATTTCCACCAGTCTCTAGACCAAATTTTGTACCTCTATCATATAATAAGTTAAATTCAGCATAGCGACTACGCTTAACTAATTGTATCTTTTTTTCCTCTTCATTCCACTCCTCATCCTTAAGTGCAATTAAAGTATTTTTGATAAACTGATGAAAATAAGTACCTACGCCTTGGACAAATTCAAAATCTTTTCCCCAATCGCCAGTTTGAAGGTAATCAAAAAATATTCCTCCAACACCTCTTGGTTCGTTTCTATGTTTAAGAAAAAAATATTCATCACACCATTTTTTAAATTTAGGATAATATGATTTATCATATTTATTACACAAAACTTCTAAACCACGATGATATTTTTTCTCATCCTCAAATATTAAACAAGGTGTAATATCCATGCCTCCACCAAACCATTCCTGAGTGGTTTTAATAAATCTCGTATTAAAATGCATAGAAGGAATTTTAGGTGAAACAGGATGTAAAACAACACTGATGCCAGTTGCATTATAATTTGGATCTTCTTTAGCACCCGGAATAGCATCTCTCATATTTTCGTTAAATATCCCAGAGACTGTAGAGATATTTACTCCACCTTTTTCAATAATATTACCCTTAATTTTACTCATTTTACCACCACCATCACCTTTGTGATCCCAGTTACTTATTTCAAATTGATTTTCATCAATGTTTTGAATAGTTTCAACTAACTTATCTCGTAATTTTTCAAACCATTCTTTTGCAGTATTAAATTTGGGATCAGCAATCATAATGGCCAACCTTGAGTATGTTTTTTTATCAGATTTATAAAAACATCTATGTGATCATCGTGATCATTCAAGCAAGGTATATAATGATAATTTTCTCCACCTGACTCCATAAAATATTCTTTATTTTCTTCTTCAAGTTCTTCAAGTGTTTCAAGACAATCACTGCTGAAACCAGGAGATATTATATGTATATTTTTAATCCCTTGTTTTGGTAATTCTTTTAATGTTTCACTTGTATATGGCTTTAACCATTCCTCTCTTCCAAATCTACTTTGGAAAGTAGTCATTATCTCATCATCGGATAATCCCATATATTCTTTAACAAGTCTTGTGGTTTTAAGACAAAAGCAATGATAAGGATCACCATTCGTCAAATACCGTTTTGGTATACCATGATAACTAAAGATAATTTTTTGGGGTTTTGAAGTTTTTTTCCAAAATGACTTTATTGAATTTGACAATGCTTCAATATAATTTTTTTCTTCAAAGTACTGATTGATAAAACGCATTTCAGGTATCCAACGCCATTTTTGTAATACATTTGTTACTTCATCAAATGTACTACCTGTTGTTGCAGCACAATATTGTGGATACATAGGTAGAACTAATAATCTTCTTACTTGTTTTTTTTGAAGTTTTAACAAAGCATCTGGAATAGATGGATTGCCATAACGCATCCCAACTTCAAAAACTATATTTTCATTTTTTGAAGAAAAAGATGATTGGATTTTATTTAATTGTCTGTTTGCGATATCTAAAAGTGGAGAACCCTTATCAGTCCAAATTTGTTTATATGCTTCAGCTGACTTTGATGGTCTTATTTGTAAAATTACTAACTTCAATATAATTTGCCATAAGATTTTAGGTAATTCAATTACTCTAGGGTCTGACAAAAATTGATTAAGATAAACTTTTAGTTCTTTTTTATTTGGAGCATCTGGAGTGCCTAGGTTAGTAATTAAAACACCAATTTTTTCTTTACTCCCGTGCTCATAATCTTTTTCACCTATATATTTAACCATATCTATTAGCTAAATTCTTTTCTGATATTTTCTATAAATAAATGAACATTTTTTTCTGGAGTATTTTTGTTAATTCCATGTCCAAGGCCACAAATCCAGCCATTAAGATTTTCAATTGATTTCATTTTTTTAATAAAATCTTTTAAATCATTAAGAAATATATCTGTTTCGCTTAACATTAATTGTTCATTAAAATTTCCTTGAATAAATCCATGTTTTTGATTTTCAAACATAAATTTAAGATCTATTGTGTGATCATAGCCAAAACCAGCAAAGGGAAAACTGATGATAGAATTAAGATCTGTTAAACTCTTACCTCTTGAATAATAGCCAAGTTTATTTGGAAAAGAAATTGCAATCTCTTCTAAAAATTTTGAATAAATTTCATAAAAATTTATTTTATCTAAATCATACAAGGAGCTATCAAAAATCATGACAAGTTCAACACCTGCATCTAATTGTAATTGAATATTTTTCTTAAGAAGAGGTAAAAGAATTTTTGAAATAAATTCTAAATTCATTTTAGTGTCGATTAAATCAGAGTTATTATTTCCAAATGCATATTTTGATAATGTCCAAGGTCCACCAACAAATCCAATTAAACTTTTATTATTAGGCAATTTCTCTTTTGTTATTTTTATGGCTTCAAATTGAAACTGCATATGCTCAATACCACGATCAATATTACTATAATTACTAATGTTTTCTGAATCTATATAAGAATTAAATTTAGGTCCTGGGTCAAACTTTAATTCTAAACCAAGTCCCTCCAAGATAAATAAAATATCACTAAATAAAATTGCAATATCGTAATCAAACTCTTGTATTGGACCAAAAGCGACTTCTGCGGCTAGATCCGGAGTTTTACAAAGTTCTTCAAAAGTATATTTTTCTTTGAGCTTGCGATAATGCGAATGGTACCTCCCAGCCTGTCTCATGAACCAAATGGGTGGTGTTTTTTGAATATTTCTTTTGATAGCATTTTCGAATAAAATATTTGTCATTTTTAGGCTTTTAGTAATTTTTTCTTCCAACTATCATAAGATAGCTCAACAAAAAGATTTTTATCATTACCTAATATTTTACTAATCTCATTGTAAGTATTTCCTGGGCCACAAAAATGATATTTTTCTATAATTTTAGGATATTTATCAATACTCGCCTTAAAAGCTGAACTGCTCATCCAATAAAAGTACTTTTTCTTTTCTATATCTATTTCAAAATCAATAGACTCCAATTGATACGTTTCAATTTTATTTTTTATGGAACTTTCAGGAGATTGAGAATGAGTTAACTTAACCCAAGGATTATTTGTAAGTGAATTAATATCTTTATCAAAATCCTCACCCAAACCATCTGAGGTTCCATTCACCCAAATACCTTTTTCAGATAAATTTTTCCATGTTCTTAAACCACTAGTCCAAATAACATTATTTGATTGGATTTTTGACTTATCTGGGATTGAGCTAATTCGTGAAACATAAATACATTTATTTTGTAAATTATTTATATCATCAACATTTTCATTTAATAGTTTCCTGGAAAAAATTTTATAATTTTTTAAATTTTCAGGATAAATTTCATCAGTTGTATTACTAGAAAAACTTATATCTTTTGGATCAATAAAATCCCAGCTCTCAAAATGATTACCATTTTCATCTTCACCCCTTTTAGATACAACTAATCCTAATTTATGTGAGATATAAGATACTCCTATTTTTTGGTGACATCCTCCTCCATAATTTTTTAAAATATTTCTTTCTTGAATAACATTCGAATAATCTTTGGAAAAATTAATATCATTTAAAATTTCGTTAAGTTTATTATCTTTAATTCTTGTTTCAATCGCTAGAGCTCCTTGTCCAGGAGAACAAGGATTTATAGACAATGGTAAAACAGACCATAGACATTCATTAATATATTTTTTTAGAGTTATTTTTAATTCATTAAATTCAGAATAATTATTTAAAAGTAATCTATCAATTGCTGCCTTAGCAACAATAAAACCATCACTGTCAGGATCTTCCAAAAATTTTTTAAATCTAGTGGGTATGTTGCCTCTTATATTTTCAAAGGAAACTTCATCAAACTTTTGTGGAAGATAATTTGCAATAAAATTTTCTAAATTATATTGTCTTCTTGGTGATGAGCAAAGAATAGTAATTTTCTTACAATCTAATGTTATGTTTTTTTTTAAGAATAATATATCTCGTTTATCAGCACGTTTTAATGTAGCAGCAATTTTAGTTTTCTCGCCAACTTCAATTGGAAGATCCTTCCAAGAATGGACAATTAAATCACATTTGTTATTTATTAATTCATCTCTTAAATCATTAGTAAAAACACCTTCTGTCGGCATTTCAGAAAGAGGTGTTTTTAGATCTTTATCTCCTGAAGTACTTCTTGTTAAAAATTCTATTTCTACAAAAGGATGTTTTGATTGCAAATAATCGGAAAATTCACGTGCTTGAATTATTGCCAAATCACTTTTTCTAGATAAAATTCTTATTTTCATTACTTATATTTCTATAAATAACACTATATTGTAAAATTGGTAATGGTTGAATTTAAAGGTACAAAATCTTCGTGGGGCTTGGTTGCAAAACTTTTTCATTGGTCATTGGCACTTCTTCTTTTTTGGCAAGTTGCAACAGGGATTAGCCTTCATAATATGGAATTTTCTCCTCTTAAGATGGGTTTTATTATTACTCATAAATTTTTTGGCACCTTAGTCTTTAGTTTAGTAGTGCTTAGATTAATGTGGAAATACATATTTAATACTCATCCTAAATATGAAAATATTCCTTTATTTCATAAATTAGTTTCGAATTTAGTCCATTTTGTTCTTTATGGTTTAGTTATTCTTATTCCTATTCAGGGCACCTTTATGACATGGCTTGGAGGAGAAGATGTTCATCTCTTGGGATTAATTAAAATACCACCTTTAATCGAGGAGAATTTTTTTTTATACCCGCAAGCTCTAGCTATACACTACTACTCAGCACTTATATTAATGGCTCTTTTTTCACTTCATATTGCAGCGGCTTTGTATCATCGATTTATAATTAAAGATAAATATGGTGTCTGGAGGAGAATGTCTTTTAGTAGAAATAAGGTGTGACAATTCATTCAATTAAACACTTACAATTAAAGATTGGGTAAGATATCTAACATTTATGCAATATAAAAACTTCTTTAAATCTGAATTAAAAAATTTAAAAGATCAGGGTCTTTATAGGGACTTTAGAAACATAGACAGACCTATAAAAAGTTTTCCAAATGCAGATGAAAGTTTCAAAAATAAAGAAAGAGAAGTAGAGGTTTGGTGCTCTAATGACTATCTTAACATGAGTCAGCACCCAGAAGTCGTAAATGAAATTGTAAAAACACTACTTGAATATGGATCTGGTTCAGGTGGAACAAGAAATATTTCTGGTACATCAACCTATCATACTGAACTTGAAAAAAAACTGGCAAATGTTCATAATAAAGAGGCGGCATTAGTTTTTGCTTCTGCTTATACAGCAAACCAATCTACTTTATGGACTTTAGGAAAAAAAATTAAAGATATTGAGATATTTTCTGATGAATTAAATCACGCATCCTTAATACAAGGCATTAAGAATAGTGGAGCTAAGTGTCATATATTTAAACACAATGACATTGATCATTTAGAACAGTTACTAAAAGAGTCAAATGTAGATAATCCTAAGTTAATCGTTTTTGAAAGTTTATACTCTATGGAAGGTATAAGATCGCCTATAGTTAAAATTGTAGAGTTAGCAAAAAAATATAACTGTATGACATATTTAGATGAAGTTCATTCAGTTGGACTTTACGGTGAAGAAGGTAAAGGTATTGCAGTAGAAATGGGAGTTGAAGATAAAATAGATATTATTAATGGAACTTTAGCAAAAGCATATGGTCAAATGGGAGGTTATATTGCTGCTAGCTCAGAAATAATTGACTACATTAGAAGTTTTGCTCCAGGTTTTATTTTTACAACTTCAATCTGCCCATCAATTGCTGCAGGAGCAGCTAAAGCAATAGATATTGTTTCTCTAGCAGAGCAACTAAGAATAAGAATAAAAGAGAATGCAGCTTTAATAAGAGAAAATTTAGATTCCTTAGCAATCCCTTATTTGGATACAAATTCTCATATTGTAGCAGTATTAATTAATGATCCTTTTTTAAGCAAAAAAGTGTCTAAAGATTTAATTGATGATCATGGTATTTATGCACAGCCAATTTTTTACCCGACTGTACCAAAAGGTTTAGAAAGACTGAGAGTAACTGTTACCCCAAAACATAGAAAAGAGCATATTGAAAAAATGATTAAGGCTCTTGATACAGTTTGGTCTAAAAATAATTTACCAAGAAAAAATAATAATAAAGTTACAGCAAATATTTAAGTTTTAATATTGATATCAATCTGCCTAGCAGCAAAACCATAATAAACTACTGCTAACGTTATTATAAAACCTCCAATTATTACAGTTGTACTTGGCACTTCATTAATCCCAAAAATAGGAAGCCATACCCAAAGAACTCCCCCAACAACTTCCATTAAAGACAAAAGTGCTAGCTCAGCTGAGGGTAAATATTTTGCTCCAAGACTATAAAGTATCAAACCAGCTGCTACAATTAACCCATGAAGTATACTTAAATAATTATTTATTTCAGGCATTAAAATAAAAGGTTCAAAAGAAAATCCTAAGATAAAGAATGCAAATATTGCACAAAATATTCCCGCTAAAACAACTGTTGTAAATTTTGGTGTTTCAGGTTTCCATCTTATTGTAACAGTATACAAAGCAAAACCAGTTGCAGAAATAAATCCTATTATTGCTCCTAAAGCAGTTCCTGA